>JACCVC010000183.1 GCA_013698305.1 Chloroflexia bacterium
TTTCGTATGTGCTGGAAGGCGAGCTCGGCATGAAGATCGGCGATCATGAGTTCCAGGCGGGGGTTGGCAGCTATATCTTGAAGCCCCGTGGTCTGCCGCATACGTTTTGGAACGCGGGAACGCAGCCTGTCCGGTTCATCGAGATCATTTCACCAGCCGGATTCGAACGCTACTTCGACGAGCTGGCGGCCGTTGTCAACGCCTGGCCGGTCGGAGGAGAACCCGACTTCGCGGCGCTGGCCAAGCTTGCGAGCCGGTACAGTCTCACGTTCCACATGGAGCAGATGCCCGAGTTGCTGCAGAAGCACAACCTTCGCCTGGGATTGCCTTAACCCTCGACGCCTCTTGCTTCGTCCCTGGTGCGGCGCGGACGTATTGCGTGTACAACGAACTTGCAAATCGCTCCAAGCTTGAGCGGGAACCTGACAAACCAGAAGACGATGAAGCTACCGTCGTCCTGAACCGGCTACGGTTCCGGATCGCCCCGATACACCCTGTCATTCGTCGCAGGCACTCGAATCACAAATGCCTCTATAGGGAAGTGAGCACCGGTAATGGCGTAAAAGACTCCCGCCGGAAAGAAGCAGATTTCACCTGCCTCGACCGTGAACTGCTCTTAACCAACCTCGACATCCAGCGAGCCTTTCAGCACGATGAAAACCTCGTCACTTTCGCGATGATAATGCTGGCCCGGATCCGCCCATGATTCATCCGAGCAGTTCCACAGAATCTGAAGGTTGTCGCTCCGGAACGCCAGGTCGTCGTCCGGATTCGGCCCAGCGAGCACAGCAAACTTGAGCGGCAACGTTCGTCGCAGGTATTGCTGCATTGGCTCACTCCTCGACGGTTATGTCGGTCGTGTCAAATACGCATGGCCATGATACACTCTACGCAGAAGTGTGATATTTGTCATGACACATGGAGGTCATGATGGCCCTCTCAATCTTCAGTCAACTCAACGACCGAGCATCGATCCGGCAAAGCCCGCTCTCCGTCGCCGCCATCCGACACGATCTCGGCGTCTCGCGTGAGCGCATGGCGCGTGTGCTCGATGTCAGTTCCCGCACGGTCGCCCGGTGGGAGGATCAGCAACAACTTCCGTCCAACCGCTGGCTGGTCCAGGTACTGGTCCAGCTCCAGAACATCGTCGATCTGGGACTCGAGTCGCTCACGCGGGAAGGCTTGCACATCTTCATGACCTCTCCGCAGCCGGTGTTCGGCAACCGGTCGGGGATCGAGCTGGTAGAAGCCGGAGAGGCCGAGACGGTGTATGGAGAACTTGCCAGCCTGTATGAAGGTTACCTCGGTCTCTGATGGTGACATCGGAGACAGAACCTGATCGGCGGTGGATTGGATCGGTCTACCGCCTGGTGCCGCACGGTGCGGACGTACTTGATTTTTCTCACGCTGACAAGAGCCCAAACAACCGATGGAACTTCGCCGGGTCCCGAACGCTGTACCTGGCCGAGGACGTTGACATCGCCTGGAACGAGTACACCCGTCATGTGCGGGACAGGATGTCACCAGGCATGCCTTTGAGGATCGTCGAGCGTGATATGTACCGCCTGCGACTCCGTCTGGACGGTGGAGTGGTCGACCTGTGCGACTCGTCAGTTTCGGAAAGATACGGCGTTGATGACATGTGGCATCCAGTCCATTTTGGCTCGCTCGACACAACTCGCCTTCTCGCAGATCGCATCAGGCGGGCGACGCCAGCCCAGGGCATTCTGGTGCCGCCTGCCGGATTCCTGGACCGTAGGATGGGCTGGAACTTGGTGGTCTTCCTCGAGAAGATGCCGAAGATCGAAGATTGGGTGCTCTCGACTTCTTTGATCCACTCGTTCGACATGGGCACTGGACGACACTGAACGGGCCGAAACATGGGCCGGTGGCTTTCATTCAATGCCCCGCGCTCTGGTAGTGCCGCGACTGCGACACGAACAGCCAGACGGCTCCTGAAATCAGCGCAAATCCAACCATCGGCGACGCCCACGCCACCCACTCCGGGAACGGCAACTCCGCCGTCCTGCCCAGCAGCACGGTCGCCGGCACCCACGCCATGAACGCCATCGGCACGATCCAGGTCATGAACGCCCGCAAGGGTCGGTCGTAGATCGACGCTGGGTAGCTTCCGAATCGCCCCTGAAGGTCGTCGAACACGATCCGCAGCGGCAGCGTCATCAGAAACCGGAACGCGAACGCCGCCGACCCCAGCTGGAACGCCCCGTCGATCAGCGCCCCCCCGATGATCGCCAGCGCCAGAAACACGACCAGCCCGGCGTTCCAGTCGATGGAGACCCGAGGCAGCGCGATTCCGAGCAGGAACAGCCCGGAGATCAGGTCGCCCAGCGGCGGAATCCGAAACTGCGTGAACATCAGCTGCGCCCAGATCGGCACCGGTCGGATCAGGAACCGGTCCCACTCCCCCTCCTGCACGATCTGGTCGAACCGGAACAGCTGGTTGACCGATACCACCCAAAGGCCGTGCGCAGTGAGACGGATGCCGTACAGCACGCCGACCTCCCACAGTCCCCAGCCGCCGACCGCCTCGAACCGGGTCAGGATCACGGCGACGAAGATGAAGCCGACCGTCTGGAACAGAAAACCGAAGATCAGGCTCATGATGAAGCTGGCGCGATACTGCATCTCGCCCCGGACCGAGGCGAGCATGTTGTGCCAGCAGATCGAGAACAGCGTCATCTCACCCTCCCTGCACCACGATCCGGCTCTGAGCCCGCCGCCAGGTCCACGCCGAGGCAGCCCAGAGCGCCACAATCCAGAACAGCTGAATACCCAGCGCCCGCCACATGTCCGCTCCCTGTGATTCTTCGACATAGATCGACGCGGGCAGAAACGCGGTCGCCTGAAACGGCAGCACCTCCACCACCGTCCGCAACGGCCCCGGCATGAACCAGACCGGTATCAACGATCCTGCCAGGAAACCACCGACCACCCAGATCACCGCCCGCATTCCGGAGACATTGATCAGCCAGAATCCCGACAGGCCGACCAGCAGCCAGATCAACATGCTCACCACATAGGCCATTATGAGGCTCAGGAGAAAGGCGAGCAGCGCGCCGGACGACGGCGGCGACAGCGAGCCAAAAAGGATCATACCTGGAATCACCACGACGATTGACATACATGTGCCGGCCGACTGCCCGAGGCTGAGGGACACTATCTGGCGCACGAAACCCACCGGGCGCACCATGTCGACCGCGACCCGACCCTGATCGATGCGCTCGTGAATCTCGTTGGCAATGTCGATCCGGGTGATGTGCTCGAGCAAGCCCACAATCGTGAGATAGGTAATCATCGTCTCGATCGGCACCCCGTCGACCGAATCCTGGTTGCCATACACCGCCTGCCAGACGGCGCGCAACAGCACCAGTTGCAACAATGCCTGGAACACGCCCAGGTAGAGCCAGATCCGGTATGCGTAGATCTCGCGCACGCCCATCCGAAAGATGTCGCGAAGTCCCGGGTTGATCCCGCTCAGGCGCATCATCGGCCTACCCTCCCTGCACCACGAGCCGGTTCTGCGCCCGCCGCCACGTCCACGCGGCGACGAGCCACAGGGCAACCGTCCAAAACGCCTGGATGCCCAGCGCCCGCCACATCCCTGACCCCTGCGCCTGCTCGACGTAGATCGACGCCGGCAGGAAGTAGATCGCCTGGAACGGCAACAGCTCGACAACGATCCGCAGGGGTTCCGGCATGAACCAAAGCGGGATTGTAGAGCCGCCGAGAAAGCTGCTGACTACCCCTACAATCGATTTCATGCCGCTGGCGTCAATCAGCCAGAATCCCGACAGGCCGACCAGCAGCCAGATCAACATGCTCACCACATAGGCCATTATGAGGCTCAGCAAGAAGACCAGAAGTGCTCCCGGTGACGGTGGCGCCAGAGACCCGATCACCAGTAACCCCGGCACGACCAGCACAAGTCCCAACCAGCGTCCCGCCGCCTCTCCGACGCTGAGCGCGATCATCTGCCGCACGAATCCAACCGGGCGCACCATGTCGACCGCGACCTGCCCCTGGTCGATCCGCCGGTGAATTTCCTCGCTTATCGTCGGGCGCAGCATGAATCCCAGCAGTGCGGTCACGGTCAGAAACGTCACCATCGTCTCGATTGGCACCCCATCGACCGACTGCTGGTCGCCGTACACGGCCTGCCAGATCGCTCGCATCAGCAGCAGTTGCAGCAGAATGACGACCACGCCGAGGTAGGTAAAAATCCGGTAGGCGTAGACCCGCCGCACGCCCATCCGGAAGATGTCGCGCAGACCCGGATTTCGCAGGTCGAGCGCCGTCATCGCGTGACCTCGCGGGCCTCGTAGATCTCCCGGATGATGCCGTCCATCTCCCGTTCACTTACAGAAATATCCACTATCGGCGCCTGCGCCGAGATCGCGGCAATCACCTCGCTTACCGCCACCCGCTCCGGCGCAACCTCGAACGACGCCTTCATGCCGTCGTGGGACGTCACCTCGACGCCTACTGGCAGGTCCCGCACCGCCTGGGCGAGCGCGTCGATCCCGTCGCCGCTGACGGTCACGTCGACCAGCCGCGTCGGCGCGTACCGGCGTTTCAGATCGGCGGCCTCGCCGTCGAAGAGCACCCGGCCCTGGTCGATGATGATGATCCGACGGCACAGCCGCTCGACGTCGTCGAGGTCGTGCGTGGTCAACAGCACCGTCGTGTTGCGCTCGGCGTTAATCTCCTCGATGAAGGTGCGGATACGCTCCTTGGCGACCACGTCCAGCCCAACCGTCGGCTCGTCCAGGAACAGGATCGGCGGCTGGTAGATCACTGCCGCCGCCAGGTCGCCCCGCATTCGTTGTCCGAGGCTGAGCTGCCGCACCGGTGTCTTGAGGAACGGCCCCATGTCGAGCAGTTCGGTCAGCATTGCGAGCTGCTTGCGGTATCCGTCCTCCGGCATCCGGTACATCCGGCCGATCAGCCGTAACGACTCCTCCAGCGGCAGCGCCCACCAGAGCTGGGTCCGCTGCCCGAACACGACGCCGATGTTCATCGCGTTGGCCTCGCGGTTAAGCCACGGCACCATGCCCGCGACCTCGACAGTGCCCGAGGTCGGCACGAGAATGCCGGTCAGCATCTTGATCGTGGTGGACTTGCCCGCGCCGTTGGGACCGAGGTAGCCGACGATCTCGCCCTCGTCAACCGAGAGCGTCACGCCGTCGACCGCGCGGACCGTCTCCTGTTGGCGCGTAAAGAGCGTGCGCACCGTCGAGAAGCGTCCCTCAACCGGCCGGGTCCGAGTGAAATCCTTGACCAGATCGGTGGCGGTAATCATGGGCATGGAGCACCGCGGTTCAGTTCGGTTTGCGGTGACATTGGCATCGTGGCCTCCACTACATTGACGACGACTACTCGAATGCCAGTCGAGTCTATCAGGTGCTTTTGGCCCCAAAGGCCGGCTCTTGGTCTGGCCCTTCCTCTACGATCCTCTTGTCGCAGCTTGATCAAAGAAGATTGTCAGGAGACGACGAGGTTTGAAGATCGTTGATTAATGCTACAAGCCTCTCGACGCTGAGCAGGATAAACATACAAGTTTGTATATTCGTTTGTCAATCGGGTTAGGTAGGGTTCACGTGATCAGGGCAATTCGCCACGCTCGACCTTGATGATTGCGGCGTCAGCCCACGCAGCCTCTGCGCGGAGCCGACTAGCCGGCAGCAGCAACAGCTCGGCAACGTGGGGTGGTGAGGCCAGTTTGCTATTGTTTTCAAGTTCTTGGGCCTCAGTGAGCGCAGCGTTTCGCCGTGCGCGAAGATAATCGAGAATTTGGGATCGGGATACCGATTGCATGAAGGCTAGGCCCGCCATGAACGGGTCGACGATCGGTTCCCGAGCGGACCATTGCTCCTCAAGCAATCGGTGGAACTCCTGTTCTCCAACATCAGTGACGACGTATGACGTTCGACCCCTCCGCTCAGCGGGTTCTTCCGGCGCGACGGCTTGTACAAGCCCTTCCTGTTCCATCTTCCTGAGAGAGAAATAGATCGAGCCAAATGCGACGTTTGCCCACTCGTCCGCTTGCCAAGACTCGAGCTGTCTCCGAATTCGATACCCATGCGCGGGTTGCAGCAGGCGCAGTACACCCAGCATCAAGAGTCGGGTCGATGACATACTTCCTCCTGTAGGCGAACGTGATGCGTAGCACTACGCCCAGCATCAGCACTCAGGCGAAAACATTGTGGCACGTCTGGAGCACATGGAAAGCCAATGGTTGAGGACGTGATCTGGCGAAAAGTTGGACGGCAAGGTTCTCTACGAGAATGGGTTACCTGGCCAGCGCCAGGCACGAGGCGACGAGGCGCCGTGAATGGGATCGAGCTCCGACGCGGCAATTTAATGAGTGGTGCGATGCTTGAAGATCGGAGTGAACGCTATACTTTCAACACACCGTGACACCAAATCACCACGGTGTAAGGAGGTCATCATGGCGAGGGTACGATTGACGGCGGACGTGGAACCAGAGTTGAGACGGCAGGTGAAGATCGCCGCGGCGAGCAGCGACAAATCGGTGAGTGAGTGGGTCGAAGAGGCAGTCCAGGACGCGTTGGACCTGGAACACGATCACCTGACATCGCCACAGCAAGGTTCGGAACCACGGGATAGCGGAGAACCGATCAAGCTTCGAGGCGAAACATTAACGGCGGAGGCCCGGAAATTCCTGTCACAGAAATACCCTGGCATGCACTTCCCGCCACCGGGCGTGAAGCCGAAAGGTCTCGCAGACCCACCCAGGTTGCGAGAAGGCAGTGGCACAGTCGCTGATGCCGTGATCGAAGACCGGCGCTAGGATTGGCTATTTACCTGGACACCAGTGCCCTGGTAAAACTCTACGTCTTTGAGGATGGACGTGACATAGTGCATGCCGCCGTTAGGGCATCAGAAGACGTGACTTCATCCACCGTGGCATACGCAGAGGCCCGTGCAGCCCTTGCCCGGAAACGGAATGGCGGCGATCTGGACGAAGAAGGACTCCACAAGGCATTTGCCGGCCTCAATCAGGATTGGCCGACTTTCGCAACACTTGAAGTCACCGATCCCATCGCCCGTTATGCGGGTGAACTCGCTCAAAAACATGCTTTGCGCGGCTACGACGCTGTCCATCTGGCCAGTGCGCTCACGTTTGCCGACGGTTTTGAGCGTCTGTACTTCCTGTCGTTCGACAAACGACTCAACGATGCCGCACGGGAGACATCATTGATCGTCTACGGCGATACACCGGACGCTGGATAGGGCGACATGACGAACAAGCCACCCACCCGGATCATCGTTGGCGCATCGGACCAGCACTATCCCGGCTGGCTCCAAACACATGAGAACCAGCTCGACATCACCCGTTGGGACGACTGGCGCACCGTGGCCCAACCGGGAACCCTCACCCACATCCTCAGCGAGCACGTCTGGGAACATCTCACCATCGAGGAGGCGCAAATCGCCGCGCGTCACTGCT
>JACCVC010000208.1 GCA_013698305.1 Chloroflexia bacterium
TACATGTTCGATGGATCATTCTCGAACGCGAACTGCAAGACCTTCATGCCGGGGAAGCCCAGGGCGTCCCGAAGGGACAGGACATCTGGCGTGATCACACCCAAATCCTCGACGATGATCGGCACGCTGCCAAGTTCCCGCTGGACCGCCGCGAACACGTCGCCACCGGGCGACCGTTGCCAGTGCCCGGAGACGGCGCTCGCGGCATCAGCCGGCACAACCCACGCGGCGGCAAACCCACGGAAGTGATCGATCCGAACAATGTCAACCGTCGTGAGCATCACCCGAATGCGATCGACCCACCATCGGTAGCCATTGTCCCGCATCACCTTCCAGTCATAGACGGGATTGCCCCAAATCTGCCCGGTTTCCGAGAATGGGTCCGGCGGCACCCCTGCAACTTCGACAGTGCGCCCGTTTTCGTCGAGCTTGAACTCGCGCTGGTTGGTCCAGACGTCGGCGCTGTCGCCAGCGACAAAGATCGGAATGTCACCAATGATGCGTATATCACGCTCGTTGGCATACGTCTTCAGTGCCGTCCATTGACGACGAAAGTGAAACTGGACGAACTGATGAAACCGGATGTCGTCCGCAAGCTCCACCACGGCTTTCGCCAGCGCATCATCCCGCCGCAGCCGCACATCCTCGGGCCAATCGGTCCAGGCGACTCCGTCGTGACGCCCCTTGAGCGCCTGAAACAGCGCATAGTCGTCCAGCCACCGGGCTTCCTCCGCACAGAACTGCGTGAACGGCTGCCGGAACTGAGACGCCGCACCCCGTCGAAACCGATGAAACGCCTTTTTCAACATCGCTTGCCTGAACGGCGCCGCCAGTGCGAAATCGACCTGCCGATCCGAAAAGCGCGGAAGTTCGCCCCAGTCCTCGTCCGTCAGCAAGCCGTCTCCACCGAGCCAGGAAAGCGACACCAGCATCGGGTTCCCGGCAAACGCTGACGGCGACGCATATGGTGAATCTCCGAAGCCGGTGGGCCCCAGCGGCATCACCTGCCAAAGCCTTTGTCCTGCGTCATGCAACCAGTCGACGAACCGAAACGCGGCATCGCCAAGGTCACCGATCCCGTGAGGGCCTGGCAGGGATGTTGGATGGAGAAGCACTCCACTCTCACGAGGGAAACGATTGGACACGAACTATCCTTTGCGCTCTTGGCAGGCGCGTGGATTGAGCCACGCGGCGCCGCGAACGGCGATTGTTGCGGCTGCGTTCAACTATTGCCCGGCGCCAGGTGCTGCCAGGTTGTCGCTCGCCAACCAGCCTTCGGATCCGTCGAGGGACACTGCTAGCCAGGTATTTTGGTCGTCACCTTCGCGCTGAACTGGATCGCTCAACACCTCGACCTGTGTTCCAACGGGAATCGGATCGCCAAGCAGTTCGCAATCTGCTCCCGGACCAGTCAGGAGGGCTGTTTCTTTTGTCGTGACCTGCGCAACGTCCGCTCCGGTATAGGCTGGATAGCTCGCGACTGTACAACTCGTCACCGAGGTGACTGTGCTGGCCGGCGATGCCACTGGCGACGCGTCGACTGACTGCTCCGTATCAGGCCGGGCGTCGCCCGGAATGGGGACGGCTCCACCGGTGCCGTCTCCGACTGCCGCATCCGCCCCATCCTCCGCTGATGCCGAACCAGCCAGTGAGTCGTCCACGGTCGGAGTGGCCGTGACGGGCACGAGAGTTGGCGTCATCGTCGGCAGCGAAATGGGGGGTGACGAGACGTTCACGCCGGGGGATGCCGAGTCTTCCGATGCCGGCGAGCCATCTAGATCGTCGCCCACGGGGGAAGGTGAACCTACCAAAGGCCCATCCGCTTCGACGGTTGCGACGTCCTCGACGGTTCCAAGCGAGGTTTCCTCTATCGACTCGGATTCATCGCCGTTGTCCCCACTCCCGCAGGCGGACAGCAACAACACTGACAAAATCGTCATGACGATTCCAGCTGCCTTGAGTCGCTTTAGTTGAGCATGTATGTCGATCATTCGCGCTTCCCACCTTTGAACGCGCCGGCGGGCGCTCCGTTGCGGCCTCGCCATCCGATCATGATTCCTCAAGGCTATCTCGAAGAATATCCATATGTTCCAGCGCAAGTCCGGTGCCGATAGCAACGCAGGAGAGTGGATCATCAGCCACATAGCACGGCACGCCGGTCACTTCGGTCAGCAGTTCCGGCAGGTTCCGCAACATCGCTCCGCCACCGGTAAGGATCATGCCCTTGTCGATGATATCGGAGGAAAGCTCGGGAGGCGTCTCCTCGAGCACCGCCCGCACCGCCCCGATAATCGATTCGAGCGGCTCGGTGATCGCGTCTGATATCTCGTTGGCGCCGATCTGGATCGTCCTCGGCAGGCCCGCTACCTCATCGCGCCCGCGGACTTCCATCGTCAGGTCCTCTTCCAGCGGCATCGCGGTGCCAATCGCGATTTTCACCTCTTCCGCCGTGCGCTCGCCAATACGCAGGTTGAATTTCCGTTTTATGTGATTGCTGATCGCCTCATCGAACTTGTTGCCTCCCACTCGAAGCGAGCGGGCCACCACAATGCCGTTGAGGGAGATCACCGCGACTTCAGTTGTGCCGCCGCCGATGTCAATGATCATGTTGCCGCTGGGGTCAGCCACGGGAATCTTCGCGCCGATAGCTGCCGCCAATGGCTCGCTGATCAGGTACGCTCGGCGGGCGCCAGCGTTGAGGGCCGCGTCCCGCACCGCCCGCCGCTCCACGCCCGTGACGCCCGCTGGAACACAGATCATGACTTCCGGACGTACAAAGGAGAAGCGCCCACACGCCTTGCCGATGAAGTACTCGAGCATCTTCTGCGTCACGACATAATCAGCGATTACGCCGTCTCGCATTGGCCGCACCACCTCGATCGTGTCCCGCGGCTCGCGACCGAGCATATCTCGAGCCTCGATGCCCACGGCCTTGACCTTGGAATCGCGCGCGGAGATCGCGACCACCGATGGTTCGTTTATCACGATTCCTCGACCGCGCAGGTAGACAAGCACATTCGCGGTGCCGAGGTCAATTCCGATCTGTTTTGGCACGAAAAACCCTCCCGATCATTGATCGGTGGCTCACACTTGAACGTTCAACCCGATAGAGTCTTGGTGTGGCCCGGTCGGACACCCTGCCATGCGGGCAAGCATAGCATTCACGTACCCGCCAATGCGGGACCACTCCCGGTGTCATCCTTGTTCCACGGCCAGCTTTCCCGCTTCGATTAACTGGAGGTAGGCGTCATCGTCTTCCTCTGCCACCACGCACCGCAGCACCGGATGATCGAACTGCTGGAGAAACGGCGTCAATCCATCGGCGGCTTCCTCTACCGTGTTGGCGGCAATTGCGGTATCGAACGCCGACACGCCCATCTCCGCGAAGTGTTTAGCATAGCTCGGAAACGATTCGTATTTCGCCGCTTCGTGGCGAAGGCGATCTATGGCAGGTTCACCGATGGCAACCCGCACGAAAGCAGCGCTGAGGAAGGGGTCGGTTCGACCCGCCTCTGTATAGATCTGAGCCATTTCCTGTTGACGTATCGCAGCGAACTCTGGCGTCAGCCAGTTCAGCAGCACACCATCTGCCTGTTCGGCGGCGAAACGGCGCATATTGGCCCGCAACGCGCCCACAATGACGGGCCGGCCGGTGTCCTCACGGATCACCGACACCGCGTCGCCCATTACGTCCAGAGGCTTCGAAAGCTGCCCGCTCCCGATCCCGGCGTACATCCGTTCCCCGAGCAGACCCGCTCGATCAAGTCGATCTCGCCACTCTGCCGCCGGAACTCGATCAATCGGGACGATCCCGTTTGCAAGCTTGATCGCCAACGTGACGCCTGCGCAGGCCGCCAGCACATCGAACGACGATCCTCCGGGAATGTCATTCGACCAAAAGATGCTGAAGCCAGCCTCCTCGATGCGCGGCCCAAGTCGTTGGACCAACGCCAGATCAATAGTGCTGGTAACTCCGAATCCCAAAGTCATGTGTTGGTTCCCGTTCTACATGCTACGTATCGGAGGCGAATCCGAGCCCCAGCCGCTTCAATGACACCCATCTTCCCTGACCAATCACCATGTGGTCGAGAACGGCGATGTCCAGCAACTCACCACATCGAACCACATCCGCTGTAAGAGAGATGTCCGCCGCCGACGGCGCGGGATCTCCCGATGGATGATTATGAACCAGAATCTGCGCTGTCGCATTGGCCCGTACCGCATCGCGGAACAGCTCGCCGATACGCACCTGCGCCTGATTGACGCTTCCCCGATAAACGGTTTTGACGGAGATCACGCGATGTCGGGTATCCAGCAGCACAACCCGCAGGTGTTCCTGTTCCAGCGATGCCATCTCCGTTCCCAGGAGTTGAAAGATATCGTCGGGTCCATTGACTACGAGCCGCTCTTCCGGAGATTCGGCCACCAGACGCCTGCCCAGCTCGAGGGCGGCCTTGACCCTGCTGGCCTTGGACTCGCCGACACCACGCATCCGGGCAAGCTCTTCGAAGTCCAGCCGATGAAGACCCCGGAGACCCCCACCGTCCCTGAGCACCCGCTGCGACATGGTGAGCACGCTTTCGCCCTTGATTCCCGTGTTCAGGATAATCGCAAGCAACTCCGACGCACTGAGCGAACTCTCTCCAAGCCGTCGCAGGCGCTCACGTGGACGCTCGTCGGCGGCCACATCGCGCATCATGGTTGGTTGATAGGATGGCGGCGCGGGCGTCTCAGCGTCCATCAGGCATCGCCGTCGCCACGATCATTCCGTAGTAGGCAGGCGCCTCGTAGCTCAACACGTCGATGGTCAATGGCACAATCTCCTGTATTCCCGCGAGCATCAACGTCTGCCACAGACCGTCAATTGCCGCAGTCTCGATATCATGCTGGTCAAGCTCGACCAACACTCCGGGCTCGTTTCGCCGCAGGGCATCGACGACCGCCCGGTCCACCCGCGCCGCAGACTCGTGGAACCCGTAGGGACCATCCTCGCGATGAGTGTGCGCCCAATCGCAAGAAGCGATGAACCCGACATTGCGAGCATCATCCCCCAACACTCGCCCAATCGCTCTACCGAACTCGACCATTGCAGCCAGCGGCAACGATCGCGACGGCGTGACCAGCACCACGCCCGGAGCGCCGTTGGGTTCTGGAGCCAGCGCCAACACATCTCCACTTCCCGATTCGTTTTGATCGTGACCGAGAAACCACATCGGCGTCATCACCCCCCAGTCCAGCGGCGCTACTGCCTGATCGACCCGATTTCCGGCATAGCTCACCCGTGAGACGGGCAGCCCATCTTCAGTCGCGACCCTGACCAGTGCGTCGATCAGCGGGCGGTCGCATGGCGCATTTACCTCCGCGAAGTTGCCATTCCAACGGAGCGTTCCCGCCACCCGAGCGGCGTCGACGACCGCGAACGATCCGTCCACGCGAATGCCATGAGGTCCGGAGATGATCACCGCTTCAACCCCGACCTCCTTGAACGTCGAACCCATGAGTTGCATCTGCTTCCTGGTTTCGAGCGCTCCCTCCGCGTCATCACTTAGCACCGGAATAATCGGGAATCCGTGTGGAGCTATCGCTGCTGCGACCAGCGGCATGATGTCAACCCTCCTGCTGTTGAACTTCGATTCGTTTCGGATGCTTCATCTCGACCTTTTCACCGGCCTTGCGGTCGATGCGGGTTTCCTGCACCAACAATAGCAACATCAACGAGCAGGTGAGCGCGCAACCCGCCAAGACCCATGCGCTTTGTCTTAAGGTGAAGGCCTGCGCGACAACGCCCACGATCACCGGCCCTGCCACCTGGCCAGAATCGCCAACAAAACGCCACAGGCTCAGGAACGTGCTGGTGACACCGGCGGGAGCGAAGTCGGCGCCAATGGTCATCATGGTGCCGGAGCCGAGCCCATTGCCAACGCCGATCACCATCGCGGCGATCAGCAGGCCAAGATAGGTATTGGAAAACGGGATCATGCTGATCCCGATCGCCATCAAACCAAAGCTCGGCACGGTCGCGTATCGCCTGCCCAAACGATCCATGAGGAAGCCGGCGGGACCGAAGAGCGACATGTCCAGCACAGCCGACGCAGTCATGATCGTCCCGACCTCGAGCGCATCCAGGCCAATCACCTCGATCCCGTAAAGTGGTATCAGGAACAGCCTACCCTGGCGCACGACCTGCGCGAGAATCTGCGCCAGGGAGGCAAAGAGGACGTCTGTCCGCTTGCCCTCGATTGCTTCCCAGGTTGCCATGATCGCGCCCCGGTCTGGCGCTTCATGTCCTACTGATGAGACACGGGCGTCATTGGCCTCCTCCGGAATCCATCGCCATGCGGCGACCAGCGCCGACAACGCCAACACGCCCGAGAATACGAAGGCGGAATCCAGGCCGAAGGTTTGCACCAGAAACCCCGCCACAAGCGGACCAGCAAAGACACCTGCCCGATTGATGCCACCAAAGCCGGCAATAGTGCGGCCACGGAGCTCGACTGGAACCTGTTGCGTGATGAAGGTGTATCGGGAGAGTCCCCAGAAGGCGGTGCCAACTCCAGCGATCAGGCGTAAAGCCACGGCTGCTTCCGCGCCAACTGGCAGCGCCAGCGCAATGGTCGAGAACGCCACGAGGGTGGCGCCGAGCAGCATCGTCGTGCGCAACCCTAGCCGGATCATGAGCGTCCCGGTCGGAACATCGGCGATCAGCGTGCCGAAGGCGGCCGCGGCCACGATGACGCTGGCGAAGCTGTAGACGTCGCTGGTCTCGGTTGCCAGTAACGGCAGCGAGAGAATGATCACGCCCTGGGCGAACGCCAGCAGCACGGTAGGGACATAGACGGCCAGCATCAGCTCCCGTCGATTCATGGTCCGTCCTTCCTGATCATCCCACGACGCCCGTCGTCCTGGCGGCATCGTACCAATAATCCGGGCTACCGTCGCGGGCCGGAGCGTCGAAAACACGCCGTTGTATACTTGCGAATGAGCCAAATGACGGGTATTTCTCCGCAGGGTGGCGCATCAAACGAGACATTTGGACGACCTCGACATCTTCTCCATTTCAAAGGTAAACCTATGATCCTGAGACGTATGTTCAAGCGTCAGTCCGAGCCTGACGCCCAGATGGAACAGGGACTCGCAAAGACCAGACGTGGGGTCTTTCGCGAGATCACCCGGCTTTTCGACCGCTCAGAGCTTGACGACGAGTTGTTTGAAGACCTCGAAATGCTGTTGATCCAGGCCGACGTTGGATGGGATGTCAGCCAGCAGTTGGTCGCCGAACTCCAGGAGCGCATCAGGCAGGACAGCATCACCAACCCCTCCGACGCCCGCGAGGTCCTGCGGCTCGAGATGATCAAGCTGCTCGAGCTTGCGACCAGAAACCGCACGGTCAAGATTCTCCAGCGAGGCGTGCCCTTTGTGATCCTGGTGGCTGGCGTGAACGGCACGGGCAAAACGACGTCTATCGCCAAGCTCGCGCACTACCACCAAAACTTTGGACGCACAGTGCTCCTGGCGGCGGGGGACACCTTCCGCGCCGCCGCCATCGACCAGCTCAAGATCTGGGGCGAACGCACCAATGTACCTGTCATCGCCCACGAGCAGGGTGCTGATCCAGGAGCGGTCGTGTTCGACGCCGTCACCGCCGCCCGGCAGCGATCCGTCGACGTGCTGATCATTGACACCGCCGGTCGCTTGCAGACCAAACACAACCTCATGTCGGAGTTGCAGAAGCTACGTCGGATTATTGAAAAGCAGATTCCGAATGCCCCTCAGGAGGTTGTGCTGGTGATCGATGCGACGACCGGTCAAAACGGGCTGGTGCAGGCGAACGAGTTCACAAAGGTCATCGATGTCACCGACATCATGATCTCGAAACTTGACGGCACCGCAAAGGGCGGCATTGCCTTTTCCGTCGCCAAGGAGATCGGCACTCCCATCGCCTACATTGGCACTGGCGAGCGGGCAACCGACATGGCCGAGTTCAACCCGGAAACGTACGTCGACTCGCTCTTCTTCGGTGAAGGGGAAGGATTCTAGCTCATGTTCGAGACACTCTCCGATCGTCTCAACGACACCTTCGGCAAGCTCGGTCGCAAGGGCCGACTGACCGAGGCAGATGTCGACGCCGCGATGCGCGATGTCCGTCGCGCCCTGCTCGAAGCCGATGTCAACTTCAAGGTAGTCAAGCTATTCGTGGCTGCCGTCAAGGAACGTGCCCTGGGGCAGGATGTCCTCGGCTCGCTCACGCCAGCTCAAACCGCGATCGCCATCGTCAACGAGGAGCTGATCAGGATCCTCGGCGAGGAGCAGGTACCGCTCAACACTCCCTCTCGCCCGCCGCAAATCATCATGATGGTCGGATTGCAGGGGTCAGGCAAGACGACCCACACCGGCAAGCTGGCCCTGCACCTTCGCAAACAGGGACGCAACCCACTCATGGTCGCCGCTGACGTGTATCGACCAGCAGCCGTAAACCAGCTCCAGGCGCTTGGCCGCCAGATCGACATGCCGGTCTATCAGGAAGGTACTGACCAGTCACCCGTGAAGATCGCCGAGAACGCGATCAGGTTTGCCCAGGAGCGCGGCCACAATCCGATCATCATCGACACCGCCGGGCGTTTGCAGATCGACGAACGGCTGATGCAGGAGCTGGTCGACATCCGGAATGCGGTATCTCCCTCTGAGATTCTCCTTGTCGCCGACGCGATGACCGGTCAGGAGGCGGTCGGCGTCGCCGAGGCGTTTAACGACACGCTGGACGTCACCGGGCTGATCCTTACCAAGATGGATGGCGACGCTCGCGGCGGCGCGGCGCTGTCGATCCGCACCGTCACCGGCGTCCCGATCAAGTTCATCGGTACCGGCGAGAAGCTCGACGCGATGGAACCGTTCTATCCGGACCGGCTCTCGGGACGCATCCTCGGCATGGGCGACGTGCTCTCGCTGGTGGAGCGTGCTCAGGAACAGACCACCGAAGAGGACGCCGAGCGGCTTCAGGACCGAATGATGAAAGGCCAGTTCGACCTGGAGGACTTCCTGGATCAACTCCAGAAAATCAAGCAGATGGGGCCGCTCAGCCAGTTGATGGACATGATCCCCGGCGTCGGCAAGCAGCTTCGGGACGCCAAGGCGGAGGTGTCGGACGATGACTACAAGCGAGTCGAGGCGATCATCCATTCGATGACGCCTTGGGAGCGTCGCCACCCAGAGCGAATCAATAATCCCCGGCGTCGGCGCATTGCGCGGGGCGCGGGGCGCGAGCGGCAGGAAGTCAATCAGATGTTGTCCCAGTTCAAGGAGATGCAGAAGATGATGGGACAGTTCGGTCAGATGGCGAAGAAGGGCAAGATGCCCAAGAACCTGCCATTCGATCTGGGCTAGCGTGCATCAACGGCTTGCGCCAAGCTGTAACGTCGAACCGGGAGTGACCTTATGTCCGAATCAGGTTCGCGAGACAATCATGCAAGGCAGACCGATCGGGGAGCCAGCATCAGTGTCGCCATGCAGGACTACCTCAAGGCGATCTACCGGCTGCAACAAGGTGATGGACGCGCAACGACCCTCAATCTGGCCAACGAACTCGGCCTCTCCGGCCCTTCGGCCACGAACATGATCAAGCGCCTGGCGGAAATCTCGCTCGTGGAGCACAACCGCTATCACGGGGTTCGGCTGTCGTCATCGGGCGAAAAAATTGCGCTGGAAGTTATCCGCCATCACCGCCTGCTCGAGCTCTATCTGGCCGAAGCCATGGGATTCGAGTGGGATCAGGTACACGAAGAGGCGGAACGCCTGGAGCATCACGTCTCCACCGAATTCGAAGCGCGCATGGACGAACTGCTCGGCCATCCAAAGTTCGATCCGCACGGCGACCCGATCCCGTCGCGCCTCGGAGACGTTCCTTCCACCACATGGGTATGGCTCTCTGAGCTTCCGGTAGGTTCGAGAGCCGTACTTCGGCGGGTAAGTGACCGTGACTCACAACAGCTTCGGTATCTCGCGGAAATCGGTCTGGTGCCCGGCGTCGTTCTGGAGGTCAGCCAATCCGCGCCTGAAGGCGATGGTGATGCGCGGAACCTGCTCATAGCCGGTCATCGGCACGCCATACCAATGGAGCTTGCCACCAGCATGCAGGTCGAACCCCTGGTCTAACGGTGTCCTACTTTCGCAGCCAGTCCGCTTCGAGCGCTTTCAACTCAGGCTCAGTCAGTGACGGGCGGTCATAGCCTCCCGAGGCACGCCTCTGGCGCATGGCCTCATACAACGACACTGCACATGCCACCGAGATATTGAGGCTCTCAACCATTCCCTGCATGGGGATGAACAAAGTCGCGTCGGCGCCGGAAATCGCTGCGTCGGAGACGCCCCGCATCTCGTTTCCGAAGACCAGCGCCGACGGGAGGGTTAGATCGAGGTCGTAGAGATTCGCGCTCTCTCGTCCCAATGCAGTGGCATAGATGCAGAATCCCTCACGACGCAACGCCTCATAGCAGGCGTCGATGGAATCATGGTAGTGCAGCCGCATCCACTTCGCAGCGGACGCCGATGTGGTGCGTGCGAACGATTGTCGCGGCGGCTCTTCATGCACATACACGAGATGCACATCCAGCACCCCTACCCCGTCACAACCGCGCAGCACGGCGCTCGCGTTGTGCGGGTCATGCACGTCCTCCAGCACCACGGAAAGATCAGGTTGGCGCCGGGCCAGCACCGACCGGATTCGCTCCTGCCGGCGGGACGTTCGCGGAAAGCGGGTAGGCTTCAACCCGTGATTTGCGGCATAGTCACGATCCGCATCGCCGTCGTAATCGCCCACTACCTCGTCCTTCTCCGGTCACCGCGTATCCGGCCGATCCAGCCCTTCAATCCATCGTCATTGCCTATTCCGCGCGAGCGTTCTGAGGATCGCTCCTGGGTTGGTCTATTGGGATCGATCACCTCGACATTGAAGCCATCGAGCGCAAAGCGATTGATGACGGACGCCATAATCGCCGGGCCGAACAGGATGAGCGGCAACACCAGCGCGGCCAGGAGCACCATCACGACAAAGACGATGACGATGAGCAAGCCGGAGGCGAACGGTCGCATCACCAACAGAAACGTGGCGCCCCGGAAGGCGTTCCGCACCCCTGACTCCATCGTCGCAACCGTGGCGAACGCATAGAGCATCAGGATGGCGGCGATGAACACCATCACGATCCAGAGCGGCACCAGAATCGTGAACCAGGAAGCGCCACCCTGGAAAAAAAGCGTGTTCCAAAGCAGCACGATGATCACCGGCAAGGTGAGGGCCGCCACGGCCCATGCGGTCCGGAACGACTCGCCGATCACGCGAAAGAAATCCCTAAGCTCCGGAAGCTCGCTCTGGTTGCGAGGATCTGCCATGCGAAACAGGGCGACCGTCGCGGGCGGACCTGGCACGATCAGCAAGACACAGACCCACCACAGCACCGATACCATCATCAGCAGGACGAACTGGTCGTAGACGTCCTTCAGACCTCGCAGAAACAGCTTTGCGAACCGCAACTTGTCCCCATTCTTGCCAATAAACGTGCCCCGAACCACGATAGCAACAGGGGTCACGTCTAGTCTACGTTGCCACCACGGATCAGTGCCCATCCCGACCCAGGTACTCGACGATCTCGAGCTGGTATCGACGGTCGAAACGAGGCGCGCATCGCGGGCAACTCCACCCACCCTTGCGGCGTCGAGGTATCAGCAAGCCGCACGCAGCGCACCCGTAGACGTAGCGCCATGGGCGGCGCTCGACTGGCAAGAGAGGTGATCGCACCTCCTCGAATGTAGCGCCCGTGATATCGACCACCCTGGTGGCGATCCGATCGTACCCGTGGCGCGCATGTCCGCGCCTGTCGCCATCGATCCAGTCGCGCATGTGGATCAGCTCTTCGGCTATCACGATCTCGAGCGCCCGAGGCTGGTCCAGGTCGATCCGCTCCAGATTGATCAGCACCGCGTGTTTTTGTGGGAGCGGGAGGAAAACGTATGCGCCGCCAATCGATGCCGAGACTCTCCGGCCCAGCCAACGCTGGAACTCATTTCGGTCTGCGGTGACCCAGAGATCATCGATTGACAGATCAAGGCGTTGAAGGTACTTCCTTACCAGTCGTCTTGCCGCGTCGGGTAATCTGTCAATGGTCAAATGCTGACCCTCGCCTCATCGATTTCTTCACAAGCGCTACGATTCTATCGCGTTCGGTGTTCGATGACCCACAACTACCCTACAGCAGCTCGGAAAGACCGCCAACATGACGGATACTCCCCGTCCACGTGAGCAAGCCCGCCGCCAACATGAGCGACCTCATGTGCTGATCATCACCGATGAGCCATCGCTCACCACGTTTCTGGGCGAAGGCCTCTTGCTGGGCGGCTTTTGGACGTCTGTCGTCAGTCACGGCCTGCAAGTGCTCGAAGTGTTTCGCCTGCGCCAGTTCGACCTGATCGTGCTGGACCGGGAGCTGGGCAACTTCGATGC
>JACCVC010000227.1 GCA_013698305.1 Chloroflexia bacterium
CGGCATGTGGGCCCGGACATGGAGTCCGGGCGACATATCGGGATCGGCAGGCGGCCCAGAATGCTCGGGGTTGCGTAGGCCCGGACCCAGGTGTCCGGGCAGAATCGGACATATTGCCATACCCCGGTCTCCTCGGTCCGGGGCTACCTACGGTGCGGTCAAAGCGCGGCGAGGATCATCAACGTCGGGATGGTGATGGCGATGAGGATAGCGGCCAGCATCACGATCTCGACGGTGGCAAGCGAGTCAGCAGAATCAGGCCTGGTCGGTTCAGGCATGGTTGAAATCTCCAATTCGTTGCGACGTGTTGACGTCAGAAAACCCCGCCGAGCAACGGGTAGAGCAGTGACTCCCACTCGGCGGCGACGATATCCCGGATGCCGGGCTCGGTGACGATACGGATCAGCCGACGATGCTCTTCGTACTGTTTGAAATCATCATCGGACAGCCCGGCCACGTCGCGCCAGTGCATTGGTGATTGCATGCCGACCGGTGGCCGATCATATACTACCCAGACATCGGTCTGCCAGCGCTCCGGCTTGGGTATGTCGATCAGGATCGCGGTGTCCGCAACCGGTCGCCTGAGCCGCTGGGACAGCTCGGCGGTCAGCTGAAGCTCGACGGTGCGGCGCGCCCGAGGATCGAACCAGAGGTTGCCGAGACGGCCATAAAGCTCGGTCGCGCGATTGCTGACCTCCACGGCGCGTTTGTGGAAGGCACGATGGTAGAGCGCTTCAGCCAGTGTTCTCGACTCATCTGGCATCTCCGGTGCGCGGAGACGTTCGAGCAACGTAGTGTCGTCGAGTCGCCAGAGTTCGTCGGGGTCGATTGCCCGGTGGAGGATTGCTTCCTGGACCGCCCGCAGCAGCATCACCATGCAGGTCCGGTTGGTGTGGTGCCAGTAGACGTTGTCGAACATCTCCTGTCGGGCGTTGATCAGGGAGTGTAGCGGACTGACGCCCTTGGAACCGACCACGATCCGGTCGTCGTCATCGACCTGCGCGATCCGCAGTGAGGCCAGCAACCGGCTGGTGTCGACGCCGCCATAGGGCACGTGACACGCCCTGGCGTCCCGCGGGAGGTAATCGAGCTTGTCGACATCCAGCGTGCCTGAGACTATCTGTACCAGGAGGCGATCTCGGCGCGGAAGCGCATTGCGCTCTCCGTGAATCAACGCCGCGATCCGGGCTGGATCGAGACCGCGAGTGGCAAGAACATCGGCGAGTGGCCCGGATTCGATCAGGTGGCGCCCGACCTCCTCGTGCGGCCGGATCGGCGAGCCCAGCTCCTCGATTGCGTGCGAGAACGGATAGTGGCCGACGTCGTGCAACATCGCGGCGGCGGAAATGGTGCGGATATCATCCAGGGTGATCCACTCCCCGCCGGGTTGCCGGGAGAGGAGCAGCGCTGCCTGACGCGCGAGATGCATGACCCCCAGCGAGTGCTCGAACCGCGTGTGCTTCGCGCCCGGCCAGATGCGGGAGACGAATCCAAGTTGCTGAATCCGGTCGAGCCGCTGATATTGTGGTGTCGCGATCAGGGCCAGGTTGTCATTGGTGAGCGGAATCCGGTCATAGAGTGCGTCGCGGATGTCGGCGGCGGCGTTGGCCAGGAGCGACGTCCACCACGCGGCGATGCCAGGCGGCTCGTGATCAGTCGATTCGGTGGGTTTTGACGTCATGGCGGGTTCCTGATTGCGGGTCGGACAGGCGGCATGGATGCGTAGGTCCGGAGCGGCATGGCGTGTACACTGACGGCGAATAACTGTACTGCGCCAGTGTGCCATGAACCATGGGAGACAACGTGAGCGTCATCAGCAGCGAGCAGCGGCGCCAGCTTCGTGACCAGGCGGCGCGGGTGCTGGACCAGAATCGCCTGTCCGGCTGGACCAGGGCCGCGCCGCGTCTCTACCCGCACCAATGGAGCTGGGACAGCGCCTTCATCGCAATCGGCCTGGTTCACATCGACCCGGAGCGAGCAATGGAGGAGCTTCGCTCGCTGTTCCGTGGCCAGTGGCGCAACGGCATGCTCCCGCACATCGTGTTCAACCCTGACATTTCAGATGAGGACGATTTCCCCAGCGCGGGCCGATGGAACTGTGGGGAGGTCGCTCCAGACTCTCCCGTTGGCGTTCGCACGAGCGGTATCGCTCAACCGCCGGTGCATGCGATCGCCGCGCAGCGGGCGGTGCAGGCGGCTGGTCCGGAGCGACGAGCAGACTATGCACGCGAAGTGTTTGGGCCGTTATTTGAATGGCACCGGTACCTGCTGTCGGTCCGCGACCCGGAAGATTCCGGGCTGGTGACGATCGTGCATCCGTGGGAAAGCCTAGACAACTCTCCCCGGTGGGACGATGCCCTCAAGGCCGTCGAGGTCGACCTGGATAGGCTCGCGCCATATATCCGGTCGGATCTCGCAGATGCCGCCGACACCTCGCAGCGGCCCACCAAAGCCGAGTACGACCGGTATCTGTGGCTGATAGATCGCCTGATCGACGTTGGCTACCGGGTGGACGAAGGCTATTCGTCGCTGCCCTTCCGGGTCAAGGACGTCTTCTTCAGCGCGATTCTGGTTGCCGCCAACGAGGCATTGCTGCGGATCGCCCCCCTCGCCGATGCCACGATCGAGCAGCTCGAGATCATCGAGAGCTGGGTGGATCGGGGTCGCCGGGGACTTGCGCGGCAATGGAACGACAATCGGACCATGTGCTGCGATCATGATCTCGTCGCTGCGCGGGATGTATGCATCCGGACCATCGCCAGCTACGCCCCCTTGATCGCGGGAGGCGTGACCGCC
This sequence comes from Chloroflexia bacterium, assembly GCA_013698305.1. Classification (GTDB taxonomy): domain Bacteria; phylum Chloroflexota; class Chloroflexia; order Thermomicrobiales; family UBA6265; genus JACCVC01. The sequence continues at coordinate 2,797 of JACCVC010000227.1, forward strand.
GAACGGCGAGAGGCGTTGCTAAGCTCCTGGAACTCGACGGATATGCTCGGCCACCCGGACCTGCGCTGGAAGCTGCCACCGAGCACCAGTCCCTCAGAGCCAGCGTTCGATTCCCGAGCCTGCTGGCGTGGCCCGGTTTGGCCGGTGATGAGCTGGCTGTTCTGGTGGGCGCTGGATCGGGCAGGGGCGCAGGAAGACGCCGACAGGCTCAAGGCCGAAGGCATGCGCCAGATACAGGAGATCGGTTGCGCGGAGTATGCCGAGCCGTTCACCGGCGAGCCGCTCGGTTCGATGAACCAGTCCTGGACCGCGGCTGTGATGCTCGACTGGCTTGCCGATGATGACGGGTAATACGGAATCCGGGTAAACAGGATGCGAAAAACACGCACGGGCCGGCCTTGTGCCGACCCTCAAGCGCATTTGGGTACGAGGGGGACCACAAGGGTCTCCCGTACGCGGCTCCGCGAGTCGCATGCACGGTTTTCAGCCGGACCCGGTATGAGAAGACCACTTCTCGTCGTGGTTCGGACGAATCGCATCCGTGCCCGATGCGATAATGATGGTTGAGACGGCGCCACGTTCGGCGTCGTCGGGCGTGTTGGAACCGTCGATTGGCGGTGGAGGGTTGCAATGCAGTTCATGCGTCAGGCTATCCTGGCTGTCGCCGACAATCGTCACGTCTCCGGCTTCTTTCAGGCGAACTCGATGGCCAGGGGACTGGTCAGTCGATTCGTTGCCGGAGACACGTTGGACGAAGCGATGACTGCGTCGCGGAGTATCGACGCCGAGGGTATGGCCGTGACGCTCGATCTGCTCGGCGAGAACGTGGACACCGAGCAACAGGCGCGTAACGCGACGGGCGCCTACGTTGAGATTCTCAACCGCATGAAGGCGGAAGGCATGAGTCCCAACATCTCGATCAAGCTGACGATGTTGGGGCTCGATTTCGGTGATGACGTTGCCCACGACGCGATTGTTCCGATTCTGGAGGCTGCTCGTGAGGTCGATGGATTCATTCGGATCGACATGGAGGGGTCAGACTACACAGAGCGCACGATGCATCTGTTCGAGGCGCTACACGATCTCTATCCGGAGCAGGTAGGTATTGTGATCCAGAGCTATCTGCGGCGATCGGAGCGGGACGTTCAGCGGTGCATAGAGCGCAAGGCTCGGGTCCGGCTGGTGAAGGGCGCCTATGCGGAGCCCCCCTCGGTGGCATTCCAGGAGCGGTCGAAGATCGACGAGAACTTCGTGCGCCTGATGGAGTTGCTGCTCGACAACGGCGCATTTCCGGCGCTGGCGACCCACGATCCGGCGCTGATTCGCTCGGCGCGAGGGTACGTGGGCCGAATGCGCATTCCGCTGGATTCGTTCGAATTTCAGATGCTTTACGGCGTTCGGCGAGACGAGCAGCAGCGTCTGATTGACGCGGGATTTGGGATGCGCGTCTACGTACCGTTCGGCACGGAGTGGTATCCGTACTTCACGCGTCGCATTGCGGAGCGACCCGCAAACGCGCTCTTCGTCTTGCGCCAGTTGAAGGGCGGGTGAATCGCCCTCAGCTGGCGGCTGGCGCAAGCTCATCGTCGGCGGCGTCGAAGTTGCCGAGGTGGGATTCGTCTGACTTGCGCACTGGTGGTGACACATCCTTGAGGTGAAGGGCAACCTGGCGTGGCGACCATCCTCCGTCGAGCAACCCAAGGATGTAGCACGCCAGCGACGTGCGCACGCGTTCCCGAGGAATAGTGCGGAGCGACAGCGACAGCGTCTTGACGGCCTGCTTGTGGTGGTTCTTGACCGTCCAGATACTCAGGCCCAGATGCTCGGCGATTTCCTGATGCGTGAGACCATACGCCTGCATGCGCAGAACCTGGCGCTGGCGACGGGTCAGGGCGACCGTATGCTGGTCCAAATGTGCTTCTTCGATCATGGCTATTTCACTCCTTGCGCCGTGGCGGCCTTCTCCTGACACCCTACATGAGACGGGGGTCAATGCGAGTCTGCGCGGTGCTCTCCATGTATCGCATTGTAGCGACACGTCGCCACAGACATCTGAAGTGAACCCTGAACCCATAATACCCTACCGGTGCGTGTTTAAGGGAGTACCTTTGTACCGAATGTCCTGGGCCGGATTCATGGGACAATACCAGTTGATTCCACGGCATCAGTGCCGCCAGGCAATGTGGAAGGCAACAGGATTCATGAGAAGTGGAAGCAGGATATCGGGGCAGGACCTGAATGGACCACCGGTACAGTCAATGTCCGCGGTTGCCGAGAACCTCGAGCCGACCGGGAGTCGCGCAAAAGCCGATGCGCTGGCGCAGGAACGGCGCGAGGCGCTTCGGGCCTTCTGGACCATCGTGAAGCGGATGCCGGCATACGGACGTCTGGTCGCGGCGATGGCGAAAGACCCGGGAGTTCCACACCGGGCGCGGGCGATGCTTGTCGTCGGCGGCGCATACATGGTGTCGCCGATCGATCTGGTGCCGGGCGTAATCCCGGTGGCTGGACAGCTGGACGATCTGTACGTCCTGCTCATGGCAATTCGGCAGGCTGTGCGAATGTCCCCGACCGACGTGGCGGACCGGCACCTTGCTCGCCTGGATCTCGAACGTGAGACTCTCGACGATGACTTGGCGACCATTCGCCGGTTGGTCCGGGTTGGACTCAAAAGCGGCGCTGGCTGGGGTTGGGGTCGAGTCAAGGCCGGCCGGCGCAGAGTGAAGCAGTTCATGGCACATCGGCGCGGAGAAGAATCATGACACCACCACCAAATCGCAGCGGTCGTCGTCGACGCAGACGAGGACCACGACCTCAACCAGATGGCAATCAATCGCAGGTTGGTACGCAACCGCAACCGCGGCAGGAGCCGGCTCAGGACACAGGAG
>JACCVC010000213.1 GCA_013698305.1 Chloroflexia bacterium
CTTTTGAACAGGATATAGTTGCCGGAAGCCAACCCGCGCATGTTGAGCGAGCCATCGTTTCTGCCGTCGTTCGGGTCGCAACTGCCGACAACGAAAGCACCGCCGCCACCTTCGAGTGGCTGACTGACCCCGAAACAACTACCAAGAATTGGTGTGCCGTTCTCATCCACGAAGAAGACCGTGAGTGTCGCTCCACCGCGCACGCCGTCGATGGCGAGGACAGTCGCTTGGCCAGGCGACATGGAAAAGGCGTCACGTTCACCTACGACATAGCCGGCGGGCGCTATTGATTCGATCAGGACGTAGTTTCCAGCGTCCAACCCGGAAATGATCGTGGTTCCATTGTTTGATCCATCGCTGGAGTCGCATCGTCCAAAGAGAAAAAACCCTGGCTTTCCGCCGCCGGTATCTGCAAAGACATCGAAGCAGGCTCCCGCCAACGGGCTGCCATTCTCATCAACCTTGTTGATGACGAGATCGCCAGGTGACTGAGCGCTAGCGTTACCAATCTCGAAACTTAACAGGAAGAGCGCGAGGATCATTCCACGCGCAAGCCAGCCGAACCTTGTGTTCATCTTCGATTCTCCCCGAGGTGAAGCTCACCCACGTCAAATAGGGATGCCTGGCTATCGCCGGGAACATCGCATTCCCAAAAGACACCCGTGATCCTACGACTTGGCCCCCCAAGGTAGTGTCAGATTACCACGGATTGCACGGTTTGCCATCCATCAAAACATGGTTCGGCGCATGCTCGGAACTTCGGGCGTCACCACACGTGACGCCCGCACGAAACGGTCAACCAAGAATCTCCCGGAGAATCCTCTTCAGCACCACGACCAGCTGATCGGCGAGCGTCAGCGGGACGTTTTCGACGGTGAGCGTGACGTCCGTGATGCCGTCCACGGAGAACGGCACGGTTTCGCTGGTGACCTTGTACCCCGCCGGCGCCTCCTCCTCGACGACGATGTAGTCGCCAGCAGCCACCCCGGCGAAAGACGTGACACCGTTGTCGGAGCCGTCCGCATCATCGCAGCGACGTTCCAGCAGGGACGCGGGCGACACGACTCCGCCGTCATCATCGTGATGCACCGCGAAGCAGGCGCCGGTGAGCGGCGCTCCGGTTTCGGGATCGATCGTGCGAATGGTGAGGTCGGACCCGCCCGGCGTGTTCGGGACGGTGACGGTCGTTGCCACCCCGGCGCTGATGGTCACCTGCCGTTGACCGCCGATGAGATACCCGTCGGGCGCTCGGTCCTCGACGAGCACGTAGGCGCCAAGGGCGAGACCAGCGAACATCAACTGCCCATCCTCCGCTTCACATTGCCGTGCGACCTGCTCCCCGCGTTGCCCGCCACCGGCGTCCAGGTAGACGGCGAAGCACGCTCCGGCCAGCGAGGCGCCGTGGTCATCAACCTTGTTGACGATCAGATCGCCGGAGAGGATGAAGGCCGAACTGACCACGGTCACGATGATTGGCCCCGTACCGTCGGCGGGGACGCTGAACGGGGTCTCGTCAGCCAGGACATGCCCGATGGGCGCCCGGGTTTGGACGGCAATGTAGTTTCCAGGCGCGATGCCAGGGAAGGAGACGCTGCCGTCGTCCGGATCGCCCGGCGGTGGGGCACAATTCGAGGACACCAGCTCGCCGCGCTGCCCGAATTCCAGCGCGATGAAGATGCTGTAGCAGGCCTCGCTGACGGGCTGGTCGTTCTCATCGACCGTGGTGACGAATACCGCCCGCCCGCCTGGCTGCAGGTCAATGGTGACCTGTACCGTCAGTCCCGCGCCAAGCGATAGGGAAACGTTCGTGCCGGAGATGTACCCCACCGGCGCCCGGGCCACGACGAGGTTGTAGTCGCCGGGCGGAATGATGAAGCGCAGCTTGCCATCGGCCACGCCGTCCTCGCGGCCATCGCACTGGTAGCTCGATTCGCCAGCCTGTCCTTCCATTAACAGGCAGGCTCCCGGTACAGGATCGAGGTTGCCGTCCTGAATGGTGACATTCACCGTGCCATCGGCCTGTTGCGCTTCGACCGACGGAGACTCTCGTTGGGCCGTTTGCATCGGCGTATCCGAGCTTGCCGTCGGCTCAAGGCTAGCGGCAATGCCGCTGACCGGTGTCGCCTGCTGCGCCGCCACACCGATCACGCCGAAACCGAGCATGACAAGCCCCGCTAGCAGCGCGATCACCATCCGTCCAGTCAATGCAAATGCCTCGCGCATGAGCAAGTTCCCCCTCCACCCTCACTGACGGTCACCAGCCGAACCACTACCGAACTGCGGAACACCGAAACACGCGTTCGCTCATTGATTGTTGGCCCCAAGATGCCATGAGCGTACCATGAACGCTCGAAACGGGCGACATCTCCAGCAAACGAAAGTCGATCACAACAACGAAGCCCCGAGCGCATTGCTCGGGGCCAAGTGAAGTAGCGCTTACCAAGTGTATCCCCTACCGGTCGATCAACGTACCAACGATCTGTTGCACCAGCCGAAGCGTTTGTTCAGAGACTTTTCCTCGCCGATGGAGAAAGCGCTGAACGCTCTGCGACTTCTCCTGATCGCACATGATTACTGAGCGTTTGGTCAGGCCACCTTCTGGGGATTCCACATTGATCTGGTAGGGCAGCCCTCGATTCGTTCCGGAAATAGGTGCGACGATGTAAAGACCTGTCCTCAAATCGTTGAAATGATCGTTGGAGATCACAAGAGCAGGCCGGATACCCGCCTGCTCTCTCCCGACCTGCGGGCTGAAATCGATATCCCAAACCTCACCTATCCTCGGTTCGCGCGTGCTCGGCACGGATCGCCGCCTCCTCTTCCGGACTGTAGTACGTATCCTCGTCCTTGAGGCCATCCATCGAGCCACCCTCGAACAACGCTATCTCATCTTGATACTTCTTCCAGGCAACAGGATCGGCGCGGAGCCGTTCGACGGCATCGTGCGCCTCTCGCCAGAATTTATCTCGCTCGTAATGCTGAATCGCATCCTCGATCACCTTCCCGATCGACCGGTGCTCCGCCTCGGCAATGTCTCTCAACCTGGCATGGAGCTTATCCTCCACGCGAACCGTGCTGGCCATGCTTCGCTTCCTTTCTCCGGATCGTGACGCTCCATTGCAATTCTCTGCTTGGTATACGAAGGAGCATACGAATGAATATACGCATCAATATACGATATTCGGCAATCGGTCTCGAAAGTGATGACGAGAAGTACGTGATTGTCGTGCTACACTCGCGGGCATCGTAAGTGAAGCCATCGAGCAGGAAGCATTTGGCGCCTGCTCTCGCATGACCGGACGACGACCATCGCCACGTCTGACCAATACCTACCACCCGAAGAGACCATCCGTCACCTGCTCGACGGTCGCAGCGACGTCACCATCGCCACCGCCGAGTCCTGCACCGGCGGCCTCGTCGTCGCCCGGCTCACCAGCATTCCGGGCAGCTCTGGTTATATGAAGGGCGGCATCGTCGCCTACGCCAATGATGCCAAGGAACGGATGCTCGGCGTGCCGAGAGAAACCCTCGCCAATCCCGGCGCGGTCAGCGCAGAGTGTGCAATTGCCATGGCCGAGGGCGGCCGCCACCGGTTCGGCGCGACATGGGCGATCTCGACCACAGGCATCGCCGGTCCGGACGGCGGCACGGATCGCAAACCGGTCGGGCTCGTCTACATCGGCCTGGCTGGCTCCGATGGCACGACCGTCGAGCGGCACGTCTTCCCCGGCGACCGGCAGGTTATCGTCACCGCCGCCTGTGACCGAGCGTTGGCGATGCTGGTCGATACCGTTACCGATGCCGGCTCTACGTAGTTCATAATCTGGTCACAATGTCCCATTCCCGGTAGCATTGCTGTCACCGCCTGTATTCGGCGGCTAGAGGAGTACTCCGCTTGATCTCACGTACCCAGGCGGCATGGGCCGCACGCTCGATGTCCGCCGTGGACACCGAAACACCGGTCGATCCGGATTCCACCATCGCTGCCCGCAACTCGCCCTATCACAAGACCACGCTCGACAACGGTATCCGCATCGTCACCGGACCGATGTCCGGCGTTCGCTCGGCCAGCCTGATCTTCTATTTCAATGTCGGCTCCCGCTTCGAGCGGCCAGGAGTCGCGGGCGTCTCGCACTTTCTCGAGCACATGATGTTCAAGGGGACGGAGCGTCGACCCGACCCGATCATGATCTCCGAGGAGATCGAGGAGGTCGGCGGCGGCCTCAACGCCGCCACCGGGCGAGAATCGACCAGCTACTGGTGCAAGGTGCCCAGCACCCACACCGCGATGGCGTTCGACGTGATGGCCGACATGCTGCGCGGCTCGGTGCTGAGCGAAACAGAGATGACCAAGGAACGCAAGGTGATCTTCGAGGAAATTCGCTCGGTACAGGACATACCCGAGGAGTTGGTCCACGACCTCACCGATGAACTGGTCTGGGGCGACGATCCGCTCGGACGCGAGATCGCCGGTTCCGAGGCGACCGTCGGCAGCATCAGTCGCGAGGCGATGCTCGATTTCTGGACCCGGAATTACGGTCCCGAGCGCCTGGTCGTCGCCGCCGGTGGCGACATCGACCACGGCGAGATCGTCCGCCTGACCGAGGCCGCGTTCGGTGACCTGGAGCGGCGCGAGGACCGGGCCGATCAGTACACGCCGGTGACGGTGACGCAGGATGCCCCGCGCGTTCGCATCGTCAACCGTCCCACCGAGCAGGCGCACCTCTGCCTCAGCCTCCCGGCGGTCTCCTATCGCGACGAACGCCGCTATGCTCAATCGACGGTCGACTCGATCCTGTCGTCCGGCATGAGTTCGCGGCTGTTCCAGGAGATCCGGGAGAAGCGCGGACTGGTCTACTCGGTCTTCGGCTATTTCCGAAGCTATGAGGATGTCGGGCAGGGAGTGGTCTACGCCGGCTGCGATCTCGACCGCGTCCACGAGGCAACCGGGGCGATTCTCGGCGAGTTGCGCAAGCTGCGCGATGTCCGGGTCAGCGATGAGGAGATCATCCGCAACCGGGAGTTGCGCAAGGGACGATTGCTGATGGGGCTGGAAGACAGCCGCTCGGTGGCGTCGTGGGTCGGTTCGCAGGAGGCAACTTTCGGCGAGATCAAGACGCCGGAAGAGGTGATGGATGAGATCGACGCGGTGAGCGCTGAAGATGTCCAGGCGCTGGCGCGGGACCTGTTCCGCGACGATCGGCTCAACCTCGTCGTGATCGGCCCGTATGACGACCCCGCGCCGTTCGAGCAGAGCCTGACGTTCGGAACGTAATGGATTGAAGATGTCCGATAACGCCACCCCGCCTTCCGAAACCGCCGCCAACCTCGATGTGCGATTGATGGAGCCAGCCGAGCTCGATGAGGTGGCAGAGTTGCTCGCCGACGCCACGTCCGAGGGCGCGGTCGAGTCGGCGCGCAATGCGCTGGAATCCCATCAGCAGGCACAGGGCGCCGCGATTTTCATCGTCACGCTCGCTGGTGATCTGGCCGGCGCCTACATCATGGCGCCGGCGCAGATGTCGGTCGAGGTGGCCCTGTTCGCCGTGCGCAAGGACTTGCGCCGCCGGGGGCTCGGCAGGATCATCATGCAGGATGCCCTGCGCCGCGCCGGCCATCGACCGATGGTGGTCGAAACCGGCGAGGCGACGATGCCATTCTTCACCGCGATCGGCTTCAAGAAGTTCGGGCGGCGCAAGGGTCCGAACGGCGAGGTCCGCTACCGCGTCGGCTGGCACACGCCCGGGCAGCGGATGTCCACCGGTGCCGATCAACCGGACCAGAGGAGCTGATCCATGCACTCCCGTGATCTTCCCGCCGCGACCTCGGGGTGGCGCTCGCTGGTCGAGCTGGCGCTGGCCGAAGACGTCGGCAACGGCGACATCACCACGCTGGCGACCGTGGCCGAGTCCGCGACCGCGACCGGCATGCTCCTCGCCAAGGAGGCCGGGGTGCTGTCGGGCGTCGACGTTGCCCAGGCGGTGTTCCTGATCGTCGATCCGGAAATTGACTTCGAGCCGCTCAAGCGCAACGGCGACCGGATCGAGGTGGGCGACACGATCGCGCGACTGTCGGGTCCGGCGCGATCACTGCTGACCGCTGAACGCACGGCGCTCAACATCATGCAGCGGCTGTCCGGTGTCGCGACCATCACCGCTCGCTACGTCGAGGCGGTCAAGGGGACGAACGCGCAGATTGTCGACACTCGCAAGACCACGCCCGGCATGCGGATGCTGGAGAAGCGGGCGGTGCTGCATGGCGGTGGCGGCAACCACCGGTTCGGGTTGGCTGACGGGGTGCTGATCAAGGACAACCACCTCGCCGCGATTGGCGGCGAGCATCCGGTGCGCGATGCTGTACTGGCCGCCCGACGACAGGCGCCGCATACCATGAAGATCGAGGTCGAGGTGACCACGCTGGATGAGTTGGCCGACGCC
>JACCVC010000289.1 GCA_013698305.1 Chloroflexia bacterium
TGGCATGATCCAATCGATTCCTTCCTGGTCCGGTGCTGCTCTACATCTGCTCGAAGAGGTCGATGTGCTCGCCCGCCTGGAGCGTCACGATCGCCTTTTTCCAACCGGTTGTCGCGCCGTGAATGCGTGAGGCGCCGCGCCGCACGTACCGGCTCTTCTTTTTCGGCTTCACATTCAATGTATTGACCGCCTTGACCTTGACCGAGAAGGTCTCCTGAACGGCCTCGCGAATCTGGATCTTGGTCGCGTTCGGGTGAACCTCGAACGTGTACTGTTCCTTCTCCATCAGCCAGGTGTTCTTCTCGGTGATGTGTGGCCGGCGGATGACTTCCTCCATGCGCAGTTCTGCCATGTTAGGCAACCTCCTCTTCGGTGGCGCTCGCGGAAGGCTGTCGCCGCAGCTTCCACTGGCTCGGCTCGCGCTTCTTGCCCTCCAACGCCCAATTGCCCTCGATTATCTCGACGGCTTCCTGCGTCACCAGCACGCGTTCATACTTGAGCACGTCGCGAACACTGATCATTCCCGCGACAATTGTTTTGACATTGTCCAGATTTGCGGCGGCGCGCTCGATCGATTCCACCTTCTCGTGCATCACCACCAGCACTGACCGGCTCTCCGGAAACGCGCCGAGCACGTCCTTCATCGCCTTGGTCTTTGGCTCCACGGCTTCCAGGCCCGACACGAACATCACGCGGTCGTCCTGGAGCTTGGCGGATAGCGCCGATCGGATCGCCAGTCGGCGCATCTGCCGCGGCATCTGCTGGGTGTACTTGCGCGGGTGTGGGCCAAAGACGACACCGCCGCCCTTCCACTGTGGCGCGCGGATCGTACCCTGTCGCGCCCGACCGGTACCCTTCTGCCGCCATGGCTTGCGACCGCCACCGCGAACCTCACTTCTCGTCTTCGTATCGTGTGTACCGAGTCGCGCATTCGCCTGCTGGCGCACCACTGCCTGGTGCATCACCGAGATATGCGGTTCGATCCCCCACACGGTGTCGTCGAGGTCTATCGACCCCTCCGTGGCGCCGTGGATATTCAACACATCCTTTTGCATTGTCGTAGTCACTCCCTTATTGCCAATTCACAGCGGTCCAGGACCATGCTGCCCGCAATGATTACTTACCGCCCTTGACGGCCTGCCGGATCAACAGCGTGCCGTTCTTGGCGCCTGGCACTGAGCCTTCGATAAGCAGCAGGTTCCGCTCGGCGTCGACGCGCAGCACCTTGAGGTTCTGCACCGTGACCCGCTCGTCGCCCATGTGCCCGGCCATTTTCATGCCCTTGAACACCCGACCCGGCGTAGCGCTGGAACCGATCGACCCCGGCGCGCGAGCGCGGTCAGACTGGCCGTGCGTCGCCGGTCCACCGCTGAACCCGTGACGCTTCATGCCACCCTGGAAGCCACGGCCCTTCGAGGTTCCGGTCACATCGACAACGTCGCCGACGGCGAAGGTATCGGCCTTGAAGACCTGCCCAACTTCGATACCGCTGTAATCATCCGCCTTCAGTTCGCGCAGCGTCTTGACCTGGTGGCCACTGGCCTTCACATGTCCCTGCTGCGGCTTCTTCAGCTTGCGGGCGACCCCGAATCCGAGCTGAACGGCCTGGTAGCCATCCCTTTCCTCGGTCCGGATCTGGGTCACGACGCACGGCCCCGCTTCTACCACGGTCACCGGGCGCGCAAGCCCATCGTCATCAAACATTTGGGTCATACCGAGCTTTCGCCCGATGAGTCCACGTACCATTGGCTCTCTCCTGATCAGGAACTGATGGCAGCGATGCCCGCCGCATCAGATCGCAGAGCGTGTTGTGTTGTCGATCCGGTTATCGGCCCGCCGGCCATACTTCCCGGAATACATCACCGAATGACTCCAACCATATTCGTAGGGGAGGATCTTTTGTCCTCCGGCACCGCTGCTAGAGCTTGATCTCGATGTCCACGCCAGCCGGAAGGTTGAGATTCATCAACGCCCGGATCGTGCTGTTGCTTGGCTCGAGCACATCGATCAATCGCTTGTGCGTCCGCACTTCAAACTGCTCCTGCGAATCCTTGTCGATGAACGGAGACCGCAAGACACAGAACTTCTCAATACGTGTCGGCAACGGAACCGGACCAGCCACCTGGGCGCCGGTTGATTCTGCCGTCTCCACAATTCGACCAGCCGCCTGATCGAGGATCTTGTGATCATACGCCTTAAGACGTATCCGGATCTTCGAAGCGGTCTTCCGCGTAGCTACCATATGATGGGTTCCTCACATCTCAACCAGGTCGTGGGACGCCTGAATGGCCAGACATCCCGTGACCGTCAAAAGCTCGTCGCTACTCGGTAATGGAAGTGACGACACCCGCGCCGACGGTCCGGCCACCTTCGCGAATCGCGAACCGCAGCCCTTCCTCGATCGCCACCGGCGTGATCAGCTCCACCCCCATCTGTACGTTGTCCCCCGGCATCACCATCTCCGCGTCCTGGGGCAGCTGGATCGCCCCCGTCACATCCGTCGTCCGGATGT
>JACCVC010000217.1 GCA_013698305.1 Chloroflexia bacterium
TCAACAATTCCACCACCGCGCGAATGTCAGCAACGCCCATGCCGGTGTCGATCAGCGCGGCACGTTGCGACCCCACCACCAGAAACGATTTCACGTTCTCGTCGTGCAGCGGCTCCTGAATCCGGAACACGCCGGGCGATGGCTCGTCGACCGCGAACCAGCCCTGCGCCAACGGTTCATCTCTCGGCTAGATCACGTCTGCCGCCATTTGTTGCCCCATTCCTTCGTCATCTCTCGCACATTGATGAAGTGTCGCATGATGCCGATGGCAACGAAGGCAACGTCGATTCCGAAGGGCGCCGTTGTATTGGCGCTTTGTAACCCCGGCTCTTATGGCCGGGGACGTGCAATCGGCAGATCGTCGGACAGGAAAAACTATCGGGCACAAGACCCGATACTACGGATGCCCATGGTACGATGCCCGTTCACCTGACGATCTCCGCGCTGAAGGAAACGATTCTGTTGTCAATACATCAGCATGACGGCGAGGCGCCTTGGGCCGTGCCATCCCTCGAAGATGCCATCACCCTGGCAGTTTCAGCGCACCGAGGACAAGGATACCCAACGCAGGAATTGCGACGAGAGCCGTTCATCCTCCATCCGTTGCGGGTGATGGCGAGCCGTTGCGGGTGATGGCGAGAATGGGGAACGACCTCGAACGAACCGTCGCGGTTCTGCATGACCTTGTTGAGGATACGGACTTTACCGTCGACGACCTCCGACATCGAGGTTTCTCAACGGAGGTCATCGACGCAATCGACAGTCTTACCCATCGAAACGGAGAGAGCTACGAGGAGTACATACTCCGAGTGCGAAACAACCCCCTTGCCCGAAGGGTCAAGCTCGCTGATCTGGACGATAACCTGGCGAACAACCGAGACGTGGACCCCAAAGCCGACGAGGATGCGCGCATGGCACGGTATCGCCACGCTGTCGACGTGCTTTCCTTTACCTGAAGATTGATTCCGGGTGCAGGGTGATGGCAAGCATGCCCAGACATCAAGCTTCATGCTACGATGCCCACTCACCTGAGGATGTACGCGCTGAAGGGACCGACCTCGTGACCGACGCCTCGACCGAGCCGATCATTCGCGCCGCTGGCCTGACCAAGCGGTTCAAGCGGCCAACCAAAAAGCCCGGCCTCCGTGGCGCGCTCACCCACCTCGTCCGCCCCAGCTACACGACAATGACCGCGGTCGACGGAATCGACCTCGAGATCATCCCCGGCGAGAGCGTTGCCTACGTCGGACCCAACGGCGCGGGGAAATCGACGACCGTCAAGCTGCTCACCGGCATTCTCGTTCCGTCCGAGGGCGAAATCACCGTCTGCGGGCTCACGCCACACGAGAACCGGATCGCCAACGCCCACAACATCGGCGTGGTCTTCGGGCAGCGCACCCAGCTCTGGTGGGACCTGCCGGTGCGAGAGTCGTTCCGGCTGCTGGGCGACATCTACGAGCTGCCCGCCGTCGAGTATCGGCAGACCTACAGCGACCTGGTCGAGATCCTCAACCTGCAACCGCTGCTGGATGTCCCTGCCCGGCAGCTGTCCCTCGGACAACGTATGCGCTGCGATCTCGCCGCCTCGCTGTTCCACAGCCCGCCCGTGCTCTACCTCGATGAGCCGAGCATCGGCCTCGACGTCGCGGTCAAGGCGCGGTTCCGCGAGTTCATCCGCACCATGCACCGGGAGCGTGGCCTGACCGTGATGCTGACATCGCATGACCTCGGCGACATCGAGGAGCTCTGCCACCGGATGATCATGATCGACAACGGCAAGATCATTTACGACGGCGCACTAGCGGATGTCACCCGCCGTTTCGGCTGGGAGCAGAAGCTCCACCTTACCCTCACCGAACCCGACCCGACCGCCTCGTCAGCTGCCGGAGCGGCATTGACCGCGCACCGGGATATCTCCGTCGACGCGCCGAGCGACACCACGCTGACCATCACCTTCGACAGCCGCGCCGTCACCTCTGGCCAGCTGATCCGCGATCTCGCAACCGAGATCCAGCTCGCCGACATCCGGATCGAGGAGACCAGCGCCGAGTCGGTCATCCGCAATTTATATGAAGGTCGGCTCCACTTCGACGCCGAACCGGTCGACGCGCAAGGCGCGCCGGCATGAGCGAGTCCTCGCCAATCGGTCGCGTCGCGCCCCGGCCCCGCTACCTCACCATCGCCCAGACCGCCTT
>JACCVC010000218.1 GCA_013698305.1 Chloroflexia bacterium
CGTTGCGCTGCGGACCGGAAAAACTGCCGCCCGTCATCACCTGCACCAGCACGAACAGGTCAAGCGCCTGAATCGAGATGTAGATCATCGCCGTGCGGATCGTTTCCCACATCAGCGGGAAGGTAATGTCCCGGAACTGACGCCAATTTGTCGCGCCATCGAGCGTCGCGGCTTCATAGAACGACGTCGGGATCGACTGCATGCTGGCGATGAAGATCACCATGTAGAAACCGATGCTCGACCAGATGAAGACAAACGCGATCGCCCACAGGATCGTGGCGCCGTCTCCCAGCCATGTCCTTGTCAGGCCATCCAGCCTCATGAACCCAAGCGTTTCGTTGAGCAGGCCGTACCGCGGGTTGTACACGTATTGAAAGAGAATACCGACGATAACGACCGAGATCACCTGCGGGAAGAAGTAGACGACACGATAGAATCCCGAGCCCAGGATGCCAGCGCCGCCCTGCGTAAAGAGCGCGGCAAACAGCAGGGCCACCGACAGTGTGCCAAGCGGCAGCACGATCAGGAGCTGCGCGTTGCGGCCAAGCGCCTCCACAAACCGTCCGCTGGTCAGCAGGTCAGCGTAATTGCTGAAGCCGACAAACGGCTGGTTGGCCGACACGCCGGACCAGCTGGTAAGGGAGATATAGAATGCGTTGACGTATGGCCACAGCACAAAGATGGAATAAATGATGATCGCCGGCGCCAGGAAGCTGAGCATGAAACCGCGTCTGTTGTAATTCACGACAACCCTCCCTCACCCTTCAAGGGTGCGGCATGCCACGCGACGCGAATGCCCTTGATCCCGTGACACAAGGCCGGTGCGGGAATGCACCGGCCTTGTGTGATTTGCGCCGAACTATCCGGCCGGGGTTGCCTCCGGTGCAGCCTCGCCAGCCGCGGCCGGAGCCTCCCGGGTGAACTTCGGAATCGACTCGTCCTCCCGGATCTCATTCGTGAGTTCCTGCAGAACGGTGGACACCTCTTCCGGTGTCGCCTCGCCGATCATCATCAGGCTGAACTGATTCTGCGACTCTTCATCGAGCGTCGCATACCAGGTGCCGTATTGCGCCACGAACGTGTCGGCGCCCGCCGATGCAATGGCGGCCTGGACGGACTGGGTCGCGATGCTGAGATCGAGACCTTCGGCCGCGTCGGTGACCGCGGTCAGGGAGCCGGTCACCTCGGTGAAGAAGCGTGCGCCCTCCTGGGAGAAGAGGAGCCGCAGGTATTCCTTGCCGCCCTGGACATTCTCGCCTTCCGAGAAGACGATGAAGTCCTCACCGGCGGAGACCTGTGTCGCGGCGAACGGAAGCTGATCCTCGGCGGTCAACGATGGCACGGGGGCAACGACGATCTCGAAGCCTTCCGGGATCACGTCGGCCATCTCGTTCTCGAGCCAGGAGCCACAGGGAATGAACACGGCCTCGCCCTGAAGCCAAAATGTCTGGGATTCGGTGTGGCTCAGCGCTTCCGTGCCTTCGAGGATGTAGCCCTCGGTGTAGAGCTTCTGCATCTCGGTCATGGCCTGGATGGCGACATCCTGGGTCCAGGCATCCTCGGCAAGGTTGTCGATCTTGAGAATCGCATCCCAGCCACCGCTCTTGTAGACCAACTGATCGAAGACGGTGCGGATGTAGTACGGATACAGACCCTGGTAGGTCCACGGCGCCATGTCCGTCTCGTCCACGATCATCTGGCACATGGCCAGCATGTCTTCCCACGTCTGGGGATATTCCCAGCCCATCTCGTCGAAGAGGGCCCGGTTGTACCAGACACCGTACATGCCCAGAACATATTTCAGGACGTGCTGGGAGCCGTCGAACACACCAAGCGCCTGCGTTCCCGGCGTGAGGGAATCGGCGAAGGTGACGCCCTCCTGCCCATAGGCCGGGGCTTCCATCAGGTCGGTAAGTTCGGCGAGCTGGCCTTCATTGTAAAGCGTGGTGGTGTTGAAATTGTCCGCCCCGGAGTTGTCCATCACGTCCGGCGGGTTGCCGGCGACGACTTCGCTCTGGTACTGAGGGCCAAGTCGCACCGTGGCGGTGTAGTCGATCTCGGCATCCGGATAGATCTCGCCGTAGAGCGTGTCGTTGACGTTGACGGCGTACTCGTTGCCATAGCCACCGTCGAAGATCACCACGCGAAGGGGAGCCTCGGGATCAACTCCGAGCGGGTTCTCCTCGCCCTGGGCGACCGCGTTCTGGGCCACGCCGACGAACGCCAGCGTCAGCGCCTGCGCCGAGATGCCGAGCACCGCCGCTCGCTGAATCATCTGGCGGCGGGACATTCCCTTGTCCGCGACTTCGCGGAACAGCTGATCGATCTTGCGTCGTTCTTCACTGTGAATCACTGACGATCCTCCTGTTGCATGACACCCGCCGGGCATTCCCGATGCGGACTCCACCTATTTCAGAACGCGCACTCACAACCGGACCATTCCCAACGGATTCACACCAAACTCTCGCACCGTAGCGCCATTTCTGGCGGCTTGTGCGCGACGTCCAAGGATTCTCCACGAATCGGATACACGCTGGCATCGTGTGAGTTCAGTGGTCCTAACGAAAATGTATACAGTCGCTTAATGCCATGCCAATGTCCCACTTTTGGGCAGCAGTGTCAAGCGCGTGTGCGAGATTCTCGCCGGAATTTTCAACGCCTGGTTAACCTGTCAACGGTCATGGGTGCAGCATTCCCACCAACGAGTTGCGATCCGTGCGGATTCGTGCTAAATCAGGTGACAGATCACCACCACCGCGACGAAAGGATCCCCGCCCCATGCCGCTCCGTCTCGCCGTCCAGTCCGCCCTGCTGCCTGGCAACTCCCCCGCCGAGTGGTTCAGCCACGCCGCCAGGTTCGGGTTCGAGGGCGTCGAGCTCAACCACAGCGATGCCTTCGATGTTCGCACCGAGTTCGACGCCATCGCCAAGGCGAGTGACGAGACCGGCGTCAGCGTCGCGGCAATCTGCACGACGAGCACGCAGGACCCGGTCGCGCAGGATCAGGATGAGCGCAATCGCCGGGTCAGTGAGGTCGTCGAGCTGGTCGATGCGGCGTCGGCGATGGGCGCGGCGGGCGTGATCTCGGTGCCGCTGCGCCGGTCAGCGCATTTCGACGATCTCCGGCTGCCGGAGCTGGCCATCGACATCTACCAGCGCATCGCCAG
>JACCVC010000307.1 GCA_013698305.1 Chloroflexia bacterium
CCGTTCGACATCGCGGAGTCACGCACGCTCGATGCCTGGGAAGCGCTCGCCGAGCGGGAATCTTCCCTTCCTGGATCGCTCGCTCGTGAGGAGTGGCTGAGCGCCTGCCATATCCGCGAGACGGAACTGACCTGCTACGTCGGCATGACGAGCGAGAGCGCGGTTGGTGAATTGCCGGATGACCTGATCAGCATCCAGATTCCCCGGCATGAGTATCTGGTCGCGCATCATCACGGCACGCGGGACGAGCTCGGCAATCTTTATGCGGCGATGTTCGCCTGGCTCCAGCGCCACGAGCGTGAGGTCAACCGCGAGATCCTGTGGATCGAGCGGTATGGCGCGCCGTTCGGTCGTGACGCCGAGCTCGACATGGAGATTTGGCTGCCATTGCGCCAGCAGGGTGGACTGGCGTGATCGCGGAGCATCGAGTTGAAAGCGATCCCGAACCAATCCAGTTTCCTGCGATATACTGACGGCATGGACAGTTTGACCGCACCACCCGGGCTCCTCAGCATCGACGAGTACCTGGAGCTCGAAGATGGCTCCAGCATCAAACATGAGTACGTCGGAGGCATGGTCTACGCCCTCGCGGGTGGCAGCGCACACCATAATCGTATCGCGATCAACATCGTCCGCAAGCTTGCGGACGCCGCCGATGACACGTCATGTCAGGTTTTTATGAGCGACATGAAGCTCGTGGTCGAGAACGTCGCCTACTATCCTGACGTAATGGTCGTCTGCGTTCCTCCCGAGACGGAAAATCCCACGCTCCAACGCGCCCCGTGTCTGCTGATTGAGGTGCTGTCGCCCAGCACCAGGCGAACCGACCAGGGCGAGAAGCTGATGGTGTATCAAACGATCCCCACACTGCGAGCCTACCTGATCGTGGATCAGGATTTTCACCGCGTTGAGCGTCACTATCGTGGCGAGGACGGCGTGTGGCACCGGGCGGACGTGTTTGGCGATGGGAGTATTCCCATCCCGTGCCCCGAAACCGAGCTGCCCCTGGCCAGCATCTACAGGGGGCTAAGGGCACCTTCTCCAGCCAGGACTACGGAATCCTAGGGAAAGGTGCTGTGCGACTGCCGGTCGCCTGTCGCGACTATGAGATCCGGTGGAGATGATAAGGGCAACTCATCTCTAAGGTGATTCAGAAGTTCCAGTGTGACCGGTGGGTCGTCGGGAAGATGCGGAAACAATTTGACGCCTTTCCAGAAGCCGTCCTGAATTTCTTCCAACTCGATCTCGAGTCCACGCCGCGCCAGTTCCGCGAGTGCATCGCCCACCGTGATTCCACGCGCTTCGGCAAGCAACACATCGTCGGGGATGTTCAGAGTCAGAGTGGTTCTCACAATTGCACCTCCTGGCGTGATAGTACATCCGTATGATGCGTACGCGAAAAATCGTAGGGGCGGACCTGCGCAGTAGTTGTCCGCCCGGTGGACGGCCTTCCGCTCCGTCTCGCCTGATCACATCCTCGATCGGTTGCTGAAAGACAGCGCGTGGTTATGGTATTAGGAGCAATCGATCCTGCCCGTGTCGTACAGCGGCAATATCAATTCGCTGGTCGAACGTCGCTAGTGTGACGCTGACCGACGCGGCCAGCGCAAGCAGGTAGGAATCAGTCACCTGGCTACTGCGACGCAGTCCGTCCGCATTGATGTGGGTGTCATCCATCAGGCTGATATTGTCTGGCACAAACGAATGATTGCCGACGTGTATCAGATTCCTTACGACGTCGATCACCATCGACGGTGAAATGCCGGACTGAGGATACCTGTTGCCGCTGATGATGCGAATCGCGCCATTCTGCGTGGTTGGGCATGTTAGCCAATTCGATGATCCTGACGCAGTGAACCAGTCCATCGCCCGACGGTGGTGAAGATGCATGGGATCGACGAGAGAGATCAGCACGTTGACATCGACGAGATATGCCTGTGAGGTCATGCGGGTTCGTCTCGAAGTTCATTCACGAGTTCGAGGGTGACGCGGGGTTGGCCCGGACGCAGGGGCAAGGGCTGAAAGCCATCCGGGTATTAGATTCCCTGAGAGTCGGCGCATAATGCTCGCCGGAGCAGATGCGAAACAGCCTGACCGATGGTGTCCCCGTCCGCCTGCGCTCGCTTCCGGACCTCGTTCAACACATCGTCGTCGATTGTTAGCGTTGTTCTCACAGTCGCATCTCCGATCCTGAAAAGTGCATGATCAGGAAATGAACAATATCCTGCACCATGGCATGATCATCATGTCGCCGAGTCAGGGGCCGACACATTCAATTCAGGCGTTTCGATAAGTTTTCATAATTTCAGGGTTGTAACGTGGTATCCTTAGGGAGAATACGCCGGTGAGGTACGTCCTTGCCGGGGATTTTTCGTGTCCCGCCTCCCACCAGAGCGATTCACCAACCACCGATGATTCTCGTGCCATGCCGCACGCCACCTCCGGATGCTCAATGAACATGACCATGACCGAGACCACGCTCGCCGCCAGAACTGACCTCCGCAATATCGCCATCATCGCCCACGTCGACCACGGCAAGACGTCGCTCGTGGACGGCCTGCTCAAGCAGTCCAACCTGTTTCGCGATCCCGACGCCGCGGGCGACCTGATCATGGACTCCAACGACCTGGAGCGCGAGCGCGGCATCACCATCCTCTCCAAGAACACCGCGATCATGTATCAGGACGTCAAGATCAACGTGATCGACACGCCCGGCCACGCCGATTTCGGCGGCGAGGTCGAGCGCGTGCTGGACATGGCGGACGGTTGCCTGCTGTTGGTGGATGC
Organism: Chloroflexia bacterium; assembly: GCA_013698305.1. GTDB lineage: Bacteria > Chloroflexota > Chloroflexia > Thermomicrobiales > UBA6265 > JACCVC01. The sequence continues at coordinate 2,788 of JACCVC010000307.1, forward strand.
CGCCGAAGGGCCGATGCCGCAGACGCGCACAGTGCTAAGCCAGGCGCTGGCGCTTGGGCTGCGACCGATTGTGGTGATCAACAAGGTTGATCGAAACAACGCCCGGATCGACGAGGTACTGGAGCTGGTCAACGACTTGTTCCTCGATCTTGCGGTCGAGCCGGAGCAACTCGAGTTTCCGGTAATGTTCTCGATCGCACGCGAGGGCAAGGCCGGCTTCAGTCCGGACACGTTGCAACCCGACCTGCGGCAGTTACTCGATACGATCCTGGAGACTGTCCCCGCGCCGCTCGTCGATGATGAGGCCCCTTTCCAGATGCGGATAACGTCTCTGGATTATGACGCGCATCGAGGGAGAATCGCGATTGGTCGCGTGCATCGCGGCACCGTTACGTCGGGGGCGATCCTTGCGCAGGTCTCGGAAGAGGGCATCCAGGCCCGGCAGCGGGTAACGTCGCTGATGACATTTGAAGGGCTCGGTCGTCGCGATGCCGAAATCGGCAGGGCCGGCGAGCTGATCGCGATCACCGGTTTCGGGGAAGTGAAGATCGGACAGACGATCACCGACCCTGACCACCCCGACGCGATGTCGAAGGTCCATATCGACGAGCCGACGCTGAAGCTCACCTTTGGGGTTTCGACCTCGCCATTCTCCGGACAGGACGGGCAGTATTCGACCTCCCGCCAGCTTGGCGACCGGTTGGCTCAGGAGCTTGAGCGGAATCTCGCGCTGCGGGTCGAGCCGACCGATCAGCCGGACATCTTCGCCGTTTCGGGGCGTGGAGAGCTGCACCTCTCAATCCTGATCGAGACGATGCGCCGGGAGGGATACGAGTTCCAGGTGTCGCGACCGGAGGTGATCACCAAAATCGCCGACGATGGCACGGTGATGGAGCCGATCGAGGAGTTGACGGTCGACACGCCGGAAGAGTTCGTCGGCACCGTGACCGAGTTGACCGGTGGCCGCAAAGCCCGGATGCTGGACATGATCAACGACGGTCGCGGGCTGGTGCGGCTGGTCTACGCCATCCCCACCCGAGGGCTGATCGGGCTGCGGAGCGCGTTGCTGACCGCGACCAAGGGCAACAGCAACATGTCCGCGCGGCTGATCGAGTTCGAGCCGTGGATGGGGCCGATCGTGTCGTCCCGCAGCGGTGTGCTGGTGGCGTCGGAGACCGGTCAGGCCCTGGCGAATGGTCTCGCCAATGCCCAGGAGCGTGGCATCACGTTCGTGGGCCCCGGCACCGAGGTATACGAGGGGATGATCGTCGGACAGAACCCGCGCCCGGACGATCTGGTGGTGAACGTCTGCCGTGCCAAGAAGCTGACCAATATCCGGTCGAGCACATCGGACATCTCCGTCCGGCTGACGCCGCCGACCGAGTTCAGCCTAGAGCAGTGCCTCGACTTCCTGCAGGATGACGAGTTGCTGGAGGTGACGCCGAAGTCGTACCGGCTGCGAAAGCGATTGCTCAACCAGGATGCGCGCGCCAAGGAGAAGAAGCGGGCGAAGTTCGCGTAGCGCCGACCTGGAGGCCAAGGATTTGTCACAAGGGCGGAGCTTCAGCCCTCCGGCGCTTTTTCGATCAAGGCTTCAGTACTGAGGGCCGCCAGGATGCCGAGGACTGCGCCGATCTGCTCAGGCACGATCTCATAGGTTCCGCGTTCCTCCTGCACCACGAAGCCGGCGTTCTGGAGCACGTTGAGATGGTGATAGGCCGCGCCGGTCGTGCCCAGCTCGAGCGAAGTGACCAGATCGCTCACCGATGATGGCTGCTCCAGCAACGCGAGAACGATTCCGAGCCGCTGCCGGTGCCCAATCGCGCTCAACCGGGCGGCAGTAAGCTCGACGTCATGCGGCTGCAACGATTCCGTCGCAACGTTCTCCTGCTGCCACTGCACCTTTGTCGACGCACCGGACCGATTCCGAGCGGCGTATGAGCCATAGCTGCTGGTCGCTCCCCGACCGCGGGAGCCGTCAATCTGTTTCTCGAGATCACGCAGCTTTCCGCTCTTCGCGCGCCGCGAGCCGTTGGCGGCGGCGTCGGCGGCTGCCTCGATCCGGACATGATCCTTCAGCGCCCAGACCGCTTCCGACAGCGCCTGGACATCGGAGCGCATCTTCTCGATGAGTTTGTCGGTCTTCTTGCCCATCCTCGGTTCTCCATTCCGTTGCGCCAATTTACGAATATCTATGTATGATAGTACGGAATTGCGTAACCTGGCCCGGTACTGGCATGAGCAGCGGCCTGTGCCGGTTTAATCAGATGAGGCGGGCGCTGGAAAGCGATCTCCTTGTAGTCCCTGACTATATAGTTGACTGATCGTTCTTGAAAAGCATATCAGCGGAGCATGGGCAGAAGGCGATCGTTTAGCGAAGCTGATGTGATCAGCATCGCAGCCAACACATTTCTCCGCACCGGTTACGGAGGTACATCTATCGATGACCTCGTAGAGGCGACAGGCATTCATCGCGGGAGCCTGTACAAGGCATTTGGGAGCAAGCGCGGTCTCTTTATTCTGGCGCTGGAGCAGGGTCTCGAAGGATCCGAGTCAGGCTTCGGGGCGCGCGCACTCGATCTTGCACTCGTGGCGTTGCTCGAACTCGCCCCAAGGGATGCTGAAGTCCGCGACCGTGTGGCGGCTTTCATCACGACGCTGGCGGACGATCCAGACCGCATTCTCGGTTTGCGTCTGCTTTCACGGGCTGGTATTGCTATCCACCCGCCAGGCATAAAGAAAGGGCAAGAGTCCAATGAACGACCTTCAGATCGATAATGGACAGTTGATTGTCGAGCTACGCGGTATGAACAAGTTGTGGGGTTTTCACAAGAAACTCGAGTACCCGTTGTCGCATGTGATTGGCGCAACCTACGATCCGCAAGTACATAACGAGCCAAAGGGATTTCGCAGCCCCGGTCTTGCCACGCTTGGACGATAGGTCGGCACATTCCGCAAGGACCGCGAGAAGCACTTCTGGAGTGTAAAGAAGGGCACAAACTCCATCGTCATCTCGCTGACAGACGAGAAATTCTCCCGCCTGTTCCTAACTGTGGATGAACCCAGGGAGTGGATCGATCGCATCAACGTCAGTACATAGTGTGGAGGTAGCTGGCCATGTGTCTGGAATGGAACTTGCTACGCTGTTCGGATGAGGAGGGCCTGAAATTCAGGAACTGACAAACCCGATCACAGGAGGAAGCCGAAATGGCAGACGCGAAGATGAAGAAGTTGATCAAGGGACTGAACGAGGACCTGGCAGGCGAGTACAACGCGATCATCAGCTACCTCCAGTACTCCGCCAAGGTAAATGGTCCGTACCGGCCTCAGTTGGTGACTTTTCTTCAGGCGGAAATCCCGGACGAACAGCGGCACGCGCAATACCTGGCCGACAAGATTGCCTCGCTGGGAGGCGAGCCGACAGTTGAGCCGCGCCCGGTGAAGACGTCGAACGAAAGCCGCGAAATGCTCGAGTTCATTTATCAGGCCGAAGCAGAGACGGTGGAGAATTATCGCAAGCGGATCGAACAGGCGGATGCGGTTGGCGAGGTTGGGCTCAAGGTCCAGCTCGAAGAGATGCTGAGCGACGAGACCACCCATCGCGATGAAGTGAAGAAGATGCTCGACGGCTGGAGTTGACAGACTGACCGCGTGGTGTGACTTCCAGACTACCTATCACGCTCCCGCTAACATACACGGGTAGACCTGATGGAGTGTCCACCCGATTCTCATTCTGCGCCGAACCGTAGCGGGCGGACTCCCCGCGGACCTACCGGTTGAGCCGGAGGGAGGACGACTGCCACAAATTGATGATGTCGCTGTCGTGGTCGAAGGCCAGATCAGGAAGCTGGTCGAGTGACCACCATCGAAGCTCAACGAGATCATCGCGGGGAGCGAGCTTGCCCGAGAACGACGTTGCCGTGTAGACCGCCAGGGCGACCGTCTCTCCCGGTGATGAGAGCAGGCTCAGGATTGGGCCGAGCGTGACGGTGAGGCCGGTCTCCTCCAGCGTCTCCCGGATCGCGGCGGCCTCGACGACTTCGCCTCGTTCAACAAACCCGGCCGGAAAGCTCCACTTGCCGGGCTCCCGTGTGTGGTCCGCCCGCTTGCCGAGCAGCACCCGGTCATCCTCGACGATCAGCACCGCGACGGCCAGCTTGGGGTCGAGGTAGGTTACTGCCCCACACGACGAGCAGACTGGTCGCATCCGGCCATCGTGGAGCGCTTCGTGTGTTGGTTGGCCGCATTGCTGGCAGAACATAGGTCGGTTCACTATTGGGTGATGAGCAATGGCATGTCGCGATCTTGAGCACAGTCATACCGTACCATGCGGGAATCTGGTGCAACCCGAGTATTGCGATACACACGGACCATACGATTCCAGATAAGTGACAGGAGTACACATGCCTCAGGAAACCGTTGATGTCATCGTGGTTGGCGCTGGCCAGGGCGGAGGTCCGTTGGCGAGCGCCTTCGCCAAGGCGGGACGCAAGACGATGCTGATCGAGCGCGCGCACGCCGGTGGTACCTGCGTCAACACGGGCTGCACGCCGACCAAGACCATGATCGCGTCCGGCAGGGTAGCGTATCTCGCCCAAAGAGCGGCGGACTATGGCGTGCATGTCGGTGACATTTCTATTGATATGGAACGGGTGCGCAAACGCAAGCGCGATATGGTCGAGATGTTTCGCGAGGGCAGTGAATCCGGCATCACGAGTACCGAGGGTCTGGAATATTTCGAAGGCGAGGCCCGGTTTGTCGATGACATGACGTTGGAAGTCGCGCTCAACGATGGAGGGAGCCGCACCGTCACCGCCGGCACTATCGTGCTGAATGTCGGCGAACGACCACGAGAGTTGGGCATCGACATTCCTGCAGGTGTTACCGTGCTGGATTCTACCAGCGTGATGGAGCTTGCTGAGGCGCCGGATCATCTGGTTGTGGTCGGCGGTGGCGTGATCGGGGTCGAGTTCGCGCAACTGTTTCGGCGGCTGGGGTCGGGGGTAACGATCCTGCAGCGAGGCGGCAAGCTGCTTGCTCGCGAAGATCCCGAAATTTCCGATGCAGTGGCTACGATCCTGACGGAAGATGGCATCACGATTGAGTTCGATGCCTCTGTAGTAGCGCTGTCGCGAAGCGGGTCTGGCGTCGATGTGGCCGTTGAGCGGAAAGACGGGTTCTCGTTCACGGTCAAGGGATCGGACATCCTCGCGGCGGCGGGGAGGACTCCCAACACCGACTCGCTCAATCTTGCGGCGACGGGTCTGAAAACAGACGAACGCGGTTACCTGGAGACCGATGACCGATTGCAGACGGATGTCGCTGGCATCTTCGCCATCGGGGATATCAGGCCGGGTCCCAAGTTCACGCACATCTCCTATGATGACTACCGCATCATCCAGGCGAACCTGATTGAGGACGGCAATCGGTCGGTTAACGACCGCCCGGTTCCGTACACCGTGTTCATGGATCCTCAACTCGGGCGCGTGGGCATGTCGGAGCAGGAGGCGAAGGAGCAGGGAGTGCCGTTCCGGGTGGCCGAGATACAGATGTCCTCGGTTGCGCGGGCGCTGGAGACCGACGAGACGCGCGGGATGATGAAGGCGATCGTGCATGCCGAGACCAGGATGATCCTCGGCGCCGCGGTGCTCGGCATCGAGGGCGGCGAGGTGATGTCGATGATCCAGATCGCGATGATGGGAGACTTGCCATATACGAGATTACGTGAGGGTGTATTCGCGCATCCGAACCTCTCAGAAGCGCTCAACTCGCTGTTCGGCTCCTTCCGGGAAGAAACGTAGGGCCGACCCCGTGTCGGCGTTGTGGGCACACGTCGTGTCGATCAGGTTTCGGCCCGCATTCATGCGATACCATGCCGTGAGGATTTGATCTTGACACCACATCAGCGGGAGGTATCGAAATGCGGACGTTGATCGAGGCGGGGCATATCATCGCGTATCAGCATGGTGGGCACCGACATCTGCGCGGCGGCGTGATCGTGGTTGAGGGCAGCGAGATTGTCCACGTTGGCCGGTCCTTCGACGGGACGGTCGATGAGACCATCGACGCCAAGGGGATGGTGGTCACTCCGGGGTTCATCAATACCCACGCCCACCTGTATGAATCGCCGCTGGACAAGTCGTTCGTGGAAGACAAGGGTCCGAGGCAGTTTTATGGCTCCGGCCTGTTCGAATATCTGCCAGCGCGGAGCGCCGCTGGTACCCCCGACACGGCCCGAGCCTGCATCGCCTTCTCGATGGCGGAGCTGATTCGCAGCGGCACCACGACCGTGATGGAGCTCGGCTCCTATGGCCATGACGTCGTGGGCCTCGCCACGCAGGCCGGTCTTCGCGCCTACGTTGGTCAGGGATACCGGGATGGTCGCTGGTTCACGTCCGATGGCAAGCGCGCCCAGTGGGCGTGGGACCGCGAGGCCGGCCAGAAGGCGTTCCGGACGGCGGTCGAGTTCATCGACGAGGTGAACGGCAAGGCAAATGACCGGATTCGCGGCTTTCTGACGCCGATGCAGATCGACACCTGCTCGGAGGAATTACTGCGAAAGAGCCGGCAACAGGCGACCGAGATGGGTGTGCCGATGGCGCTGCACGCGTCGCAATCCGTCGTCGAGTTCAACGAGATGACCCGGCGGCACGGCCTGACGCCGATCGAATGGCTGCAAGAGATCGATTTTCTCGGTCCGGACGTTATCCTGGGGCACGCGATCATCCTCGGCGGTGGCTCCTGGGCCAATTACCCGGCGGACGACATCGCCATCCTCGCGGACACCGGCGCGAATGTCGCTCACGCCGTGTGGGTGTTTGCGCGGCGCGGCATCGCGATGGAGAGCTTCTCCCGCTATCAGGACCGCGGCGTCAACATGACGCTGGCGACCGACACCTGTCCACAGTCGATGCTGGAGGCGCTGCGTTGGACGGCGGTGGTCAGCAAGGTCGTCGACCGCCAGACTGAGCAGGCGACGGCGTCGGACGTGTTCGACGCGGCCACGCTTGGCGGCGCGAAGGCGCTAGGACGGGACGATCTCGGGCGGATCGCGCCGGGAGCGAAGGCCGACCTGCTGTTCTGGGCGGGGCAAAGCCTGTGGATGACGCCGTTGCGTGATCCGGTGCGCAATCTGGTGTACAACGCCCAGGCCGAGGACCTGCACCATGTGATGATTGACGGCGAGATGGTCATGCGGGATCGAACGCTGGCAAACATCGACGAGGCAGCAGTCGCCGCCGATCTGCAACGCGCCGGCGAAGAGATGTGGTCGCGTCTGTCCGACGGCGACTGGAAGTCGAGATCGGTGGACGAGTTGTCGCCCAACGCCTACCGACCGTTCGAGGGTTGATCGTGGTTGATTGAAGTGGAACCAGCAGCGGAGCGGTATCAGAAGCGCATCGACGTATTCGCCTCTGAGCATGGTGAGGCGCAGCAGCGCTGGAGCCTGCTGGCGAACGTGCGGCTGGCGCTGTTCGCGGTGCTGGCTGCGTTGGTGTGGCAGTGGATCGCGGCGGAATCGGCGATTGCCAGATTCGTAGCCCTGGCGGTCGGAGCGGCGTTGATCCCGACGCTCGTCGCCCACCGCAGGCTCCGGTGGCGGCGCGACGACCTGGCAGGGATGATCACGATCAACGAGCACGCCCGCGATCGGGCGACCCTGGCGTGGGAGAGCGATATCCCGCGACCCCCCATCGCCGCGCCCGATCGCGAGCACCCTTACGCCCGCGATCTCAACGTGATCGGCGGGGCATCGTTGCTCCGACGCATCGGCACTCCGGTGACGGTGGCGGGCTGGCGGGCGCTGCAACACTGGCTGCTTGAGCCAGCGGACGTGGCGGTGATCCGCGAGCGGCAGGAGGCGGTGACGGAGCTGGGTGATCAGGTCGATCTGCGGCAACGCGTGGAGCGGGCGAGGTTGTCCGGGTCGCTGGATCCGGCGTCCCTGGATGACATGCTGCTCTGGGCGGAATCGAAGCGGCTGTTGCCACGGATGCCGTGGATCGTCGCGCTGGCGTGGATCGGTCCGTTGGCGTTGGCTGCCACGATCCTCGCGCAGTGGGCGGGCTGGACGCCGTGGCCGCTGTGGACGTTTGCCCTGGCCTTCAACCTGATCGTCTCCCAGGTGATCGGCGGCGCGCTGGTCGGGGAGGTGAGCCAGGTCGGATCGGTCGCCAACGCGCTGGATGGATACCGGAAGATCGTCACGCAACTGGCGGGGCACCGCCCTTCGTCATCGCTGTTGCAGCGCATTCACGACTCCCTGTTCGGCGCGTCCGATGGCGCGGCGTCCCGGATCCGGCAGCTCGCGCGGGTGACGTCGTTCATCATGCCGCGCGGCTCGCTGCTCTATGTGCCGTTGCAGATGGCGTTCGCCTGGGACATTCACATCGCGGCGGCGCTCGACCGGTGGAAGGACGCGTCGGGTCGCGATCTGCGGCACTGGCTGGACGACATCGGGGAGTGGGAGGCGATCGCGGCGCTGTCGGTGCTGCGTTGGGACCATCCGGACTGGTCGATGCCCGATGTTGATGGAGATCACACTCGCTTCGGCGCTGAACATCTGAAACACCCCCTGCTGTCGGACGATATCGCGGTCGGCAACGATGTCACGGTCGGTCCGGCGGGGACGTTCCTGTTCGTGACCGGCAGCAACATGTCCGGCAAGAGCACGTTGCTACGGGCGGTGGGAGCGAACGTGGTGCTGGCCCAGGCAGGCGCGCCGGTGGCCGCGGCGTCGATGTCGATGCCGCCAGTAGAGATCGCGACGACGATGCGGGTCGAGGACTCACTGGCGCACGGGGTTTCGTTCTTCCTGGCAGAGTTGCAACGGCTCAAGCAGGTCGTCGACGCCGCGGATGCGGTAACGGAGCGACCGGTACTGTACCTGCTTGATGAGATCTTGCAGGGAACCAACACGGCGGAACGGCAGATCGCATCGCGGCGGGTGCTGCGCCACCTCACCACTACCTCTGCGCTCGGGGCGGTGTCGTCGCACGATCTCACGCTGATTGGGGACAGCTCTCTGGCGGCGTCGGCGGCACCGGCGCATTTCAGCGAGCAGTTCGACGAGCGCGAAGGCGTGGCGGGAATGACGTTCGACTACCAGTTGCGTCCCGGACTGGCGACCTCCACGAATGCGTTGGCGTTGATGGAGCTGCTTGGATTCCCAGAGAATGACCGCGATTGAATACAGGTTCTTTGAACAAAAGCTGCGTCATGCTGAGCGAATGCGAAGCACCCCCCGGCGCAGCGAAGCGATAGCCGTTGCGCGAAGCGCAAAATACAGGCTCGTGCATCAATGCGGCAGCAAGCTGCCGAGCGCTTCGCGCGGAGGTTCTTCGCTCTGCTCAGGATGACGGGTTGTTGTTGACGTGTGTGGTAGTGTCGCGCCTAAACCACCGGGTCGAGGAGGTCGTTCTCGAACTGACCGGTGATGGCGAGGATACCGACGACGATCAGGATCGCGAGGATCAGCACGCCCAGCAACACCACCAGGTTGATGACGTTGGCGAAGCCTTCGCCGCCCATCGACTCCCGCTCTTCATCGTTGTCGGACGCGTCGATGGAGTTGAGCCGCATCTGCGCGACCAGCACCACCAGCATCAGCATGCGAATGATCATTGTCTCTCTCCCGCGGGCAGACAGGCGGTCCGCCAATATGAATGCTGCTGAGATTGTGCGCGACTGCGGCGTGTTCTGACAAGCGCGGCGCGGCGCTGTTGCCAAACTGATGAGTATCAGCCAACCGCCGAGGCTACCAGGGTCCGCAGGATCATCAGCAGGATCAACGTGACGAACACCGACAGGTCGAGCATGCCGAAGTTCGGCATCACCTGCCGGACCGGCGCGATGATCGGCTCGGTGATGTCGTAGAGAATCTTTCCGATCCGTGAGCTGAAGCCCGGATCGAACCACGAAAAGATCGCCCGGGCGAAGATCAGCAGGCTGAGGAAGTTCAGTACGGAGATAAGCAAACCGGCGATTTCAACGCCCATGGAGCACGGTCCTTTATGACGAGTTCAGGTTCTGGCGACCAAGCCGAAAGCATTCAGCCGGGTTTTGCCAAGTATACCGATGAATCCCTACGACGATCTGAGACCCGGCAGGATTTCCCGAGCCACCTCCCCCACGATGTCGAGCCGATCCGGCGGGGGTGGCTGAAAGATGAACTCCTGGACCCCGGCGTCGGTGAATCGCCCGACGAAATCGGCAAAGGCATCGGTTGAGTCCCACGGCTGCTCCTCCGGCATCTGGGCGACCACGTAGAGCATGGATCGCTTGATCGCACACGGGTCCCGGTCGTTCCGGATACACGCCTCGTCCATCCGCTGGTTTCGCTCGCGCATCTCTTCCGGCGTGCCACGGCTGTTCCAGGTGTCGGCGTAGCGGGAGACGAGGTCGATCATTCGCGGACCGTGGGCGCCGAGCATCAGCGGCATTCTTGGCTTCTGCACCGGGGCCGGACGATTGTATGCGGATCGCAGGGTGTAGTACTCGCCCTCGAAGGTAGTCTGGTCGCCGCTGAGGTAGCGATCCAGCAGGTCGATTGCCTCAGCGTAGCGCTCTACCAGTTCGCCGGTTTTCGGAAAGTCGAGACCGAACATCTCGTGTTCATCGGCGAACCAGCCCGCGCCGACCCCCAGTTCCATCCGACCGTTGCTGATGTGGTCGATCGTCACCGCCTGCTTGGCGAGCAGGGCAGGATGCCGGAAGGTGTTGCTGCTGACCAGCACGCCGAGCCGGGCTTTCGTCGTTTTGGTGGCCAGTGCCGCCAGCAGTGTCCACGCCTCGAACATCGGCCCATCCGGCCTGGCCGTGGGGACGAAGTGATCCGGTAGCCACAAACTGTCCCACCCAAGGTCCTCGAACCATGCCCAGCGCTCGAGCATTTCCTGCCAGGTCCAGGTCTGGATGGTCTGGATGCCGAACGAGCGCTGGGTTATCGCCGGTGGGGTCATGATGTGGTGGTCCTTCCGGTCGCGGGGTCGTGTCGAAGTGTCGGCAGTATATCCGAGGCGATGCGTTCCACGATCCCAAATCGTTCAAGTGGCGGTGGTTGCAGCACGAACTCCTGCATTCCCGCCTCGGCGTACTGCCCGATGTAGTCGGTGAACGCGTCAATCGATTGCCAGGGGTCGTCCTCCGGCGATTGCCTTACCCCGTAGAACATGGACCGTTTAACCGATGCCGGATCGCGACCGATCTCCTCGCAGAACGCGGTGAGTTGGTCGTTGCGATGGCGCAGCTCCTCCGGTGGGGCGAACGAGTTCCAGGTGTCTGCATACCTGGCGACCAGTTTGAGCATCCGGGGACCATGCGCGCCCATCACCAGTGGCGGTCGGGGTCGCTGCACGGGTGGGGGCCGGTTGAACGCGCCGCTGAGTTGATAATGCTCGCCGTCAAATGACGACTCGTCGTTGCAAAGATAGGTGTCGATCAACTCAATGGCCTCTGCATACCGGTCGACCAGCGTGCGGGTTTCAGGGAAGTCGAGCCCGAAGGTGTCGTGTTCTTCGACAAACCAGCCCGCGCCGATACCGAGCTCGAGTCGCCCGCCGGATTGGTGGTCGACCGTGACCGCCTGTTTCGCCAACAGCGCCGGATGCCGGAAGGTGTTGCTGCTGACCAGGATGCCGATCCGCGCTCGCTTCGTCACGACCGCGAGACCCGCGAGCGCAGTCCAGGCTTCAAACATAGGTCGGTCGCGTCCCGCTGTTGGGTAGAAATGATCCGGCAGCCAGAGGCTGTCGAAGCCCAGTTCCTCGAACCACTGCCATTGGCGCATCAGCTCCGGCCAGGGCATGGTCTGGATGGTATGAATGCCGAACAGGCGAGTACCGTTTGTGCTCTCGACCATGAGTTCCTCCGTGTGACGGGACGGTGGTGACGTGTTGCATGATGACGCAGTGTCGCCGGGATCGACGGTCTTGCCAAGATGGTTGCCACGGGTGACACTTGACTGGCGATAGACGACATCGGAGTCGAGGTTCAATCGCGTCGGGCCGGGCTTTCGGCAGAGGCGTTGACTACCTCTCTTCCTAATGGATCATCCGGGCTGGCACGGGGTCGGCCCGACCTGGAACGCACCCCCATGGAGGAATAGCATGAGCAGCAACGGCATGCCGAACGGGTCCAACGGTGACGACGGCCAGAATGGCGTCGACATGCGTTTCAACAGCCGCACGCTCTATGACGGCAACGATCGGGCTGGCGCCCGCGCGATGATGAAGGGTATCGGGTTCACCGACGAAGATCTCAAGAAACCCATCATTGGCATCGCCAACACCTGGATCGAGACGATGCCGTGCAACTACAACCTGCGACGGTTGGCCGAAGTGGTCAAGAAGGGCGTCCGCGCGGCGGGTGGAACTCCCATGGAGTTCAACACGGTCGCGATCTCTGACGGCGTCACGATGGGCACGGAGGGGATGAAGACGTCGCTGATCTCCCGCGAGGTGATCGCGGACTCGGTCGAGCTGGTCGGGCGCGGTCACATGTTCGACGGCATCATCGCGCTCGGCGCCTGTGACAAGACGTTGCCGGGCCTGGCGATGGCGCTGGCGCGGCTGAACGTGCCGAGCTTCTGCCTCTATGGCGGCTCCATCTTGCCCGGATTCTGGCACGGCAAGGAGGTTACCATTCGCTCAGTCTACGAGGCGATCGGCGCGAACGCGGCAGGAAAGATGAGCGACGAGGACCTGATGGACCTGGAGAACGTGGCGTGTCCGGGCGCGGGCGCCTGCGGTGGCCAGTACACGGCCAACACGATGGCGATGGCGATGGAGTTCCTGGGGATGTCGCCGCTGGGCACCGCCTCGCCGCCGGCGGTTGACCCGCGCAAGGAAGAGGTCGGCGAGAAGGCGGGCGCGCTGATCATGGACCTGCTCCGGCGCAACCTGCGTCCCAGCGACATCCTCACCCGCAAGGCGTTCGAGAATGCCATCGCCGGTGTCTGCGCGTCGGGTGGGTCCACCAACGCGGTGTTGCACCTGCTGGCGCTGGCGCGGGAGGCGGATGTCGAGCTTTCCATCGACGACTTCGACGACATCTCGCAGCGCACCCCGCTGATCGCCGATCTGATGCCGGGCGGCAAGTACGCCGCCGCCGACCTCGACAAGGCTGGTGGCATCCAGCTGGTTGCGCAACGAATGGTGGACGCCGGGCTGCTGGACGGATCGTGCCCGACGCCGACCGGTCGCTCACTGGGCGAGGAGGCCGGGCTCGCGACCGAGACCGCCGGTCAGGATGTCGTCCACGCCGTCGCCGATCCGATCAAGAAGACCGGTGGCCTGCATATCCTCAAGGGCAATCTCGCGCCAAATGGGGCGGTGGTGAAGTTGTTTGGGTATGAGCGGACCTACCACAAGGGACCAGCGCGGGTGTTCAATTCCGAGCATGAGGCGTCGATTGCTGTCCATGACCGAAAGATCAACGCCGGGGACATCGTGGTGATTCGCTACGAAGGCCCGAGGGGCGGCCCTGGCATGCAGGAGATGCTGGGCGTCACGGCGGCCATCGTCGGTCAGGGACTGGGCGATTCGGTCGCGCTGATCACTGACGGTCGATTCAGCGGCGCGACCCGAGGGTTGATGGTCGGGCATGTCGCCCCGGAAGCGCAGGTAGGCGGTCCGATCGCGGCGTTGCGCGAGGGGGATCAGGTGATTATCGACGCCGAGAACCGGGTGCTGTCGGTGGAACTGACCGATGACGAGATCGCCGCCAGGTTGCGGGACTGGACCGCGCCGACGCTTCGCTACAAGAACGGCGTGATGGCGAAATACGCGATGCTTGTCCGCCAGGCTGACCAGGGCGCGACGACGTTGCTGGTCGACGACCTCGCCGACAACCTTTCGTGACCGGAACGCGCGGCATGTGGGCCCGGACATGGAGTCCGGGCGACATATCGGGATCGGCAGGCGGCCCAGAATGCTCGGGGTTGCGTAGGCCCGGACCCAGGTGTCCGGGCAGAATCGGACATATTGCCATACCCCGG
>JACCVC010000003.1 GCA_013698305.1 Chloroflexia bacterium
TGCCACGAGTGCTCGGCGACTGTCTCAAAGCGCTGACTTGAGTACACCCAGTTCGCCCGCTGCACGTCTTTGAGCGCATCCGTCGCGAGGAAGAACGCCAGCCGGGAATGAAGATCTGGCAAAGCACTCGTCATCAGTCATCTGGTAGCCCGGGCAAGGTCCGCAAGCCCAAAGCCCGCCCCGACGGTTCTCCACTCGTCGTCGTCGGCATCATCGTCTTCGTCCTCAGCGTATTCCTCGATCAACTGAAGGTCTTCCACGACGCTGTCACCCTGCTCCAGGACGGCTTCCTTCAGAAACAGCAACGCATCGCGCTCGGTGTCAAACGTCACGATGAGATTGTTGCTTCCCATGTGCCAAAGTGCGAGTGCATCACGGTCCTCGGTTGAGTGGATCAACACGGGGCCGGTCCCTAAGACTGTAGCACCGCCTGCGAGGCAGGTTGTCTCCTACTATACCTGCACCAATTCGGTCAACACCCCGTTCGTCGACTCCGGGTGGATGAAGGCGATGGTCCAGCCGTGCGTCCCCAGACGGGGCGACTCGTCGATCAGTCGGACTCCCGCTGCCTTCAGCCGATTCAGCTCCGCAACGATGTCATCGACCTGGTAGGCAACGTGATGCGTCCCCTCGCCGCGCTTCGCCATATACCGGGCGATCGGCCCCTCCCGATTGGTCGGCGAGATCAGCTCGACCCAGCCGCCGTCCCCCGCCCTGAACACGACCGCCTCGATCGCCTGCTCAGGAACCGAAAACCGCTCGCCATCGGAAAAACCGAGCGCCTGGTAACGCGCCTCCGCCGCGTCGAGGTCGTCAACCACGATGCCGACGTGATGTAGCCGCAGCCGGGAGGTGATCACATCGACGGGGCTAGTCATTGGCCATCGCCGCTGTCTCAGCCGTCTCCTCGATCTTCTTCGTGAACAACTTGCGATCATCAGAAGTCAGGCACTTGCCGGTCGCCAGATCGAACTGCCAGCCATGCAGCGTGCAGGTCAACACGCCGTCCTCGACCTCGCCGAACCGCGACAGGTCCGCCTTGAGGTGCGGGCACCGTCGCTGGATCATGTATCCCTCGCACTCAATCATGGTCTGCTCGGGCTGCTGTTCGACGTAGTAGCCCTCGGCGTACTGGATCCGCTCCGGCGACAGCACCTTGAAGAAGCTGTACAGGAACTCGTTGTACTGCCCCTTGCGCTCCGCCTCGAACCGGCACGACAGGAACAGAACGTTCACCCAGTCCTCTTCATGATTGAGGATGCAGTATTCCACCAGCGCCGGATCGATCACGAACTTGAACCGTGTCGACGTCACGCCATCCCACTCGTACACCTGCCGCTCGATGAAGTCGATCACGATCTGACCGCCCACACCAAGATCGAGCAGCAGCAGATCGTCGATTCCGACGCAGGTCTGATCTCCCATCGCCAGCAGCGGTTCGAACCACGCCTTGAGCGCCGGGAATATCTCCACCTCGCCGCGCGGCCACGACGCCTTGATCGCCTCCAGGCCAGCCGCCTGACGTTCCCTGTAGGCTTCAAGGTGCCCGCGCTTGTCGGTGAAGATCGCCATCACCTCATCGTCCGGCATCGAGTGACTGACCTCGACATGGCCTGGCGAGATCTCGATCACGCTCTCCGGGATCACCAGATGCCCGGTGGTGAACCCTGCTTCCTCGACCAGCTCCAGGAAGACCGTCGCGTCGGGGAAGATATTGGTCGGGTCACGGTCGAAATCATTCAGGTACCAGAGTTCATCATCCAGAAAACAGGGCGGGCCTGCGCTGGGGATGGTATGCGGCGCGCCGATCTGCTCGGCATAGCGCAACGCTCGCTGCATCTGCGTCACCCGCTTCTTGGTGCTGAGCGCGTCCTTCATCTTCTGCGGAAAGCGATAGACCATCGGGTACCAGATCGCGCCGGAATATTGAAGGAAGTGGGCATCGTACGGTCCGAACGCATCCAGCGCCTCGAAATCAACCGGGCGGGAGTCGTTCTGGTTGAAGATCTTCACCTCGCCGTCGTCGAGGCTGAGCCCAGAGTCACCGAGCGGTCCGTCCGCCGGCGCAACCAGCGACGTGATCATCAGCTTGAGGCCATCAACATCGATCGGTTCGGAGCTTCTCGTCTGGATGAAGTTGCCGAAATCGAGCGTGCGCAGTTCCTTCTCGACCAGCCCCAACGGGTGATCGGGCAGCAGCACTCTGGTGGATTTGCTCACATGCTCGCGCAGGAAGGTGTAGTCGAAATGGTCGAGATGGGTGTGCGACAGGAACAGGAAGTCCGGATTCACGTATGGTGAGACATCCATCAGGTCGTTGGCAGGGTACGGATACCACGAGCCGAAATAGGCTGGATTGAAAAACGGATCGCAGAGTATCGAGCCGAAGCTCGTCTCGATATACATGCCGGCGTGACCGAGGAATGTGACCTTCACGATGGGAGTTCTCCAGGAATCGAGGTGTCCGGATCGTTACGCTGGTGCGTTGCAGGAAAGGGCGGTCGAGACCTACCCGCCGCCCTGATTCTACTATCCATGCAGCTCCGGACGATGGCATCGTGTCACCAGGCGGTACACTGGAGACAACCTCCGGCGCCTGCCGGTTGATGCCCCAACCCTCCCAGCTTCGGAACGTCCCCATGGTTGATTGCTTCGATCGAATCGCCGTCCAGATGACCGAGATCGCACTCGAGCCGATCCTGCACCTTGCGGCGCGCCCCACGAAGATCGCCGCCACCGTGAGCCTGCCGAGCAACGGTCGGCGCGTGCTGCTCACGGTCTCCAAACAGTTTTCGAACGGGGAAAGCGCCCCGCCAGTGTACGCCTGGAGTCTGGAACGCTGCGACGATTCCGGAGAATCAGCCGGGACCATCACCACCAGTCCGTCAAACCGGCGCTACCCTCGCCCGGAAGACGCGTTCTGGGGAGCCATCGATGCCCTCCGGGATACAACTGCGGGTTTGCGTGACGTAGGCACGTAGGGTCAGACCTCTGTGTCTGCGTGAGTTTCAGAGGATGCGGTCATTCATTGGCGCGGACTGGTGGACTCCCGGACCACGAGGGAGCAGGGCAAAAGAGTTCGCTCCGGAATCCCCTCTTGCCCTTGCAGCCGGTCGACAAGCAGCCGAACCGCCGCCACACCAGTCGACTCGAACGAAATCCGAACCGTCGTCAACGGGGGATTGGTGAAGCGGGCAAAGTCAACATCGTCGCAGCCGACGACCGAGATGTCGTCGGGAATGCGAAGGCCGCGCTCACTCAGCGCCCGCATCGCGCCCATCGCCATGTGATCGTTCTGCGTGATGACGGCGCTGAACCCACACCCACGATCCAGCAATCGCCGCATCGCCAGGTGCCCCCCCTCAACGGACCAGTGACCGACGTCAACGAGCTCCCGATCAAAACTGACGTCCACTTCCTGGAGTGCCCGCGCGTAGCCAGCCAAACGGCCACTGACATTGACCCCTTTCCAGTCTCCCGTAATCGTCGCGATCTGACGATGGCCGGAATCCACCAGGTGTTTGGTTCCGAGATACCCAGGTTGTTCGGAATCCTCACCGACGATCGGAATGCCGCCGCCGTGTATCGGGTGATTGGTCACGCTGGGAACCGCATCGCGCAGCAAGGTGCCATAGCCGGCGTCATGCTGAAGGGTAAGTGCGGCGCTGACAACACCATCGACACGGCGCTCGATCAGCTGGTTCAACGTCCGCACGCCATCGTTCGTTTGCTCGTCGATGAAGTTGAACAGGACGAAATAGCCATGCTTGCGCGCCTCGCGCTCGGCGCCGAGGAGAAGCGGCGCCAGGACGAATGACGCCAGGCCGGAGGCGATGAAGCCGATGGAGTGCGTCTCATTGCTGGCCAGGCCTCGCGCCAGGGAGTTGGCGACGTAGCCGAGATCCTCCGCCGCCTCCAATACGCGGACACGAGTCGCGGGCGCAACAGAGCCCTTGCCGCGCAGCACCTTGCCGACCGTCTGGAAGCTGACGCCTGCTCTCTCCCCTACTTCTCGTAACGAGACGCGTTTGGGCGTTCGTCCGTTGAGTGAACGCTCGTTCATGCGGTTGACTACCCCGTGAAATACGTGTGGTGGAACTGGGCCAAATCATCCATTGGCGCTTGACAGGTGAGTTCATTTGATTAACATTACGCTCATTACACATTTGGGCGAGCGTTCGCCTAACTCTATCGCACGCTGTTGGAACACGTTCGGCGCCAGTAGCGTATGGGCAAGTTCAGCAACCATACCGGTTCGCAATCTCCAGGGTGAGCGCTCGCCTAACCGCATCCCGGCAGCCGGCACGGGTGTCAACAACGGTTGTCGGGATCTCGTATGCACATGATCGCGAACCGAACCAGCCGGTAAGCCAGCGAGGCGCACAAGACCGTTCGGATCCGGATAGCGACAGGCAAGGACAGACCATGAGGAGGCATCGAGGGCTACTCATTGGGGCAGGCGGCTTCGCAAGCGCGTGGGCACGGCGCTTCCTGCCGGCCTTCAGCGACCGGATCGCAATGGTCGCTATCGCTGACATCGCTCCGGAAGCGCTCAATGCTTCCGGTGAAATTCTGGATATCCCGGTCAATCACCGCTTTGAATCCGCGGAACAGATGCTAAACGACGTCGACGCCGACGTCTGCTTCATGGTGATTCAGCCGGGGGCTCGCACCGAATTGGTCCGGCTCGCCGCCCAGCGTGGCTTGGCTATCCTCTGCGAAAAACCAATCGCTTCGAGCTGGGAGCAAAGCCTGGAGATCGCCAACATCGCCCACGAGAGCGGTATCAAGCTCGCCGTCATGCAGAACTACCGGGAGAGCAATCGCATTCGTGCCCTCAAGAAGGTGCTTCAGCGGCCAGAGATCGGCATGGTCAATCTCGTTCAATGCCGGATGGCAGTCAACTACACGATCGAGACGGCGGGCGGGGCGTTCCGTCACCAGTTCTCGGACGCGTTCATCTACGAAGGCGCGGAGCATCACCTCGATCAGGTGCGCAACCTGCTGACCGCTGATGCCGAATGGGTTCAGGGGGTGCAGTGGAACCAGCCGTGGAGCACGTTTGGGAACAACCCCTGCCTGCTCCTGACGATCGGCATGACCACCGGCGCGGTTGTCCACTATGAGATGAACCACATCGACCGCGGTCATCAGAATGGTTGGCACAAGGAATACTACCGGATCGCCTGCGAAGGCGGCACCGTGACGCTGGACGCCAATGATGTGATTCGGGTGACGCTCCATGTTTCTGGTGAGCGGGAAGAAGTTGAAGAGATTCTCCCGGACACCGACTCGAGGGACGGTCACTTTGCCCAGATCGGGACGTTTCTCGACTGGCTCGATGGCGGACCGGCGCCGGTCACGGTGCCAGCGGACAACCTCCGCACGATGGCGCTGATTTTCGCGGCGGTTGAGGCGACGCACACCGGACAGCGCGTGCAGGTCGCCGACTACCGCATTCCGGCTCACCTGGCTTCACGGGAGCAGCAATCGCTAACCGCGGCAGCGAGTGACTAGCAGTGGCCATGCCCACAGAAGGAGACAGAAATGCCAGTTATGCGAGGTCCCGGCGACAAGCCGGATTGGGTGAAGTGGAGTGCATTTGGAGTCGGAGAGGTAAAGGAGGCATCGAAGTTCGATCTTCATTTTCACGATGCCGACGAGTACTGGCTGGTGTTCTCGGGTCGGGCGCGCGTGCTGAGCGAAGGCAACGAGTACGTGATTGGCCCCGGAGACATTCTCTGCACCCGCATGGGCGAAGAGCACGACGTCCTCGACGTGATTGAGGAGCCATTCAAGTCGTTTTACATCGAAGACGAGCTCAAGGGTCAGCGACGACCGGGTCATCTGCACCGGCCCGACGAGGAACCGTCGGCCTAACCCTCGGTCGGCCACATCTGAAAGGAGTCACAACGAACCACGATCTCTTGAGAGCGTCGAACCGGACAATTTGTCGATACACACAAGTAGCGGAAAGGATGAGTATCATGGTCGATTCGAACCAGAAATCCACCTCAACCCCTGCGCAGACCGGCTCAATCAAGCAGTCCTCGACAGTCACCCGGCGTCGCCTGCTACATGGGTCAGCCGCCCTCGCGGGAAGCGTGGCCGGGGCAAGCGTCCTGGGAAGCGCGGCCGCCTCCGGTGGCGCGATCAGGCGACCGGCCCCATTCAACCTCATCCGCCAGGATCCGGCGGAATTGGTGTTCACCTACTGGGGTTCGCCGCAGGAGCAAGAAGCCGTCGCGCAGATGACTGAAGGGTTCAACGCTGAACACCCGGACATCACTGTACGGCCACAATACGTCGCAAATGACGGCTACAGCGAAAAGATGACCACGATGCTCGCAGGCGGCAATCCGCCCGACTTGGCGTACATGGGTGCGGACATGGCGTTTCAGTGGGCGTTGGATGGGCAGACGCTCGATCTCAGCCCGTGGGTGGAGGACGACCCCGAAACGCCGACGTTGCTTGATGGCACGACCTACAGATACGACGATGGCACAAAAGTCCTCAGCACCAGCCTGGCGATTTCCAACACGCTCCTCTATTACAACAAGCCGCTCTTCGAGGAGGCAGAGATCGAGGCGCCTCCGGTCGATGCGGCCAGTGCCTGGACATGGGACGAGTTCGTCGAAGTTTGCAAGCTGCTGACCAAGGATCGGGACGGTCGGAACGCGACCGATCCGGATTTCAACGCCGAGAACATCGACGTGTACGGAGTCGCCGCCAACCTTGAGTTCGGTCCGGTGTACATGCCGTTGATCTGGAGCAACGGCGGCGATTACGCACTGGATGGCGCAACGGAGTTCGGTCTGAACAAACCCGAGGCGGTCGAAGTTTTTCAGAGACTTCAGGATCTCATCTACGTGCATCATGTGGCCCCCACGCCCGCGCAATCCTCGTCGTTGCCGTCCTCCGATGTGCTCATGCGCACCGGCAAGCTGGCGATGGACATCAACGGGATGTGGAAGGTGCTCGACTACAGCCAGAGCGAGGAGCTCGAATGGGGCATGGGCGTCCTCCCTATGTTCAAGGAGCCGCACACCAGCCGGTTCGGCATTCCCCTCATCGTTTCTTCGGCCTGTGAATACCCAGATCAGGCCTACGAGTTCTATCGGTGGCGGTACAGCCCTGAACGGATTGATCTGTACGAACAAGGGCTGTGGATGCCGATTCAGTCTTCCTACTACACCGAGGAGGACAAGATCAGCCAATGGATCGATCCCGACGTCTTCCCTCAGGAGGCACGGCAGGTCCTGGTTGACTACACCTTGAACTACGCAACCAAACAGATGCCTGAGTACTACGTCAAAAATATGGCGGCGATCCAAAACGAAGCAGTCGAGCCAGCTCTCTCAGCCATAGCGGCAAATGAGGGTACGGCCCAGGAGCTGCTTGATCAGGCGGCGGAGACGGCGCAACCTCTTATGCAGGGTAGCTATTTGGCGTAGGCCGTAACACGCAATCTGTAAAGGATAGAGTTCACCACCCATCAGCGTTGTGTGCAATGCACAGCCTGATGGGTGGGCGGAATGGAGTCCAGCCAGCGTCATGAGTAGCACCGCGGATTTGCAGACAGCGACGGTACCAACCAGGAAACGCCGCAGGTGGATTTCCAGCGAAGCGATGTGGGGCCTGATTTGTGTGAGCCCCGCGATTCTTGGTTTCTTGCTCTGGGACATCGGACCCATGATCGCGAGTATCGTGCTCTCGTTCTCCGACTGGAGCGTAACCGGCACGACAAGCTGGATCGGGACCGAGAACTTTCAGCGTCTCTTCGGTGACGATGCTCTCTTCAGGCAGTCGGCACAGGTCACGTTAACCTATGCGTTTGTCAGCGTACCGCTGCAAATCATCGTGGCAATGGCGCTGGCGCTACTCTTGAATGAGAAAGTCAAGGGGCTTCCGATATTCCGGACAATTTTTTATGTCCCATCAACGGTGCCGCTCATTGCGAGCAGCATGATCTGGCTCTGGATGTATAACCCGGATTTTGGCCTATTCAACGCGGTCCTCAACTTTTTTGGCTTGCCGGAGCAGCAGTGGATTTTCTCCTCCGACACGGTTGTCCTTTCGCTGATCATCATGAGCCTCTGGAGCATAGGACCGATGATGATCATCTTTCTGGCGGGGCTTACCGCGATCCCGCAGCACCTTTACGATGCTGTATCGGTCGATGGCGGCAATGTCTTTAACCGGCTCTGGACTGTGACGATTCCGATGTTGACGCCAACGATTCTCTTTAATCTGGTACTGAGCGTCATCACGTCGCTACAAACGTTCACCCAGGCCTATGTGATGACCGACGGTGGTCCGGGCAATGCCAGTCTCTTTTATGGGCTATATCTCTATCGAACCGCGTTTCAGCAGGGCGAGTTTGGTTATGCGGCATCGCTGGCCGTGGTCCAGTTTGCGGTGATCGTGGTGCTCAGCCTACTGGTGTTCCGGACATCCTCGCGATGGGTGCATTATGGAGGGGATACGTAGATGGCTACTACCTCTCGCGGAACTACCGACACTGTTTATCAACCCAAACGCTCATTCTTCCGGAGTCGTCGATTCCGTCATCGAATTGCTCAGGCAATCACCTACACACTGCTGTTGATCGGCAGCTTTGTGATGCTGTTGCCACTCGTGTGGCTCGTGCGCAGCTCGTTCATGAGCCTGGACCAGATCTTCGCCTTCCCACCTGAATGGATCCCCGAGCCATGGGTCTGGCAGAACTATCCGGACGCACTCGATGTGGCGCCGTTCGCCAGGTATTTCCTGAATACGATGGTGATCGAGTTCTTCGTGGTCACGGGCACTGTCGTTTCGGCAACCATCTCCGCGTATGGCTTCGCCCGGTTGCGCTGGAAGGGGCGGGATCAGGTTTTTGCGGTGCTCATGACCACCATGATGTTGCCTGGTGCCGTCACGCTGATCCCGGCATTCATCATTTGGTCCGAACTCGGTTTCGTTAACACGATTGTTCCTCTCACAGCCCCTGCCTGGTTCGGTGGTGGGATGTTCAATATCTTCCTGCTCCGCCAGTTCTTCCGTGGGCTGCCACGTGATCTCGACGAGGCGGCAGTGCTCGACGGCGCCTCCCCCCTCCGCATCTTGTGGGATGTCATCATCCCACTCAGTCGGCCGGCATTGATCACTGTCGGAATCTTTTCGTTTCTGACGACCTGGAACGACTTTCTCGGTCCACTCATTTACCTCAATGACTCTCGGAAATACACGTTGGCAATCGGTCTCTCCCAATTCAAGGGACAGTACACCTCTGAGTGGGGCTTGCTCATGGCTGCCTCTACGCTCGTCATCCTGCCGGTGCTGATCCTGTTCTTCGTTGCCCAGCGGTACTTCGTTGAAGGTATCGCCCTCACCGGGATAAAGGGATGATTGTGTGGTATCTGGGTGAATCGTTCGGGGAGAGCAAATGACGACCGTTATGTTGCTCGGCACGCTTGATACGAAGGGCGAGGAATACGGTTTCGTCCGTGATCACTTGCACGCCCAGGGCATCGAGACGCTAGTGATCGACGCCGGGGTGTTAGATGCCCCAACGCTGGAGGCGGACATCTCCCGCGAGGAAGTCGCGCAGGCGGCAGGCGCCCACCTCGCCAGGCTCGCGAGCGATCGCGATCGCGGCGCCGCTATTGACGCCATGATGGGCGGCGCCCGGAAGCTCGTCACGCCCCTCGTCGCTCGCGGCGGCGTCCACGGCATCTTCGGGATGGGCGGTTCTGGAGGATCGACACTGATCTCCGGTGTCATGCGCGACCTCCCGGTCGGCTTCCCCAAACTGCTGGTCTCGACCGTTGCCTCAGGCGATACCCGACCATATGTCGGTGCGTCCGACATCTCCATGATGTCCTCGATCGTGGATATCTCCGGCATAA
>JACCVC010000009.1 GCA_013698305.1 Chloroflexia bacterium
AGCAACAGCGCCTTGACCTCCTGCTTGAAGGCGCGGGCCGTTTTGCTCAGCGCCCGCCGGTTGCCGACGGTGACGTACTGGTTGTTTACCCCCGGCGGCAGTGGCAGGGTCAACCTGAGCGAAACCGTCTCCGAGGTCACGCGGCGTCGCTGCGCTGGAGGTGACCGACAAGCTCGACGTGATGCGTCTGCGGGAACATGTCGAAGGCATCGACCGAGACCAGTTCGTAGCCTCCGTCCAGCAACCCTCGGACGTCGCGGGCAAACGTCGCCGGGTCGCACGACACCGCCGCGATGTGGGTTGGGTTCAGCCGGATCATGCCCTCGATCACCTTGGTTCCCGCGCCCGCGCGGGGCGGGTCAAACACGACCAGCGAGACCTTGCCCATCGCCGACCGATCCTCGGCAATCCATTGCTCGACCGGTGTGGTGATGATGCGGACATTGGTGTCCTCATCGTCCGCGCCGGTGTTCTCGCCGGCGAACTTCGTGGATGTCTTGTCGACCTCCACGCCGATCACTCTGCTGAACCGGTCAGCCATGTGCGCGGTGAACAGGCCGACGCCGCAGTAGAGATCGATGGCGAGCTCCGACTCCTCCATCGCCACGTCCGCGATCTCCAGCACCCGCTCCAGCAGGCGCTCGGCAATGGGAATGTTTGGCTGAAAGAAGCACTCGGCGTTGTAGCGAAACAGCTTGTCGCCGACGGTGCGCATGATCAACTGGGATCGGGTGGCGCCGGTCGGTTCCAGCGTCAGCCCCACGTCGCCCTCGACGCCGCGATACTCAAATGCCTGGCGGCTCACCATCCCGGCGGCGAAATCTTCGCGCAGGGTTGCGAGCAACGTGTTCAGGTTGGGCGTGACGATCGGGCAGGCCTGGACATCGACCACCTGGTGGGAGTTGGCCATGAAGTACCCCACCTTGCGCTGCTTCTGGTCCAGCTGCCACTCCGCCCGCGAGCGGTATTCCAGCGGGTTGGGCGACGCCGTCATGGCGATCTCCGGCATCGGATCGATCTTGCCGATCCGGCGCAGGCTGTCCTGGGTCATCGTCACCTTGGTCGCGAGCTGGTCCTCATAGGAGAACTGCTGGAAATCACACCCGCCGCAGACAGGGAAGTAGGGACACGGCGCTTCCACCCGCTGCGGCGACGGCTCCAGGATCTCCAAAATCTGCGCCTGCATCACCTTGCCGCGATGGCTGCGCACCTTGGCCATGATCCGGTCGCCGGGAACCGTCTCCGGGACGAATACCGTCTGCCCGTCGTGAAACCCGATGCCCTTGCCGTCGCCGACGATGCGCTCGATCGTGACCTCGATCGGCTCGATGTCGGGAGGCGCGGTGATCCCCCTGCCGCGATTGGCGGGCCGTCGGCCCGGGCGGCGATTGGGATTGCGATCCGGATGTGTGCGGCGAGGCGGTCGTGGTGTGCTGGTTTCAGGGGATTCGGATTCGGTTTCTGCTTCTGAGCGATCACGGGACATACTGCGGGTCCTTCCGGGGTGGGCTGACACGTTCTGCATCCTGTAGTGTAACGGGTGCGCGACGCACCGAGGCGGCTGGCGATGGAGACGACGTTGACGGGGTGGACGATGACGCAGGCAGGACATGGCGGGCACGACAGCGAACGGTCTTGGCGATTCGGCGTGTTGCTGTCCGGATCGGGTCGGACGCTCGACAACCTTTTGCAGGTGATCGACCGGGACGAGCTGGATGCCGAGATCGTGGCCGTGGTCAGTTCCCGCTCGGCGGTGCGGGGGGTCGAGATCGCGCGGGACGCCGGAGTTCCGGTCGAGGTCGTCACCCGCAACGCGTATCCCGATGCTGGCGCGCACAGCCGGGCAATCTATGACGCGGTCGAGCCGTACCGGCCGGATTTGCTGATACTGGCAGGCTACCTGCGGCAGATGGTGGTCGCTCCGGAGTGGGAAGGACGCATGCTCAACATTCATCCGGCGCTGCTGCCCCAGGCGGCGGAGTACGCGGCGGGTCGGGGCAGATATGGCGATGCCGTGCATGCGGCGGTGCTGGATCGCGGCGACACGGTTTCCGGCGCGACGGTGCATGTCGTCGCCGACGCCTATGACGCCGGCCCGCCGGTGTTGCAGTGTGAGGTGCCGGTATTGCCTGACGACACGGTGACGTCACTTGCGGCCCGGGTGTTCGCGGCGGAGTGCGAGCTCTACCCCGAGGCGATTCGGCGGTACATGGAGGCGCATTCCGAGCTACGTCGAGGCGAGCGAGCACGATGACATTCAACTACTGGTTCGTGATTGTCGGCGTGCTGCTGGTGGTGATGGCGGTTGCGCGTCCGATCTTCGGACGGTTGCCGATTTCCACGCCCATGATGTACCTCGCGGTCGGCATCGCGTTCGGTGAACAGGGGCTCGCGCTGGTCGACATCGACCCGTTCGAGGATGCCGGGTTGATCGAGCGCGTCACCGAGATCGCCGTGATCGTCTCGCTGTTTACGGCTGGACTCAAGTTGCGGGTGCCGTTGCGCGACCGGCTTTGGCGGGTGCCCATCCTGCTGGCGTTTGTGTCGATGATCGTCACCGTCGGGCTGATCACGGCTGTCGGCTATTACTGGCTCGGAATGTCCCTCGGCCTGGCGGTGCTGTTCGGTGCGGTGCTTGCGCCTACCGACCCTGTGCTCGCCGCGGACGTCCAGGTGACCGATACCCGCGACCGGGATCCAATCCGGTTTTCCCTGACCGGCGAGGCAGGACTCAACGATGGCACTGCCTTCCCGTTCCTGATGCTGGGGCTCGGCCTGCTTGGGCTTCACGAACTTGGCTCTGGCGGGCGAACCTGGTGGCTGATCGATGTGCTTTGGGCGATACCGGGCGGCCTGGTGATTGGGGCCGCCCTCGGCACCGCCATCGGCTCGTTCGTGCTTTACCTGCGGAAGCAGCACACACATGTCCTCGGGGGTGAGGAGTTTCTTACCCTGGGCCTCATCTCGCTTTCCTACGGTGTGGCGTTGTTGGCGCACACCTACGGATTCCTGGCGGTATTCGCCGCCGGAGTGGCGATGCGGAAGATCGAGCAGCGAACGACCGGCGAGGAGAACGATCCGGAAGAAGTGCTCGAGGAGGTCGTGCAAAGCGAGACGGCAAATCAGCCGGAGATGCACCCTCGCGCTGCTCCCGCGCACTTGACACGGTCCGTGCTGCACTTCAACGAGCAGCTCGAGCGACTTGGCGAAGTCGGGGTGATGTTGCTTATCGGGACCATGATCTCGACGCGGTACCTGCCGATGGTGGCGCTGTGGTTCGTGCCGTTGCTGTTCCTCGTGATTCGCCCGATCGCGGCTGCGGCGGCATTGGTCAGGTCAGACACGTCGAATCTGCAGCGCGGACTAATTAGCTGGTTCGGCGTGCGTGGAATTGGCTCTGTGTACTACCTGATGTACGCCGTCGTGCATGGGCTCGAGGAAGATGTCGCGCGTGAGTTGATCGGCCTCACCCTCACCGTCGTGGCGTCATCGGTGGTGATTCACGGCATCATGGTGTCGCCGATAATGCTTTGGTACAAACGCCGGGAGGGTGGACGCTCCTGGATAGATCGAGGCAGGGCCGGTTAGGCAGGTCATGTGGGCGGTGTTTCACTTCCCGGCCCAGCGTTTGTCATGAAGACGAGATCGCCCGTGCGCAGGATGCCGGTTTCCCGCACCGATGCGTAGAACCCGCGCATCCCGTCGTTCAGGAACTGCAGCGCCTCAGTCACGGATCGGTCCGGCTTCCTCTCGTTCGGGAACGCCAGGCAGAACTTGCTGAACTCGACGCAAGGTGTCGCGACCTCCACCTCGACGAGTTCCACGACGCCGTCCTCGTTGACCGCAACGAGATTCGGCGCGAGCGTCTGGAGGGAGTGCGGATCATCGCAGGCAATGAGGATATTCTCGCCCGCGATACCGTCGGTGAGACGATCGCCGAATCGGTCCCGCATCGCGCCGTAGTGGCTGGTGAACCCGATCGAGATGCCATTCTCGCCGCGAAACTTCGATGTCTCGTGGGTCTCGTTATGGACATCCTCCAGCGTCGTGCCGTCGTCGAGCACGCCGCGGACGCCGGTGGCGTCCAGCATGAGCCTGGGGACGACGATGATCGCCGCCGGATCGTACCAGCTGTGCGGGCGGTTGCCCCGCTTGAGATTCGCGGTCTGCACCTGCAACCGGACGATCCTGCCAATGAGTTGGTGATCTTCAGTCATGATCTCGTCGCCCGTTCCATCCACGCGGTAATCTCTCGCACGACCTCATCCTTGGCGTCGGCGTACTCCTGCATGTAGGTCCAGTTCCTGCCAGCCAGCTCGCGTTTGGCGCTGGCGTAACGGTCGCGGTCGTCGGGATGGTCCCGGAGCCAGTCGCGGAAAGTGAGATGGCGGTCGACCTCAGCCGATTCAGCGGACCAGACATGAAGATTGAGGTTGATGTTCGGGCCCTTGAAGACGCGGTGCGCGTGGCCATCGTATTCCTCACTGATCCGGAGCACGTAGCCCGCCGCTTCCAGGTCTGGGACGTAGGCAGCGTCGTCGGCCGCATCCTCGACGGCGAGCAGGATGTCGATGCAGGGCTTGGCGACAAGGCCGGGCACGGCGGTCGATCCCATATGCTCGATCATGATCGCGCGTTCACCGAGTGCGCCGCGAATGCGGTCCGCCTGACGCTGGAACATCGCCGGCCAGGCGGGGTCATACTCCACCAGGGTCACCTGCCCGTTGACGGCGGTCCTGGTGTTGACCGGTTTCGCAGGGTCGGCGTCGGGAGCGTGCGGATCGAAACTCATGGCGTGCCTCGCTGAATCGTGACCGAACCCGCTTGACGTTTCAGGCGGGTTTCTGCGCCAATCGGGACAGCGTTGCATGATACTCGAACGGAACCCGATCTGAGAAGTCAGGCGATGTAGACGGTCTTGGCGTACGCGAATTCGCGGATTCCCAGCTCGGACAGCTCCCGACCGTACCCGGAGGCCTTCACGCCGCCGAACGGCAGACGCGGGTCGGACTTGACGAAGGCGTTGACGAAACAGCTTCCCGCCTCGAGCCGTTCGGCGGCGATCTTCTCGCCACGCGCCACGTCCCCGGTGAACACCGCCGCGCCGAGCCCATAAGGCGTGTCGTTGGCGATGCGGATGGCGTCCTCCTCGTCCCGGGCGGCGATCACGGCGGCGACGGGGCCGAAGACCTCCTCGTCGTAGGCGGGCATGCCCTTCT
>JACCVC010000225.1 GCA_013698305.1 Chloroflexia bacterium
TCGACTTCATCGTCGACCTTGGCGAATATGATGATGACGTCGGAATGCGCTACCTGCGCTTTTGCCTGGCACTTGAGGATCACTTTGGGCATTCGGTCGAAGTGATTACTGAACCCTCCATCAAGAAACCATACTTTTGCGAGGCAGTGTAAGAGCAAAGGCAAAATATCTATGAAGCGCCCGACGGCCAAGCGGCTGCTTGACGCCAGAAACGCCTGCGTGGAATTAGAAACGTTCACGGCGGGCAAGACAATAGAAGATATGTGGAGTGACCGCGGCCTTCAATTGATTCTGCACAAGCTATTGGAGATTGTCGGCGAGGCTCTCAATCGGGCCAGCAAGCATGACCCGGAAATGAAGGTTGCTTTCCCGAACTTGCGCGAGTACGTTACTCTTCGCAACCGGATCACACATGGCTACGACTCTGTTGACTACGCTGTTGTCTGGCGCGTGTTGCCAAGAGAAATTCCGGAACTTCGAGCAGTGCCTGACGAACTCCTGGAACAGGCGCCATCATTGAGGGTTTACGAATAAGGATCAATCCTCCCTTCGCTCGATCTCCACGTCGCGCCTCCGGCGATAGATATCCGCCCAAGACGCGACCGCCGCGTCACGATCCCGCTCGGAGTCGAGGTCGCCGTACCGGCTCCGCTCGTATCGCTTCGCCAGGTCGTTGAGCGCCGCCGCCGTTCCCGGCCAGACCGCCCGCAGCCGCGCCGAGAAGTCCTGTGGCGTCTCGGCATCCCGGCGACCGACATCATGCCGGATCGCCAGAACCTGCAGGTACCGCCAACTCTCCCGCACGCTGGCCGGCGCGGCGTCGAGATTCAGCGTCGGGATGCGCGATCCACGGTTGCGGCGTCGAAGGAGATCACGTAGCTGTTGCTTGGCCAGGTCGGTGGAAAAGACACTGCTGCGTTCCTCGTCCCCGATGCCGTCATCCTTGTCACTGCCCAGTCTTCGTGCCATCCGGAACAGGATCAGGATCGCGCCCAGCACAACGATGGCCAACAGCGCCCACCGCAGTAGCCAGGCGTAAGGCCAAGGCTCACCCTCTTCCCGCTGCTCGAACTGCATCTGGTCGCCACCGATCACCGGCGGCGCTTCAGGTTGTTGCATGCCGGTCATGTCGAGACCGAACAGCGCCCGCAGCAGTTCCGTGACAGCGTAGATCAGGTAGTAGATGAGATAGAAAATGGCATACAGCACCCACATCACGATCTGGCCGGCGACCTGCGCCAGATAGGTCAACCCCGCCATCAGCGCCGCGAACGCGCCCGGCGTCAGCAACAGCGTCACCATCACCACGACGAGCAAAATGCCGACGCCGACGCCACTGACCAGCCGGCTCCATCTCGCCCAGGTGGGTGCCCGCCCTCCACTCTGGCGAATCTCCCGTCGCGACAGATGCACTTCCGCCGCCGCCACCAGCGCCACCGACGCGATCATCGCCAGCGGGATGATGTAGGCGGCGCTGGCCAGGGCGTCAGTTCCGGCATCGTTGTCAAGCAGGGCCGCAAAGACCAGCGAGCCGATCAGCACCAGCCACGAACGCTGCGTCGTGCCGCGAATCTCCTCGGAAGACATCAGGAAATCAACCGTGGCGTACCGTATCCCCTGCCACCAGATTCCCAGCGACAGCAACAACGGCGCGACCAGGTAGCCGCGCGAGCCGACGAGCGAACTGGGCTCCGCCAGCACCGCCCGGAGGTCGTAGACCGGCTCCAGCCCGAACCAGATGCCCACGGCGATCAGCCAGCCGATGCCGATCGCCGCCTGAAACAGCTTGGGGTCGTCGGTCAGCCGGGAGACGAACCGGTACATGCCAAATCCCGCCAGTCCCAGCAGCGCCAGCCCACCCGGCCACATCACGGCACGACCGCCGGACAGGCCGAAATCCTCGCCAAGAAAGAGCAGGAGCAGCGGCGTGATCGCGAGCGTCTGCATCGTCGCGATCAGCACGGGCAGCAGCAGGTCTTCCGGCCAGGTCGCCCATCCTCGTCGTCGGCGGCGTGGCGTCGGGTCAGCCGATGGCTTCGAGGGTGATGCGTTCGATCTCATCCCACCGCTCCTTCGTTCCCAGGTGATAGACCGGCACTCGCCGCCGCAGGTCCGGCGCCAGTTCCGGCTTGTCGCCAATCGTCACCAGCACCACGCGCTGATCGCCGGTGGCGCGAGCCAGCCGCAGCAGCATGCGCTGCATGGTCGGTGTGACGCGGCAGGTGATCACCACCAGCGTGGCTCCCCACGGCAACTTCGGGATCTCTTTTGCCATCATCTGCTCGATGCGGTCCCCGAACGCCGGCGCGATCATCGCAAGCTGTCCGAGAATGTGAGTGAGTTGGCCAGGCCGACGTCCCGGTGGAACCCGCACCGAGCGCGATAGCTCCGGGATCGGCGCGTTGGCGTATAGACCGACCTGGTGCCGTCCTTCGAGCAGTTGAGCGCTGAGCGACGACGCCATCACCACCGCAAGCTCCAGCAGCTCCGACTGTTGCCCCTCCCAGAGGTGCGAAAAGGTAATCGTGTCGAGAAAGATCGCCGCGACCGGCGTGGCCGACGGCTCCGATACCCGTGTTTGCAGTTGCCCGGTCCGGGCGGTCGCTCGCCAGTGAATCCGCCGCGGGCTGTCGCCCGGCACGTACTCCCGTACGCCAGCGATTCGCAACGGATCCTCGACCAGTTGCTGTGGCGGTTTGAAATCGCCGTACGGTTGGCGGGCGGGGACGATCACCTGCGTCATCGGCACCAACCGCGGATAGGTGAGAATGCCATTCACCTCATCGACCTGGCGCTTGCGACGGACCAGACCGAACGGGTCGGTTGCGGTCAGGGTGGCCGGACCGAAGCGGTACCAGCCCCGGTGATGGGTCTGAAACGAATAGTGGTAGTCGACCCGCTCGTAGAAGCCAAGGCTGAACAGGCTGCGAAACAGCCGCCGGTTGCCGATGTCGGTGCGGGCGAGGGTGCGATTGGGGATAACGACGTTCTCTGTGACAAGCTCAGCCACCTCCAGCCGAGTAACCGGCAACGGCTTGGCGTTGATCGTCTCCAGCGTCACCGTCACCTGGTCACCGTGAAAGGCGCGTTTGGTGGAGAACTGACGCGTGTAGGTCACGGCGACCAGCGAGAAATCCCACCAGATCCGCAGTGAGAACGCCACCAGCGCCACGCCGATCCCGATCAGCACGAGCGCCTGCTGGCGGAAGATGACGCCGATCACGATCACGACACCTGCCAGCGTCACCCACCTGGCGATCTCGATGCCGACATCTGTGGTGTTCCACCACGCGATCAGCCGCTGCCAGGTTGATTGAGACGGTGGAACTGGCTCGGTTCGCGTTGCCATGATGCTTCCCTAACCCCGCTCTATCGCGCGTCGACGGGTTCGGTGGGCACATGCGTGTTGTCGACGACCTCCTGCACGGTTTCCTGGGCGCTCTTGCCGAGCAGGTCCGCCTGCGCGGTGGGGATGATGCGATGCGCCAACACCGGGATCGCCAGCTCCCGCACGTCGTCCGGCGTGACGAACCCGCGACCGCTCATCGCCGCCCGCGCCTGGGAGGCACGCGCCAGAGCCAACGCCGCGCGAGGGCTCGCGCCGACCTCGATATTGGCCGCGCCGCGGGTGCTGTGAATGATCTGCAGCAGGTAATCCTCGACGGCCACGCTGATGTGGACATCCTGTATGTGTGCGATCAGCCGTTGCAGCGTGTCGGGATCGGTAACCGCCTGGATATCGTCCAGTGGGACGGTGTTGCGGAAGCGGCGCAGCATCTTCCGCTCATCATCGGCGGAGGGGTATCCAATTGTCGTCCGCATCAGAAAGCGGTCCAACTGCGCCTCCGGCAGCGGGAAGGTGCCTTCCAGCTCGACCGGGTTCTGGGTCGCGATCACGAAGAACGGCCGTGGCAGGCTGACTCTTTCTAGATCGACCGTCACCTGCCGCTCCGACATCGCCTCGAGCAGGGCACTCTGGGTGCGTGGTCCCGCCCGGTTGATCTCGTCGGCAAGCAGGACGTTGCTGATGATCGGTCCGGGCCGGTAGCTGAACTCGCTGGTCCTGGGGCTGAACACCAGCGCGCCGGTGATGTCGGTGGGGAGCAGGTCGGGGGTGAACTGGATGCGGTTGAACGACCCGCCCAGCGCGCTCGCCAGGGAGCGGGCCAGCATGGTCTTTCCCGTGCCGGGGACGTCTTCGAGGAGAACGTGTCCCTCGCATAGCACGCCGATCAGCGTCAGCTCGATCACCTCGCGCTTACCGATGATGACGCGCTCGATGGCATCGACGATGCGGCTCGTCGTCTCCTGGATAGCGTCGATCGCGTTGCCCGAAAGATGCTGCGTCTGGTCTGCCGGCATGTCCTGTGGAGCCCCTCTGGTGGTTCGAATCTATTGCTGGCAGTGTACGACACCGCAAGATGGTGCGGATTGTGACGGGGTGAGGGATCACGTACTTTCCGGCGCGGATCGCCCGGTTCATTCGGCGATGCAGAAGCAACCCGTCACAGAAAATAGGGATGATCCCGCACTGATGATTCTGCCCCAATCCAGACGCTGAAGGAGTATGATTGGAGTGTATGAACGACCAGCAGACCATCGACGCGTACTTGCGAAAAGCTTAAGAGAGCCTGCAATGTGCCGAAAGCGAGTACGCCAACCGCCGCTATGATAGCTGCGCGAACCGGTGCTACTATGCCTGCTTTCAAGCGGCCGTCGCAGCCTGGTTATCGCCGGGATCGTACCGCGAGATCCGCAAGGTCGGTGGGGGCATGACTACGTCCAGGCGTCGTTCGGCGGGCAATTGATCAAGCGACGCAAACTGTATCCGAGTGCTATGAGCAGCGTCCTTCCCAATCATTATGATCTTAGCCAGGTGGCCGACTACAAGCCAGACGCGATGACGCGGAAGCAGGCCGACCGCGCCCTGCGCCGGGGTCAGGGTTTCGTCCGGGCAATTCGTCGGCAAGGAGATTTGAGATGGCGACATCTGTACAGGACCTGATCAGGAAGTATGAACTGGAATTGCTGAATCATCCTGACGTCCAGGCCGCGGTCGCAGAACTTCAAGGGATCATTCGGAACCGCTACCCTGATGCCCATTTTGATGTGGGCATTGGTGAGGAGCCGCTTGGGGTCTACATCACCGCCACCGTGGACGTAGAAGATACTGACGAGGTCAGGGATCTCTACACGGACCGGATCGTGGAGCTCCAGGTTGAGGAGCGATTGCCGGTCTACGTCATCACCGTCCGTCCATCTCACCGCTGGATGGACGACGCGCCTGCGACCGTGATGGCGGGCACTCGCGCCGACAACCACTGACTGGATTCTCGATCAATTTGTCTGTCGGCGTCGTGCTACACTCTCACCGATCTCTCAGCGGAGTGAACGAGCATTCCGCAAAACCCGAGGTTGAAATCACTGTGGCATCGGACGCAACGAGCACCATATCCTGATTGCTCCGCCCTGACCTGGGTGCGATCGGCTGACACACGTCAGCCCGATCCGGTTGTTACCGTCCTGAAGCTTCTGGTCTGTCGTCGTGGGGCTCCCCACGGCGCTTTTAACTGTCTCCGGCGGTTTCCGCCAGACCCTTGGTTTGATTGCCCAGCGCGGAGCCTCACCTTCTCAACGAGGTTGTGATCCTGATGTTCCGTCATCTGCTCTCCTGGCAATCGAACAGCGCGATGTCCACCCTGCGGATGGTGGCGCTGATCTCGTTCTTCGGCCAGCTCTACTTCTTCGTCCCCTTCATCACGCCATACCTGTTGCAGCGAAATCTCACCATTGCCGAAATCGCGGGACTCCAGACCATGCTGCTGGTGTCGTCGCTGGTGATGGAGATTCCGACCGGAGTGCTGGCAGACCGCTTCGGGCACGTCTGGAGCTACCGGGCGGCGCTGATCGTGCTGGCTGGTGGCGAGTTCCTGTTTCTGTTTGCGCGGGACTATCCCACCTTCCTGTTGATCCAGTTCATCACCGGCACCGGTTTCGCCTTCGCGTCCGGCAGCGTCCACGCGATCCTCTACGAGTCGCTGCCCGAGGGCAATCGCACCTCCGCCATGCAACGCGCCACGGGGGCGCTCGGCGCGGCGACGCAACTGGGCAGCGTCGTGGCATACAGCGTCGGAGGACTGATCGCCGCTGACCTCACCCTCTCGCGGATGACCCTCACGATCGTAATGGGCGCGCTGGCGGTGACTACCGCCGCCTCGCTCAGCTTCGCGCTGCGGGAGGGCGATCACTTCGCCCATCGCGTTCGGCCAGACACCCGGAAACTGCTCGGCTTGGCCTGGACATCGATCTGGACGAACCGCGACCTGCGCCGTATCATCCTGTTGTCGATCTTGACCTGCTCATTCGGCGCGCACCTGCTCGTCTTCTACCAGCAGTACTTTCTGGAAACGGGCGTGCCGGGGGTATGGTTCGGGGTGGGCTTGAGCCTGGCGTCGGTCGTGGTTGTCGTCGCCCAGTTCTACGCATGGAAGCTGCCGTTGATGCTCGGGACACGGTGGAGCCTGGTGCTGGCGACGGGAATACCGGGAGTATTGTACCTGGCGATGGCCTGGAACCAGGTCGCCTGGCTCGCGGTCGCGCTGTTCGTCGCGCAATGGGGCGCGATGCACCTGAGCGCGCCGCTGTTCTCCGGCTTGTTCAATGCACACCTGCCCGATGAGGCGAGGGCGACCGGACTGTCGCTGATCAACGCCATCGTCACCGTCTATATCGGCGCGGGCGGTGTCCTGCTGGGCTGGCTGGCGGGGCGGTCGTTGTCGATCATGTTCATGCTGATCGGCGTGGTGATCCTGATCGGCGCAGTGGCGATCAGCGTCGACGACCGGCACACAGCGGCGGACGCCTATCAATGACAGGCGCCCGCCGTGTACGTGATCTCTTGAGTTGAGCGGGCTACGCCGCAGCTTCGGCCTTGGCTTCCTTGCCGACCTGCTTGGCGATGGACTCGACCTTCTTCGCCATCTCCTTCTCCTGATCGAGGTTCTCCTTCAGGAGCGCGGCGACTTCCTTCTCGCCGAGATCCCCGGCCA
>JACCVC010000061.1 GCA_013698305.1 Chloroflexia bacterium
CGCGGCAGCTCGGCGATCTGACGATGGAAAACCAGGCGCTCGAGATGTTGTCGACCGCCGAGCGTCAGCTCGGCAGAAAGGAAAATGCCGTGACTCGTGATGCTGACCGGGTTCGTATCGGCGCGCAGACCAATGCTCCATCGGCGGTACGTGATGCGATTGAGTACGGCACCCAGTTGCTGGAGTTGCATCGGGCGGACGAGGCTCGCGCGGTGTTCTTCGAGGCAATCGCCATGGCCGAGGAGCGGCAAGATGGCGACGGGTTGCAGCGCGCGCATGGCGGTGCGGGGGTTGCGCTGACGCAGTTGGATCAGCCGGCGGAAGCCCTGGATCACCTGGCCGATGCACTCGAGCTTGCGCGAGAGCAGGGAGAAACCCGGCACGAGGCGCAATGGCTGGCAGCTATCGGCGAGGCGCTCTGGCGCTACAACCAGCCTCGGGAGGCGATCAGGGCACTTCGGGAGGGCATCACCGCGGCGAGGTCGATCGAGGACACCTCGATCGAGGCCGGAATTCTTCTTCTGCTGGGCGAGATCTTCGCAGGCGAGCGCGAATATGCCGAGGCGCGGGCGGCTTTCGAGACAGCGCTCGACCGGTTCGAACGGCTCGGAGAGACCGATAACCAGATCGCCGCCCTGTCGTCGCTGGGAGCGATGGCGGTCGAAGCGCGACGAACCCAGAACGCGATGACCTATTACCAGCAGGCGCTCGATGTCGCCGAGAAGTCCGGCGACCGGGAGGCAGCCGTCCGGCTCTATAGTCGGATGGCCAAGGTCGCGCAACGGGTCGGTGAAATGGACGCGGCGGTCGACGCACTGGATCAGGCGGTTGCCCTGGCCGATGAGCTGGACGATCCGACTCTGCTCAACGCGATGTTCCAGCGCCTTGCCGTCATGATGGATACCGCCAATCACCCGGAGACGCTGGACACCTACGAGCAGGCGCTGAATCTCAGCCGGGAGGTGGACGACGTCTACGGCGAGACGATGATGCTGGTCAATATCGGCGCGAGGCTCCACAACGAGGGTGGCGACGAGGAGGCGGTCGAAGTGCTCGAACACGCCCTGGAGCTGGCGGATCAGCTCGGGGCCAGCGGCTCGCACCTCCGGTCGAGGGGCGAGGCGGTGCTGGCGGAGATCGAGCGAGAGACCGGTGCGCCGGTTAGCCGCGTTGCCAGGCAGCCCGAGCGTCCAGAGCGGCCACGGACGCAGAACCGTCAGCCTGGAATGCCGGTACGCTCCAATGATGGAGCGTACACGAACGCGACCGCCTCACCGCGATAGCCATTGCCATGCGAACACCAGAAGTCGCGAGCGTGCCCAACCGGCTTCGGTTTGGGCGCGTTTGCCATTGCGCGCTCGGCAACTCTCGGCTGTGCCGGTTTACACTGATATGTACGAACACGACTACCGGCAGGTGATCGTGATGCCGCTATGCCTTTGGCTCGTGCTGATCTCACAATGGGCAGACACAGGGTCTGCCTCTACGATATTGGCATGCCGTCCGGAACACGACCATGACTCTTGCCCCGCCCCTCGCCGTTGGTTTTTCGGTCGCAGGCGGCACGCCAATCGATATGAGCGACTGGATCGAGGTCGCGTTGGACGAATTCGTGGAGCAACGCTCGCGCGGAATCATCGTTGCCACCGAACCGGTGGAGTCCGACGGCAGATCGTTCGAGCTGGCGCGGATGATCAAGTCGCTCATCCTTTCCGAGTTGGCGGCAATGCACGACTTGCCTCCCGATGAGGCGATTGGCAGGTCCTTCGCCGCCGCCAACGGCATGCTGTACGACGAAGGGCATCCGGGATCGTCCGGCGGCTTCGACCGCAAGGTGCTGGTCGGGGCGACGGTCGTGCTGATCGACGGGCATCGTTGCACGATCGGGCATGTCCCGCCCGGTCAGGTCATGCTGATCGAGGACGGGCTCGCATACGCGGTGCCCGACCTGCTCTCGTGGCTACCGGACTATTCGGGCGACAACGGCACGGTCCCGGAACCACTGGGGTATACCTCCTGGACCGCGCCGATTCTCGCCGAGACAGAGCTTTCCGACGGCGATGCGGTGATGATCTGCACGTTGACCCTTGCCCAGGCGTGGGCTGGGGAACTGGCGGAGACCGGATTGCGGGTCGCTGACCTGGCGGGGTATCACGGTCGATCTCCCGACCACGCACTGGACGTGTTTCGGGGGTTGCTGATCTCGCAGGGAATCGAGGACGGCTCGGCGCTGGTGCTTGCGTTCCCCCCCCGCCCAGGGTCCTTTGGCGTTGTCACGCTGGGCGATGTCGGCTGGAAACTGCGGGAACGGCGCAAACGGGCGTGGGCGCAGGTGCGGCGACTGATGCCATCAAGGATCAGACCGCTTATTTCGGCTGGTCCTCGTGCCGCTCCGCGGGCCATGACGCTCGAGGAGTTTGACGACGATAGCGAGGCGTCGTCCGAGCAGTCGCCCGCCGAGCAGCAGGAACGCCGGTCGAGGTGGAAAGGGAGCGGGTCCAGGTTCCGACGCGAGCGGGATATGACAGAAACGTGGAACCCCCCGAATCAAACACGGGAATATGGCATGGCACGCACCCATGGCGTGCAGCTGCACCGGGGTGTGTCGTCAGACCGGGTAGATTCGAGATTGCGCAATGAGCTGCCGAGACTTCCGTTCGGCGGGGCTGTTGTTGGCGTTGCGTTCCTACTGGTGGTTGCGTTGATCAGCTTTGGTGTCTGGAGCCTGTTGCCCCGGTTCGAAGATCCTGCGATTGACGTCACCGCAACGTTGAGCCAGGTGGATGAATACATTGTGGCGGCGGAGGACACGTCTGATCCTGAAGGAATCCGCCAGTTGCTCGATCTTGCGCAGGATACCCTGGATGCCGCTCAAGAAGATGGAGCGCTGGAAGACAGCGTTGCGCCGCGGCAGGCGGCGATCACGAGCGCGCGGGATGGTCTGGACAACGTCATCCGGCTGGTCGGGCTCACGCGGGTAGGCAGCCTGCCGGAAGAGTTGCAGGGGGCGGATACGCGCGCCAAGTTTGCGCAAGGTGGCCTGTTTCTGGTGAATGGCAGCCTGTTCCAACTCCGGCCCGAGGAGCGTGAGATCGTGCGGGTGCTGAGTGAGGACGAAGCCGTCGGCGATGCCGAGGTCGGCAATCTGTTTGGCATGGCGCTCGACGTGACCGGGTTCTATGTCACCGACGGCATACACGTCTTTAAGCTGCAGCCGGAAGGGTCATGGAACGCGATCCGTCTGGCTGATATCAACGACCTGGGCGCGTGGAGCCCTGGGTCGGTCGGCGCGTTTGGCGGCAGCCTGTACATTCTGGAGCAGGAGTTTCGCAACATCTACCGCTTCGATACCGAAACTGAGGACGGCGTTGCCCAACCCAACGACTGGGTGCTGGCGCCGGTTCGGCCTGACCTGGTCAACGCGATCGACATGACGATTGACGGCAACATCTACGTGCTTCTTGAGGACGGCGAGGTGCTGACCTATCTGCAAGGCGATCTCGAAGACCGTCAGGACGCGCCATTCACCGAATCCGGGGAACCACAGTCGATCCTGGTCGGTGCCGGGACGCAACTGCTCTACGTCGCCATGCGGGATGGCGAGGACGGATGGATCGTGGTGTTCGACCCTGGATCGGAAAATGCCTGGCAATTGCGATTGCCTGGCGGTTTTTCAACTGAAGAATCCGGGGTGTCGGCGCCATTTGCGGGGTTGCAGGATGTCGCCATCGACGAAGCCAGCGGCACGGTCTACCTCGTGAACGAGGATGCGGTGTGGACGGCGCAGTACAGCCTGCCGGCCGAGGCGCAGGCCACCGGGACCCCGACTCCGGAACCGGGAGTCGATGGCGGTTGATCGGGACGCACGGAAACGCCCCGCCAGGAATGATGCTGGCGGGGCGTTTCCGTGCGTAATCATGCTTCAGGCCCTTTGTTACTCGAAGTACTTTGCGTTGAGCGCGGTGAAGCTGGCGTATTGCTCTGGAAGATCGTCCTCGAAATAGATCGCTTCCTCCGGGCAGACTTCAGCGCAGACTCCGCAGTCGATGCACTCTACGGGATTGATGAAATATTGCTCTTCGCTGTCTTCTGAATGGATGCAATCGACCGGGCAGACCTCGACGCATGATGCGTCCTTGACCCCAATACAGGGTTGTGCGATGACATACGTCATGGCTCAGCTCCTTCCCCTTGATGCGAGGAACTACGTTGGGAATGGGATACGTCTGGGCCCGCTGCAATCCGCTCGAACGCTCGTCAACGACGAACTTGCAGGCGATGGGAGTATAGCAAAGGGACTCCGCATCGCAACGCGCCTTTTCGGGCATGGGTGTCAAGCACGTTTGCGCCTGATTCATGCGTTGCGCACATGCCAGGCGGTGGAGTGTTGGCAGCGTTGCGACCGGTAGACGGCATAGAAGGGGATTCAAATGAGCGACGGGCGAATCGACCAGGTTCTCGGGATGAGCGAGACGCAACTGTACACGTACCTGGAGGAGTTGCTCCGGGAAGAGGCGGCGGAGGCGAGCGCCGAGTCCGGAGAGACAATTGAGGAGGAGTTGGAGTCGGCGGGATTCGCCGCGGTCGGGGCCGCCGCGACCTATGCGATCAAGCTGATCGAGGCCAACAACGCCTTTATCACCCGGCAGTTGCTCGACGCCGGGGTGTTAAACCATGAAGAAGAGTCAACGTAGGGCGACGGCGTTCGTAGCGGCAGACCCTGTGTCTGCCATTGGTCATGCATGGCAAGACGGGCCGATACCGGAGTTCAGGATCGGCCACTACGTGTTGAAGCGTGAATCTATCGAAAATTTAGCGACCGCCATGGGTCCGGCATCTGCTCGACCGGCACCTCGATCAGCGTCGGCTCGTCGGCCTTGATCGAGTCCCTCAACGCTATCTGCAACGCCTCCGGTGAGATGGCTCGCCGTCCGGTCACGCCGAATGCTTCGGCCAGCTTGACGTAGTCGGGGTTGTCGAGGTCGCTGGCGATGGTGCGACCGTCGAATGAGACCTGCTGGATGCGGCGGACGTTGCCAAAGGCGCTGTCGTTGAAGACGATCGTGATCGTGCCGATCTGGTGTTTCGCCATCGTGGCCAGTTCATTGAGCGCGAAGCCGAAGCCGCCGTCGCCGTTTACTGACACCACTACCTTGCCCGGGTTGCCGACCTTGACCCCGAGCGATGTCGGGAAGCCCCAGCCGAGCGTCCCCTGGTATCCGGGCGTGAGATAGGTGCGAGGCTGGTAGACCGGAAAGCCCAGATTGCTCCAATAGCCGATCTGCGTCATCTCGCCGACGAAGATCCCGTCCTCCGGCAACTCGTCGCGGATGGCGCGAGCAAACGACGCCTGCGGCTGGATCGAATCCAGCTTCGCCCGCGCCGACTGCTTGATACCGATGAGCTCGTCCTCACGCGATTCGCGTGACCGGTTGTGGGCTCCGCTGCGGTCGATGAGCTCCAGCAGCCCTGCCTTTGCGTCGGCGACGATGCCGACAGTGACATCGTAGTTGCGGCCAACTTCCTCCGGGTCAATGTCCATGTGGATGACAGTACGACCTGGCTTCAGCCCCCAAGGATAGGTGGCTGGCTCGATCATGCGAGTGCCGACGCAGAGGATGACGTCGGCGTTGTCGATCAGCGCCATCGCCCCGACCGAGTTCTGCGCGAGGTAGTGGCGATCCGACAACGCGCCCTTGCCGTTGGACGACATCGCGACCGGCGCCTGGAGCATCTCCGCCAACGCTTGCAACTCTCCCCATGCCTCCGAGCCGAGGATGCCACCACCCGAGAAGATCATCGGTCGTTCGGCCTGGCCGAGCAATTTCGCCGCCTGTTCCACCTTGTCGGGATCCCCAGATGGCCGTTCCCGTTCCGGGACAGGCGCCATCAACTCAACCTCAGAGGTGGCAAAGAGCGTGTCCGGCGGAATCTCGATCTCGACGGGCCGGACGCGACCGACCCAGAGCTCGCGCACGGCGCGGTCGACAAGGCCGGGAATCTCGTCCGGCTTCGTGGCGCGCTCGGCGTGCTTGGCGACCGACCGTACCATCTCCAGCTGGTTCGGAATCTCGTGCAGCATGCCGCGCCCGACGCCGATCAGGTCGGACTGGATCTGGCCAGTGATGCATAGCACCGGGCTGTTGCAGGCGTAGGCGGTGGAGAGGGCGGCGGTGGCGTTGAGGAGGCCGGGTCCCGGCACGACAAGGCAGGTTCCGATCCGGCCGGTGGTGCGGGCGTATCCATCGGCCATGTAGGCGGTGGTCTGCTCGTGGCGAGGGTGAATGACCCGGATGTCACCGCTCGCCTGAGCGTCATAAAGGGCGTCAAAGGCGCCGTCCAGTTGGACGCCTGGAAGTCCGAAAATGGTGTCGATGTTCTGCCGCATGAGCGATGCGACCAGCGCCTGACCGCCGGTCATCGGGCGAACCTCGACGGGCGTTTCTCGTGAACGATCCTGTACCTCTACCACGTCCGCTGATCTCCTCAAGGCAGCCCGCAGCCATCGCCATGTCTGGTCGATGAATGTCAGGGCACGAGTCCAATGTCCACGGCATTGTACCCGGTCCTGAACCGATGGGAACGCCGTCAGGACACCCAGTACCAGTTCGCGAACTGCATTGTCAGGATAGCCATGCCGACCGCGGAAAGCGTCGCCAGCGTGACGCCCGCCTTGCGGTTGGTGACGAGCAGGGCGAACACCACGAACAGCGGGAACATCGGCAGCACGAACCGGGGCATGCTCATCAGCGGATGAACTGAACTGGGGCTGAAGAGCGGCACGATTAGGGGCGGCAGAACGAGCGCGAAGTAGTAGAGAGGGATGCGGCGAATGCCCAGCAGCACCAGGACAAACGCGCCGATAGTAACCACCAGCTCAAGCCAGTCGCCACGGGCGAAGGCGTCCCGAAAACCGGCGGAGGTGATGGTCGACCATGTTGGAGAGCCTGCAAGCTCCTCAACCCAGCTCCAATCGACGCCGCGTGCCTGATCCGTGCCGACGTTCGGGATGATGGCTTCGCAGCCCACGGTGGCGCACTGGAATGTTTCCCAGGGCGTGGCGCGGAAGCGGTTCCATTGCCACTGAACGTTGATCCAGTCGAAGAATTGGAGGCCAGCGGTGGTGAGATGCCAGCCGAAGAGCAGCGGTCCCAGCGCGGGTAGCGCCGCCGGGAAGATCGAGGGGAACCAGCGCCGGATGTCGGCGCCGTATTGTTGCAGGAAGAGAATGCCCATAGGCGCCAGCAGCATCACCCCGGCGGATCGGGTCAGCGCCGCCAGGAGGCCGATGATGCCTGCAGCCCACCAGTTGCCGCGCCGCGCCGCTAGCAGGCAGCCAACTGT
The DNA here is from genome assembly GCA_013698305.1 of Chloroflexia bacterium. Classification (GTDB taxonomy): domain Bacteria; phylum Chloroflexota; class Chloroflexia; order Thermomicrobiales; family UBA6265; genus JACCVC01. The sequence continues at coordinate 7,345 of JACCVC010000061.1, forward strand.
AAGGAGCAGGAAGAGAGATTCGGTGTAAACGGCGGTGAAGAAAAAGGCGGTGGGGAACAGGGCGATCGCCCAGAGCGTGCGGCGGGAGACGTCAACCGTCAGGTCCATCGACACGAGCTGGTAGAGCAGGACGAGCGCGAACGCAAAGGCGACGTTCGAGATGATATATCCGATGCTCTCCGGAGAAATCGAGGTAATGCCGCTGAAGAACTCCATCATCCAGGGATAGAGCGGCCAGAAGGCAGCCTTGGCGGGAAAGGCGATGCCGGTAGAGTCATAGCCGGTTGTTGCCACTAGCCGGTACCAGGTCCCATCCCAATGGCGCATCGGCTCGACGAGATAATGCGCCAGTCCAGTCATGGGACCGAGCGGCATGCTGTATGCCCAGCTTGCTCCAGTTTCAAACGGTGGGTCGAGTGGCGGTCGCGTGGAGCCGAAGACGAAGGTGATGGTCCCCGGAACCTGCGCGATGATCCAATGCACCGCGAACACCAGGAGCGGGAAGCCCCAGCGATCGGAAGGCGCCTGAAGCTTCCGGCGCCTTCCCGTCCTCGGGCGTTGGGTTGGCGGCGATTCGGTTTCGGTCGACATGAACCCCTCGCATGGGCGGGACGGGATAGTTCCCGATGAATGTTGTTGCCGCCATCATCGTACGGAGGCGAGCTGCCGGATGGCTGACGCGTACACGGCAGCAATGATGCCATACGTTGCCGGCGCTTCAGAAGGCCGTGGAGGTGTGACGCGCCGACACGCAGCGAGCCAACATCGGAGTCAAAACGCGGATGCGTAGTGGCCGATCCTGAATCGGCCCAGCCTGCTGATTCACCACCGTTCGCAGACACAGGGTCTGCCGCTACGCGTCGAACTTTGTTGCGGCTCGCTTTGAGCTCGAGACGCGCCACTAGCCGAGGTCAGCGATGGCATGGCTCCTGCGAATAAATGCGGGTAACGATGTCGAATAAATCTGCGCTGGATGAGCGCGAAGTGAGGGGACGCAACGTGAATGTGAAGCAACTGGTAGGTATGCAGGTCTTCGCGGTGGACGCGGGCAAGAGCTTGGGAACTGTAGAGCGAGTGCTGTTCTCCCCGGATGATAAGCGCGTTCAGGGATTCCTGGTGGCGCCCAACAGCGGGTTAATGGAGGAGCCCGAGGCGCAAAGACTCTTGGCGGTGGATGCGATCAAGCACGTGGGCCATGATGCGATCACTGTAGATTCTGAAAGTGTGCTGGAGACCATCGCCGATGGGCGGCTTCCCAACGGTCTTATAGCCTTCGACGAGATCGAGAAGGAAAAGGTGTTGACTGAGGGCGGTGATGAAGTCGGGTCAGTAAGCTCGATCGACTTCGACGGCGAGAGCTTCCAGATCGACTTTCTCGAAGTGAGTCGAGGGTTCATGAGCGGGAACAGCCTGATCAGCGTCGACAACGTGGTGACCGTTGGCCCGGACAGGATTGTGGTGAAGGATGCGGCTCTGGACGAGCCCGAGCCGGACACGACGATTGTCGACGACCGAGACTAAACCCTTGGACATCAAGAACCAATGATTACGAATAGCGCCTGGGTCATTTGCGTACCCAGGCGCTATTTGTCTTCCAGCGCTTCGGACAACGCGCCTTCGTTGGTGACAAACTGGCTGGAGCCATCATCACGTTGCTCCACCTGCCAGATCGTGTCGAACACGGGCGACTGCTGGACATCGTCGACGTGGGAGATGACGAACATCTGCCGGAAGTACTCGTTGGAGTGTTGACCCAACAGCGTCAGCACTCGTTCGCGCCGGTCTGCGTCCAGCGACCCGAACACCTCATCCAGGACCAGAAATCCGGGAGGGTTGGCTGCCTGCTGGCCGATGATCCGGGACAGCGCCAGCCGCGCCGCCAGGGAGACCGCGTCGCGCTCGCCGCCTGAGAAGGTGTCAAGCGGGAAGCCCTCGTCGGACTGGTCGAACACCTTGATGCCGTAGTCTTCATCGAACGTCACGCGGTCGTATTTGCCATCGGTCATCTCGGTCACAATGTCGCTGGTGATGTCGCTGAGCATGGGCGAGAGGTGCTGCGCCACGAACTTGTCGAATTCCGAGAACTCGCTGTACATGACATTGAGATCTTCATGGACTCGACGGCGTTCGTCTGCCTCGCGGGCCAGGTCGGCGAGTTGTTGCTGCTCCTTCTTGAGCGTTTCCAGCCGAAACTCCGCCTCGCGCTTCGTCCGCTCGGCGGCATGGAGATGATCCCGGGCGTTTCGGTCCTGCTGGCGTGCCGTCCGAAGCGCCTCGTTGGACGTCTGCAACGATAGCGGGTCGAAGCCCAACTCCTTGCGTTTCGCCTCCAGTCCGTTGACTGCCTCGTCGCACGCCTTCATCGCCTCGGAGGTCGACTTGAGATCGTGGTCTAGCTGAGGTCGTCTCGCGAGTTGCCGGTCGATTTGCTCAATGGCGCTGGCCGCGCGAGACGCCTGCTCGTGATCTGTGGTGACGGCGCGGTAGAGATCGGGGTCCCACGCGATGTCGGTAAGGCTGGCCAGATCCTTTTCTGCCTGCTGTCGCCGCTGCACTGCATCCCGCACGTTGCGCTGAATCATCTGAAGTGGCTGGGTGGCGCCGTGCAGGTCGCGCTTGTGAGCCAGTTCCTGATCAGCCGCCTTGATCTGGTCGCTGGTCGGAGCGGCTGAAAGCGACAACGCTTGCAGCGCCTCACTGAGCGTGGTCTGCCACCGTTGCGCTTCGGCTTCCTGCCGCTCGATGTGCTCGGCGCTGTTGGCGATGCGGGTCTTCGTTTCCAGGATCGCCTTCTCCCGCGTTCGGAGCGCGTCGATCTCGTGTTGCGCTGCCTTGACCTCGTTGGCGAGGTGTTCCGCTTCCTGGTGGATGGCGACGATGGCCTCGTCTCTCGCGGAGATCGCGGAACTCATGGTCGCAATCACCAGCTGCGCTTCGTCATCATCAAAGGCGCGTCCGCAGGTCGGACAGACATCGTCGAACTGTTGCTGTCGCAGGCGCTCGATCAAGTGGCGTGATCGGTCCTGCTGTGAGGCCAGGGCGTCTGCTTCAGCCCTCTTGTCACTGAGTCTGGCTTGTGACTCGTTGAGGCGCGCAGTGGCCCCCTGCTGAAATTGGGAAGGATCGCCGTCGGCGAGGAGTTGGGTCGCCTGATCCTGAAGTTTTTGTCGTTTTTCTAGATATGTCGCGAGTGTCTTGCGCTCACGTTCGAGCGTCTCTGACGCGATCACCGCCTGCTTCAGCGATCCGCATCGCTGCTCGATGCCGGTGACGTCAACCGAGCTTGCGACCGTGACAAGGCGGTCGATAGCCTCAATGGGAGAGCCGGAATCCGCGTCAGACCAAGACCAATCCGGCGAATAAGTGCCTTTGGCCGTGCGATCTACGATAGTACGTAAATCCTGAACTCGGTCTGCCAGCTCCTGCTCGCCGCGTTTCTCGTCTTTTCGCGCTTGATGGCGGCGTTCGAACCGCTCCCGCTCGGTCTCAAGGGACGCTCGCCGCGCCGCGAGCTCCTCGCGTTTGGCGGCCTGGGTCGCGAGGGATGCCCGTTCTTCCTGCTGATGGTCGAGGCGCTCAAGGTCGGCGTTGATGCCGTCCCGGCGCTCCGTCGCCGCGGTCCGCTGGGATTGCTGGTCTCGAAGATCAGCCGCGATTGCGGCATCCTGGTCGCGCTGCTCCTGCAGGAGCTGATTCGCCTGCTCGGTTGCGGCGAGTTGCTGTTCCGCGGAGGTCAACGAGTTGCGGGCGATGCCGACCGCCTCGATCCGCTCGCTGATCGTGCCGGAAATCTCTTCAATCTCCGCGTCGAGGTATCGGCCCGAGGTCTGCGCGTCGTATCGTCTCTGGAGCGCGTCGGCGTCGCTCCGAGCCCTGCCGCGCTCCTCACCGATGATGGTCTGGGCCTGCTTGATCGTCTCGAACCCGAGCAGTTTGCCCACCTCTCGTCGCCGATCGGTCGCGCCCAGGCCGCCGAAAAAGCTGAGTTCCTTTTGCCGGGTGAAGAAGGTCGCCACAAAGGCCGAATGGCTGAGACCGATCAGGCGGGTGGTGATGAAGTCGGTAACCTCGCGGGTGCCTTGCACGATCGGCTCGCTGCCGCCTGAATCAGTCAGCCTGTAGACCGTTGCCTGGGTGGCGCCCCGCTTGAGGATGCGCTCGACCTCGTAAACCTCGTGGCCGGACTGAGTCGTCATCTGCACGACCACGCGCACCTCGCCGCCGACCGTCCGTGGGCGAATGTCGGTGTTCCTGATCGAGGATGGCTTGTAAAGGCACCACTCGATTGCCTCGAAGATGGTGGTCTTGCCGACGCCGTTGGCGCCGACCACGCCGACAATGGCGTCTTCCGCGATCGGAAAGCTCTGCTCGCCGCGATACTGTTTGTAGTTTTCGAGGGTGAGTTTGGTGATGATCATGCGCCGCCGCCTTCCAACTCGCTATCGGTCACGCGTTGCTGCGCCTCCTGCAAGGCGGACGAGCCCCGTTCGAGAAACCGGGTGGCGAACTCGGCGGAATAGTGCTCGCCCTTGCGCTGCGCGACGAATTCGGAGAAGAGCGTTTGCAGATCCCGGATCGATGCGGAACGGTCGATGTCCACGGCCATCGGGGATTCTGCCGGCGCCTGGCGCGATATCGTGAGATGGAGCGTTTTGCCGGACGTCTCGCGGCGCAGCATGCGCTCGACCTCGCGGTACTGCTGGCGGTCGGCGTTGCGGACCTGCACGCGCGTCAGCGCCTCGGGGTTGCCCAGGCGTTCCAGTTGGTCGAGCACGCTATCCACGATCTCCGGCACGGACAGCGTATCGCCATGGACAGGCTTGAGCAGTTCCATCGGACGGCACTGGACGGTGCGATGCTCGGGATTGCCGGAGAGTCCGTCCCCGTCGAAGCTGACGATCAGGTAGCCAGGCGTCGCCTCCGCGTCACCCCAGCCCATGCGCTCGGTCGAGCCGGAGTACCACGCGGTCGGGAACGCCGGGATCGAGACGTGGTAGTGACCCAGCGCGATGTAGTCGAACTCCGCCTGGAACAGGCTGCTGTCAAGCTCCTGCTCACCCGGCTCGGTGACGACGCCGGGATCGAGAATGCCCGCCGTCATGCCATGGGTGACGAGGATGTTCCGATAATCCGGAATGGCGTAGGTGACGGCGGCGTCCGGGTTGATCAGCGCCCCGTGCGGGACCGCCTGAATCCGCAGCCCGAGATCCTCGAACACGAACTCATCTTCCTCGTAGCCCGCCGAAATCCGGGTATCCGGCAATGCCACCTCCAGCAGGCTGAAGACCGAGCCGCCTGCGCGATAGCGCGGCGTGTCGTGATTGCCGGCGATCACCACCGTCGGGATGCCGGCCTGCTCGATTCGCCGCATCTCGGTGACGAAGTGGCGGACCGCATACCAGCTCGGGCGACTCTGATGAAAGACGTCGCCGCCGTGAATCACCAGGTCGACCTCCTGTCGCAGGATGTCGTCGATGGCCCTGGTGAAGGACCGGTCGATGTCGACCGATCGCTGGTTTCGGCCCGTCGCGGCGTCTTGCACTGGCAGGGCGCGATAGCCAAGGTGGGTGTCGCTGATGTGGGCAATGCGCAGTGGCCGGGTCATCGGTGGTTGGCTCCGTAACGTCTACTTGTAAGAAGTTTCTTCGCCTGCCTCCAGGCGTCCCCGCGATGGTTGCCGCCGGAGTAGTCCCGGCGAATCTGCCGCGCGACCTCATCAATGACTTCGGGCGAGAGGCCGGCACAGTGCGTTGCGATCTCGGCGCGGGATGGGGCATGATCGCCCATGACGCTCCCGAGGACCGAGATAAGCGGATCCTCGGGCATCTTGAAGCCTTGTTCGATTTGCCTGCCGAAAACGCGCTGGCCGTCGATGCCCCGGATCGTGGGCGGCATGGGGAACGCGCCGAACAACGGCTCGCGAAAGTGCGCGTGCCGGATCAGCAATCGACCCTTGGACAGGCCGAGCAGCTCTGACTTCGACGTCTCCGAGATCGACCGGTAGGCGGCATTGATGATCTCCTCGTCACCAACCCGTCCGTAGAGCGAGGTGCCACAGTTGCCAAGAATTTCGCCGTCGACGCGAGAGCGGAACTGCTGCGCGCCGAACAGGACAACGTTGAGGTGGCGACCGCGAGCGGCGATGTCCACGAGGGTGTCACGCAGGCCGCCATCGCCACCGGCGGGCGCGTACTTGTTGAGCTCATCCACGAAGATAATCAGCTTGTCGACGCCGAGGTCAGACCGCTCCGCCATTTTCCATACGGCGTTGATGATCGAGGTGACCAACAGCTCGGCGGAGATGGAGTTCGTCTGGGAAATGTCGATGACGCGAAGTTCCTGGTCGACGAACTGCGAGTCTGGAGTCGGAATTGCCGACGAGCGGACCGTTCCGTGAGAGAGCAGGCCTCCGAGCTTGTCCTGAAGACCCTTGAACCGGTTTTGCGCCTTGCGGATCGTCGCCTTGTGGTGACCCTCCCAATAGTCGCTCACTCCTTCGTTCTGAAAGTACGCATTGATCTCTTCGAACTTCGCGTTGAGCTGAGCCATCGACTTGACTCTCTGTTCGCGCAGTTCATAAATGAATCCCCAGAGCTTGTCGTCCAGGTCGTTGAAGTTGAAGATTCTATGAGGGTAGTTAAGCGCCGTGTCCAGTGACCAAAGCACGGGAAAGACGTTTTCGGTCTCGCCGGGCATGGAGCGATCGGTATTCAGCGATCGGTAGTTCCTGAAATCGTCCAGGTTGACCGTGCCCGCGATATCCTTTGGCTCCATTCCGGGGCGGAACGGCGCGAAGATGCGGGTGTTGTGAAAGGCGCGGGGCTCGAGGCCGAAAGCGTCGTAGGCGTCTAGATCGTCCTTGCCCAGGCCAAAATTCTTGTTGGCGGCGTAGATCGCGGCGTCCTGTTCGGACGGCTGCGCAGGCTTGTCGAGCCAGAGCAGGTCCGGGCCCTTGACGTTGAACATCAGCGCCGCGACCTTCTTGTTCTTCTTCTCCATCGTCTGAAACGCGGAGCTGATCAGGAACAGCGCGTGGCTGGTCTTGGTTGCCAGGCCCGATTGCCCTGTCCAGTTGGCGTGACCGGCTTCCGGCCCGAGCAGGTAGTCCTCATCCAGGTAAATCGGCGTCCGCTGAAAGCGGGGACGCCCATGCTCGTCGCGCACGACATCGCCCTCAACCAGATCGCGCTCGAAGTTGCCGTTGGTATGCATCACCGCGGGGATCGGCGCGCCCGAGTAGTTGTCGAGGCCAAGCGCAAACTCGATCGCCTCGGGAGTGGCGAAGTAGACCGGACCGTTGACGACCGGGCGTTTGGAGGCGACATCGTCGCGGACGTGTTTGGTGGCAAGCACCTTGGCCTCGAACACCAAAATCTCGGGGCGTTGGGTCGATCCGGAGTCGGCAAGGCCGAGCTCGACGTGGCGGTCGAAGTAGTCGTCGAGAAAGGATGCCATGTCCGAGTAGCGGCGAGGCTCGTCGACAACTGCAACGACCGCTGCCTCCTCGGAGAAGCCGACGACGATGTGCCCGACGTCGAGCGTGAGGGCGGCGTCATCGGCCCAGAAGTAGAAGATGTGGGAGCCAGACGGCTCGCTCTCGCTGCTGACGACGCGACCGATCTCGCCGGTCTTGCGGTCGATCAACGGATCGAACTGCCGGATCGTGCCGGTTGCCGAGGCGGGCGAGTCGATGGTGAGTGAGCGGAGTCCAAAGGTGTCGTCCATAAAGCTAATGTCTCCAGATATCAGGTCGGCCAGCCGGCGGTGAGCGTGTCGAGCCGGCGTTTGAGCATGCGTTCGAGCAGGTGAATCGGGTAGAGCAGGGTGGGCCAGCGGGCGTCGGTCGATGCACGAGGCGCTCGCTCGGCGAGAATCCAGGACGAGATCGGGTCGATCAGGTCGAGGTCGGCCAACACCGCCGGGGTTTCGAGCCGGATCAGGCCGTGCCGCGCATCCTGGCCGGTGGCGTTGTGCATCCGCAGGTACCACATGGCGCGCTCTGCTCCTTCCCGAACGTCAGAATCGGCGAGCGTATAGGCGCTGGTTCGATGCCCGATTGGCAGATCGTAGAGTACCGCCGCCTCCTGACCGTGAAAGTGCTGGGCGTGGGCACTCTTGACGAGACCGATGGCGTTGGGCGTATCGGTGAGCAGGAGGCCATCGACGACGATCCAGCCGTCGTGGTCGGACGGCGAGATGTTCAGGCGCCAGAACTGCAACAAATCTGCCTCGATCCTCGCCCGCAGGGTGGTGGCCGTCGAATACGACCGTTGCAGCACGTCGGTGTAGTCGCCGACCATCCGCTGATAGAGGTCAGGGTCGTCTCGATGCTGTGCCTCTAGCGGATCGTATACGTGGTTGCCCATGCTTTCGAGCAAGTTAACGATGTGGTTCAGGGTGGGGTCATCGGTATATCGTGGCAGGATCCAGTTGATCCTGGCGACCAGCGAGCCGGGGATGATGCCAATGTCGGAAGGGCTGGGTCGCTGCAGGATCGCCGCGGCGGTAACGGCGGCGATGATCGGCGTGGTGCCAACGCGCCACACGGGCAGTGTCCGCTGCGTGCCGTCGAGAAAGTAGCGAACCGCCCCTACGCCGGAGTGACGCGGGACATCCATCGCCCGGATCGGGCCTTCGAGACGGCGAATTTCGCTAGTTGGCAGTTGCGCCCGCCTGGAATCGAGCGACAACGTGCGGTCGAGCTCGAGCGAGGTCGCCCGCGACATGTCGGCGATAGGCAACCGTTCGGCGACCAGGTCGTTGATCACCGTCCGTACCATGGCACGCAGCGAAACGGTTTGTGGCTCGGCAATCGCCATGGTACTCCCTCGCGTTGGGTCGAATGTAGAACAAATGTACCACTGTAGCGAGGCCGGTGTGCCATTGCGAAGTTCCGCCAACGCTATATGCCAGTGGTACGCTTGCCGCAGGTGTACGTACCGGCTGGGTTGATGGTGCCAATGCTAGCGCATCCGGGCGCGCAACATCGATTTCACTGCATGGAGTTCAGACGATGATGACCGTAAACAACGATTCGGATAGAACCTCGCCAACCGGGTCGAGCAAGGCATGGGGCGGGCGGTTTGCCGACGTGCCCGACGCCCGGCTGGAGGCGTTCAACGCGTCGGTCGCGTTCGATGTGCGGATGATCCGGGAGGACATTCGCGGGTCCATCGCGCACGCAAGGATGCTCGGCGCCTGCGGCATTATCGCGCCCGACGAGGCCACGACCCTCGAACGCGGGCTGTGGCAGGTGCTGGACGAATACGACCGGGGCGAGTTCGCGCTCACCATTGCGGACGAGGATGTCCACACCGGCGTCGAGCGCCGCCTTCGAGAGATCACCGGCACCGTCGCGGGCAAGCTGCACACGGGCCGCAGTCGCAACGACCAGGTCGCCAACGATCATCGCTTTTGGGCCCGCCGGCAATTGGTGCTGGTCGCGGACGGGCTGGTGGCGTTTGGTGAGGCGCTGCTCACGCTCGCGGAACAGTATCCAGAGGCGATCATGCCCGGCTACACCCATTTGCAGCGGGCACAGCCGGTGCTGGTGGCGCACCACTTGCAGGCGTATGTCGAGATGCTGCTTCGAGACCTCGAGCGGGTGCGACAAGCGTGGAAACGAACTAATGTGCTCGTGCTCGGGTCCAGCGCGCTGGCGGGGACCAGCTATCCCATCGACCGGGAGATGGTCGCTCAGGACCTCGGGTACGAGGGCATCACGATGAACAGTCTCGATGGTGTATCGGATCGCGACTTTGTGCTCGACGCGCTCTACGCATGTTCGCTCATCGGCATGCACATCTCGCGACTGTCCGAGGAGATCATCCTCTGGTCGTCGGGTGAGTTCAGGTTCCTGGAGTTGGCCGACCGGTTTTCGACGGGCAGCTCGATCATGCCGCAGAAGAAGAATGCTGATATCGCCGAGCTGGGCCGGGGCAAGAGCGGTCGGCTGTACGGCAACCTGATGGCGATGCTGACGATCGCCAAGGGGCTTCCGCTCGCCTACAACAAGGACATGCAGGAGGACAAGGAGGGCTTGCAGGACAGCTTCGACACGATCCTGGCGCTGCTCGACGTCTTTCCGCCGATGATGCAGAGCGCCCGGTTCAACGTCGACGTCATGGCCGCCGCCGCGGTCGCCGATTTTACGCTCGCAACTGATGCGGCGGATGTGCTGGCGAAGCAAGGCGTTCCGTTCCGTGAGGCGCACCAGGTGATCGGGTCGCTGGTGGCACGCTGCATCGCCGAGGGCATCACCTTTGCTGATCTCAGTGATGAGCAATGGGCGGATATCCATCCGGTCTTTGCCGAGGAGCGGCCACCGGTCGATGTCTGGACGAGCGTCTCCTCACGCAACATCATCGGTGGCACCGCTCCGGATCAGGTCGAGGCAACGCGAGCCGGTCAGCATGTAGCCCTGCTCGAAGCGCGATACTGGGTCGTCGATCGGCTGCGGGTCGATAATCAATTGTTCGAGCGCAATGCGTGAGTGCGTGCAAGATACGGATCATGCGGGGCTCAGGTCAAACGAGCAAAATAGGCAGTCATGCTGTGCGAATGCGATGGACCGCGTCCGCTCGGTTCCTTCGGAAGCGGCTATTGAGCATCTCCCGGCGGAGCCGTTGCGCGAAGCGCAAAATATCGGTCTTTCGGTAGGAATCGGCAACAAGCTGCCCAGCGCTTCGCGCAGGGGTCCTTGTTTGGAGGAGGCGTCCGATTGGGACGCCGCACATGGTCCATCGCTCCGCTCAGAATGACGGCTTTTATGTTAGAGATCTGTTTGAAGGGGAAACTCATCAGTGACCAACACAGTTCCAATCGACGCAGAGAAGACGCTATCTTCCTGCGCTCCTGCTCCGCCGCGGGCGACGTATCGATTGCAGTTCAACCACACCTTCACCTTTGACGACGCCATCGCGATCCTGCCATGGCTGGTGAAGCTGGGCGCCAGTCACCTCTACGCCTCGCCGATCTTCCGGGCGACGCCTGGCTCGATGCACGGCTACGATGTCGTCGATTTTTCGGAGATCAGTCCGGAGATCGGCGGTCGGGAAGGGTTCGACCGGCTGGTAGCGGCTTCGCGCGAACTCGATCTCGGGATCATCCTCGATTTCGTCCCCAACCACATGGGCATCGAAAACGGCGCAAACGCCTGGTGGCAGGATGTGCTGGAGCACGGTCCGGCATCGCCTTACGCGGACTATTTTGATATCGACTGGACGCCATCTACCCAGGAGTTGCAGAACAAGGTGCTGCTGCCAGTGCTGGGGGATCAGTATGGTGTGGTGCTGGAAAACGGCGAGTTGAGGCTGGACTACGACGATGGCGCATTCACCGTTCACTATTGGGACACGCCGCTGCCGGTCACGCCGACGACCTATCCAATGGTGCTGCAACTGGTGTTGGACCGAATTCACCCTGCCGTCGATACAGACGACCTCGATCGGCTTGAGTTGGAGAGCGTCATCACGGCGTTGGACCGGCTCAACGATCTCGATGCCAGCGACGAGCCTGGTGTCGCGGACGCCCGCTATCGCGAGCAACTGGTCACCAGGCGACGCCTCTCCTCGCTGGCCGAGCGTTCGACACTGATCCAGCAGACGATCGACGAGGTTCTGGCCGAGTGGAACGGGTCGCAGGGCGATCCCCGCTCGTTCGATCAACTCGATGCGTTGTTGGCGAAACAATGCTGGCGCGTGGCGTTCTGGCGGGTTGCCGCCGAGGAGATCAACTACCGGCGATTCTTCGCGATTAACACGCTGGCGGCCATTCGTCAGGAGGAGCCGGAGCTGTTCCACGCGACGCATCGGCTGCTGATGGAATTGCTGGCGGCGGGAGCGGTCGATGGCGTTCGGATCGACCATCCGGACGGACTCTGGGACCCGGAAGGGTACTTCTACGATCTGCAAGCCGAGTACGTTGCCGTCACGACGCTGGTGGCGATGGGCGTTGACCCAAATAGGGTTTATCACGACGAGAATCAGGATCGGCTGGTCGAGGTGCGCGTTCAGTCTCGCGCCGGTATCGCCGATGCCAACGACCGCGTTCACGATCACGGTTGGCCGCTCTACGTGCTGGCCGAGAAGATCCTGGAGCATGGCGAAGCGCTGCCGCCGAATTGGCCGATCGCGGGCACGGTTGGCTACGATTTCGCTCATGCCACGACGGCGTTGTTCGTCGACACGTCGGCGCGGCAGATGTTCGATCGCATCTACAGCCGGTTCACGGGCGACTCGATCCGGTTTCCGGAGCTCGTCTACCAGATGAAGCAGCATATGATGTCCGAGGCGTTCCTGAGTGAGATGACGGTCCTCACCACCGCGCTTAACCGGATCGCGGAAAACAACAGACGCTCCCGCGACTTTACGGTCAATAGCCTGCGTGATGCGCTGCGAGAGATCATGGCGTCGTTTCCGGTCTATCGCACCTACACGACCTGTGAGGGCGAGGGAGTAGAGGATCGCGATCGGCAGTACATCGAGGGGGCGGTTGCGCAGGCGCGGCGGAGGAATCCCGGCATCGATCCGTCCCTGTTCGCGTTCATCGAGAACGTGCTTCTGTTGCATGTCAGCGATGCGCCAGGGGCATCGGCACGGTTCGACCGTCGTTGCTACCTCGCGATGAAGCTCCAGCAGCTTTCTGGACCGGTGATGGCCAAGGGGTTGGAGGATACCGCTTTCTATCGCTATAACCGGCTGGTGTCGCTCAACGAGGTCGGTGGTGATCCCAGCAAATTCGGGATCAATCCTGAGGAGTTTCACCGGCAGAACCGGCACCGGCTGCGGCATTGGCCCGACGCGATGATCTGCTCTTCTACCCACGACACCAAGCGCGGCGAAGATGTCCGGGCTCGGATCAGCGTCCTGAGCCAGCGCCCGACCGAGTGGAGAGCGGCGATCAACCGGTGGTCGCGGCTCAACCGCAAGCTGAAGCGAAAGATCGACGGCTCCCTGGCGCCGCACAAGGCCGACGAGTATGTGATCTACCAGACGCTGGTCGGCACCTGGCCGCTGGAGGGCGTTCGCCAAGCGGACCGAGCAGCGTATGTCACCAGATTGCAGGAGTATACGGTTAAGATCGCGCGGGAGGCGGGCCGAATCTCGAACTGGGTCAACCCCGACGAAGCCTACGAGGAGGCTCTCAACGCATTCATCGCCGGAATGTTCAACCTGCGTCGATCCGGGAAGCTGCTCGACGACATCGACGCGTTCGTTGCGCAGGTGTTGCCGGCAGGCTTGCAGGCGGCGTTGGGCTCGCAGGTGTTGAAGTTGACCAGTCCCGGCGTCCCCGATGTCTATCAGGGCACCGAGGTCTGGGACGACAGCCTGGTCGATCCGGACAATCGCCGACCGGTCGGTTTCGATGTGATCGAGGAGCTTGTGGACCGCCATCCCTCGCTCGACGCGGCCTGGGGCAACGCCAGTGACGGCGCGGTCAAGCTGATGGTCACGCAGCGGTTACTTGTGGTCCGGGCAAAGTACCCGAAGCTGTTCAGCGACGGCGAGTACGTTGCGGTCCCTGTTGAGGGGGATGACACCGTGGCGTTCGTCCGGGCTGATGCCGAAGAGGCATTGTTCGTTTTCGTCGCCCTGAATCCCGTAGGCGCTGCCCGTGACGGTGTCGTGCTGCCGGAGCGGTTTCGAGAGTACCAGTGGGCCGATGTGCTTCGTGACAGTGACGACCCGATCACCGCCGATGCCGAGGGATACCTTTCGCTTCGACCGAGACATCGCGCTGACCCTGTAGCACCGGGTCTTGTGCCCGGTGAAGGCCTGGAAGAAGGATCGGCTCCGTTGCCAGTTTCTGTGCTGTTGGGACGGCCTGGAACGTGAGCAGACACTACCGTCTGTTTTGGCAGGCTGTGGCCATGAAAGCCTCTTGCCGCAAGGCCGACACGGGGTCGGCCACTATGCGGATCTTGACAACGTAGCGGCCGAGCCTGTGTCGGCTTGTTGGTGCGAAGGAAAGAACTGAATGACTGAACAACCCTGGAAGCTGCAATCGGGCGCCAACGTCACGCCCGGTGGCATCGAGTTCTCGGTATGGGCGTTGAATGCGGGCACGGTCTCCGTAGAGATCGATCACGCCGATAGGACCACGAGCAGCGCGACGATGGAGTCCGAGGGCGAAGGCAGGTTCTCGGTGACGGTTCCGTCCGCGAAAGTCGGAGACCGGTACCGATACCGGCTCGATGGCGGCGAGGCCTACCCCGATCCCTATTCCCGCTTTCAACCCGATAGCGTGCATGGCTCCTCCGAGATCGTGGACCCATCCGCCTTCCCCTGGAACGACAAGGGCTGGATCGGCCTCGACGCGGAGACATTGTCGATCTATGAATTGCATGTCGGCACGTTTTCCAAAAACGGGACGTTTGCGGATTTGGAATACGATCTTGCCGAGCTGCAGGCGCTGGGCGTGACGGCAATCGAGCTGATGCCGGTCGCGCAGACGCCCGGCAGCCGGAACTGGGGCTACGACGGCGTCGACCTGTTCGCCCCGAACCATGTTTATGGCACGCCCGACGAGCTACGGCGGCTGGTCGACGCCGCGCATCGGGTTGGGCTCGGCGTCATTCTCGATGTCGTCTACAATCACCTCGGTCCTGAAGGCTCCTATCTTTCCGCCTACTCTTCAGCCTATTTCAGTGATCGCCATCAGACCGATTGGGGCGCCGGGCTGAACTGGGACGGTGAGCACAACTACTGGGTCAGACAGTTCGCGATCGACAACGCCTGCTACTGGATCAGCGAATTCCACATCGACGGGCTGCGGCTCGACGCCACCCACGCGATGATCGACGACAGCGACCTGCATATCGTGCAGGAGCTGGCCGAGGCAGCGCGCGCGGCGAGCGGTGGTCGCAACGTGCTGATCATCGCCGAGGACGGTCGGCACGACATCAAGCGCGTGCGTCCAGTCGAGAGAGACGGTGAGGGGCTCGACGGCGTCTGGGCTGACGACTTTCATCATCAGGTTCGCGTGCTGCTGAGCAATGCGCACGAGAGCTACTACTCGAAGTACGAAGGGACGACCACCGGCCTGGCGGATGTGGTGGAACACGGGTTCGCGCACCTGGTTCCGGATGGCAGCGGTCGCACCGAGGACACTGACCCGGCGTCGGTGTTCGTGTTCTGCATCCAGAATCACGATCAGGTAGGCAATCGCCCGTTTGGCGAGCGACTGCATCACGAGATCAACGTTGACCGCTACCGCGTCGCCTCGGCGCTGCTGCTGTTCGTGCCCGAGACACCGCTGATCTTCATGGGGCAGGAGTTCGCGGCGTCGACGCCGTTCCTGTACTTCACCGATCATCCGCCTGAGCTCGGCCAACTGGTGACCGAGGGACGGCGACGGGAGTTCGCTGGGTTCCGGGCGTTTGATGATCCGGAGGTGCGCGAGACGATTCCCGACCCGCAGGACGACCTGACTTTCCTGCGCTCGAAGCTCAACCTGGAGGAGCGGCGGCAGAATCCGGGCATCCTGGAGCTGTACCGCACGATGCTGTGGATGCGACGGAGGGATGCGGTACTGTCGCGTGGCAGCCTGCAGCAGTCCAACGCCTGGTCACCGAATGCACAGGTCGTAATCGTGCATCGCTGGCACGACGACCAGCATCGGGTGTTGATCGCGAATTTCGGTCAGGCGGCGTCGATGCCGGCGGAATGGTTCGCGGATGTGCCGAGTGGGTTGTCGATGGATTGGTCACTTGAGATGCAGACCGCCGAGTCGCGTTTCGGGGGGCAGGATCACCGCGTGACGCTGGCCGGCGACGAGGCGGTGTGGCTCAATGTTCCGGCGAGGACAGCGGCGGTGTTCTCCTTCGCATCGACCAATTGATATCACGGTCGGCTCAACACGTTGCTGTTCTTTCGTAGGGGCCGACCTTGTGTCGGCCCGAGTCGAGGGAGGACACATGTTCCTCCCCTACGAACCCAATCACAATAGTGGATTCAGTCGGCGGCCTGTTTGGAGCCGGAGGCGTCCTGAATTGCCTGCCATACCCGCTGCGGCGTCATCGGCACGTCAAGATGGGTGATGCCGAACGGCTCCAGCGCGTCGATCACGGCGTTGGCGGTTGCCGGTGTCGCGCCGATGGTGGCCGCTTCGCCGATCCCTTTCGAGCCCATCGGGTTGACGTCGGTTGGCGTCTCGGTGTGATGCGATTCGAACGTCGGGAAGTGGGTGGCGCGAGGCACAGTATAGTCGTTGAGCGTCCCCGACAGCAGCTCACCGGTGTCGTCGTAGTGCATGTCTTCGTAGAGCGCCTGCCCGATGCCCTGAGCGAGCCCGCCGTGAACCTGGCCGGTCACCAGCATCGGGCTGATGATCGGCCCGCAGTCGTCTACCGCGATGTAGCGCAGGAACTTGACCTCGCCGGTAGTTGGCAGCACTTCGACCACCGCCAAGTGCGTGCCGAACGGATAGGTGGTGTCCTTCGGACTGAAGAAATCCGTGCTTTCGAGTCCGGCGTCGACATCATCGGGGATGTTGCCGCTATAGGCGGCGTCGGCGATGTCGCCAAGCGTCAGCCCGCCCTCTGGCACGCCCTTGACCCGGTACGTCCCGTCGATCAACTCAACGTCTTCGACGGCCGCTTCCAGCATGTGAGCGGCGATCCGGCGGGATTTCTCTTGTACCTTGTTGAGCGACAGCATGAGCGCCGCGCCACCCACCGCCAGACCCCTGCTACCCATCGTTCCGTTGCCCTGCGGGGTGTTGGCGGTGTCGCCGTGATGGACGATCACATTGTCGAAATCCGCACCGATGGAGTCTGCCGCCATCTGGGCGAAGGTTGTCTCCTGACCCTGGCCGTGGGGCGAGATGCCGGTGAAGATCGAGACATCGCCGCTCGGCTCGACGCGCACGGTCGAGCTTTCGTAAGGACCGAAGCCGCAGATCTCTACGTAGGACGCCAGCCCGAGGCCGATGTAGCGGCCCTGTTTGCGCGCCTCCGCCTGCTCCTTGCGTAGTGCCGGGTAGTCGCCGATCTCCAGCGCCTTGTCGAGCGGCTTTTCGTATTCGCCGCTGTCGTAGCGCTTGCCGGTCAACGTCATGAACGGGAACTGCTCTGGCTGGATGAAGTTGCGGCGGCGCACGTCGACTGGGTCGAGCCCGGCTTCGTCGGCGACGAGGTCGATCACGCGCTCGACGTAGTAGGCAGCCTCTGGCCGGCCAGCGCCACGGTAGGCGCCGTTGCCACCGGTGTTGGTGTAGACGCCGATGACTTCATAATCGAGAGCGGGGATGTCGTAGCAGCCGGTGGCCATGATCCAGGTGGAGTTTCCGAGGTCGAGACCCTTGGGGAATGCACCACAGTCGAGGTACACCCTTGCCCTGAGCGCGAGGATCTTCCCGCTTTCGTCGGCGGCCGCTTCCATGTCGGCCCACTGGTTGCGACCGTGGCTGCTCGACAGCATGTTCTCGGATCGGGTCTCGATCCACTTCACCGGACGGCCCAGATGCCAGGCGGCGGCGCAGACAACGTAGTCCTCAGGATAGGCCCCGATCTTCTGGCCGAAGCCGCCACCGACCTCGGGGGCGATGCAGCGAACCTGGCTCTGGCTGATGCCGAGCGCGTCGGCGATGGAGTTGCGATTCCAGTGCGGCGCCTGGGTGCTGGTCCAGAAGGTCAGACCGCCGGTAACGTGATCCCTGGTTGCCAACACGCCTCGTGGCTCCATCGGGACGGCGTTGAGGCGCTGGCTACGGATACGCGCCTTGATCGTGACGGGCGCGGAGGCGAAGGCGGCGTCGGAATCGGCTCCGCGCTTGCCGCCGTATCGGACACTTATGTTGTTCTTGACGGTGTCATAGAGTTGCGGCGCGCCGTCGTCCATCGATTCGAAGACATCAATCGTCGCATCCAGGGGATCGATGTCGATATCGACGAGTTCGATGGCGTCCTCGGCGATGGCGCGATTCTCGGCGATCACGGCCACCACCGGCTCGCCGACGTAGCGGACCTTGTCGCGCGCCAGCGGCAGGATCGGCGGGACCGGGATCTCGTCGGTCACCTCATCCTCTTCCGCGCTGGTTTCGCCCTTCATCTCTGTCTCGAAGTTGGGCAGGATTTTTTCGAGATCGGTGGCGGTGAGGACTGCGACGACGCCAGGCAGAGCCTCGGCGGCTGACGTGTCGAAGCCGTTCAGAATGCCGTGGGCATAGGGACTTCGGGCGATGGCGAGGTACGTCATGCGCGGGAGCTGGATATCGTCGACGTAGGTCGACGAGCCGGTGATGAGACGAGGATCTTCCTTGCGGCGCACGCGCGCGCCCACCATTTTGCTCAGGACCATTTCGGGATTGCCTCCAGCGTCACGCGGTCGGGTGTTGCTGGGAATGCACCCGACGACGGGCGCACCTTTGAACCCCGAACTCCGCTACGTTCGTTCATGTGACCATCTTGCGATGTCTGGTCGTGTCCGTCAATACGGCGGGGGAGGAATCTAGTCGAGATCGGAACCCAACCGAGAGGTGGGTTTGGAGGTGAGCCCCGGATCTCCAGCCTCGACGTCGTCGTCAAGAGTGATCCAACCCCGCTTCAGCGCGGTGACGACGGCCTGTGTGCGGTCGTTTACGGCGAGCTTGCGGAGAATTGACGTGACGTGATTCTTGACGGTTTGGGAACTGATTCCCAGTTCATCGCCGATCTGGGCGTTCGTGTGACCGGTACTGATCTCCCTCAAAATTTGCAGCTCCCGGTCGGTGAGGGGCATCAATGCTGCATTCAGAGGCTGTCCCTGATCCATCGGCGTCCGAAACTGGTCGAGCACGCGAGCGGCGACATAGGGCTTGCTCAACAATTGTTCGTTGATGACGTATTCGCCGCTCGCGGCGCGACGGATGAACTCTTGAAGCGAGAGTTCATCGACATTTCGGCCACAATAGGCAGCCGCGCCGGCCCGGAGAGCGGCGAAAAACTCGTCGTCGTGCTCATTGTGGGAGAGCAGGATCGTAGCGACCGCCGGAAACCGGCGCCGGAACTCCGTGGCGAGCTGAATGCCCGACGCATCCATGAGGGTCGTGCCCAGCAGGGCGACCGCCGGAGACTCGTTGTCAGTCAATCGATAGGCCTCTTCCGCGTCGGATGTGGCTCCCACGATGGAAAAACCATCGGCGCCCTCCAGGCTGCCGATCAATCCTCGGCGAAAGAATGCCTCACCCTCAACAACAAGCACCCTGATGAGGTGGTCCATGCGGGTTCCCCCTACTTTCGGTTTCAAGAGATGTGACAGGTTGCGTTCGGCCGCGACATACTCATCTGCTGAAAGCCACTCCGCAACGATCGCGTGTGCGTCAATCCTATCAGATTCTGAGGAAGTGCGCGACTTTGATGTGACACATTAGGACTAATGGGCTAATAGGGTCGGGATATTTGTACGTACGCCACGCACGCCTCGAACCCCTCAGTGTGATGTAGGGTGTTGTCCCAGACCTGCCGGCGGGTTCGAGCTCCGTACCAGACCGGTAACGGCGATCAGGGTGAGGACGTACGGGAATGCCAGCAGGAGGTCGGTCGAGATCGGGAAGTCAGCTGTCGCCTGGGCCTGGATCTGCACCGCCTGAGCCGCGCCGAACAACAGTGACGCCAGCATCGCGCCGAAGGGCGTCCAGCCGCCGAAGATCACGGCGGCGAGGGCAATGAATCCACGGCCCGCGGTCATGTCGAGCGTGAAATACGACAGGTCACCGATCGATAGGAACGCGCCGCCGAATCCGGCCAGCATGCCGCTGGCGATCACCGCGATGTACCGGTTGCGGGTCACGTCGATACCGACGCTTTCTGCCGCCTGGGGATGCTCCCCGGACGATTGCAGGTGAAGCCCGTGTTTAGTGCGGAACAGGAAGAAGCTCACGATCGGCACGAGCAGAAACGCGACGGGCAGCAGGATATTGATGCCGGTCGCGAGGCTGGGGAGCCTGGTAACCGATTCCGACGCGCCTGTCTGGTTCCAGATGCGCTGAATCATGAAGGCGGTGAGACCGGCCGCGATCAGGTTGACGGCGGTGCCGGCGACGATCTGGTTGGCGCGGAGCGTGATGCTCCAGTAGGCATGGATCGATGCGGCCACTCCCGCGCTGAGCACTCCAATGAGCAGGCCCAGCCACGGGCTGCCGGTCCACCAGGTGCCCGCCACCGCGAAGAAAGCGCCGGTGAGCATCAACCCTTCGAGCGCGATATTGATAATGCCGGCGCGTTCCGAGATCACGCCGCCAAGCGCGGTGAACAGGAGGGGAGTCGTCAGGCGCAGCGTCGCGGTGACCAGGGCCAGCGTGAAAAAATCGCTCAAGGGTGGTTCCTTCCCAGGTACCTTCGGGGGCTGCGTTCGTCGATGCAAGGAGATCGCTCATGTTGACATTCGCGGAGTGGCCAGGCGGCGCAGGCCCGGAATGCGATTGGCGGCAGCGAAAGCAGCCACGGCGAGAATAACGAGTCCCTGAAGCACCAGCACGATCTCTGACGATACACCGGCCTCGTCCTGCATTGCCAGCGCCCCAGCGTTCAACACGCCGAACAGCAATGCCGCAGGGATGATGGCAATAGGGTGATTGCGTCCGACCAGCCCGACCGCAATAGCCGTGAATCCGTAACCGGGAGGAATCGCGTAGTGCCGGCCTTGTAGACCGAGCGCTTCGCCCGCGCCGGCGAGTCCTGCGAGCAGTCCCGATATCGCCATTGCCAGGACGAAGATGGTGCGCCAGCTTATGCCGGAGTAGTTGGCCGCCCCGCGGGAAAGCCCCACTGTGCGCACCTTGAACCCGAAGGACGTGCGAAACAGCAGATACCAGAGCGCTATTGCGCAGACTACTGCGACGATGATGCCCGCATGGAGGCGGGTGCCTTCCAGAACGATTGGAAGTTCCGCGGAGGGGAGCACCCGTTCCGTTGCCTGGAACTGGCTGTCCACCGGCAGCCAGTCGCCCAGGCTCTGAATCGTGAAATTGATCAGCCGGTAGGCAAGGTAGTTGAGCATGATCGTGGTGATCACCTCATGGGCGCCGGTAAACGCCCGCAACGCTCCTGGTATCGCTCCCCATACGCCCCCTGCAATCGCGGCGGCGATGACGGCAAGCGGCAGGTGCAGCGCGGTGGGAAGACCGAGATCGGATGCGCCGACGAGCCCGGCGGCGAGACCGCCGATTACCAGCTGACCTTCGATGCCGATGTTGAACAGGCTGGCACGATAGGCGACAGCGAACGCAAGTCCGCCCAGCATCAGCGGCGCGGTGTAGATCAGCGTCTCGGCGATGGCGCGCCTACCGTTGAACGCGCCGTTGAGCAGCGCCCGGTATGCCGCTATAGGGTCCTGTCCCGAGAACAGCATGATCACCGCGCCGACCAGCAGCGCCGCCAGCACGGCGAGGATCGGGCCGAGGATTTTGAGCGCGATGCCGCTCCGTTTGGATGGTGAAGCGCTACTCATGTATCCCTCTTCCGCCCATCAGCAGCCCTAACTCGGTGCGTGAAATCTCACCGATTCGGTAGTTTCCAACGATGCGACCTCCATAGAGCACGACCAGCCGGTCGCTGAGGTCGAGCACCTCGTCGAGGTCGAACGACAACACCAGCACCGCCTTGCCCGTGTCCCGCGCGTTGATGATCTGGCGATGGACGAATTCGATCGCGCCGACATCGAGGCCGCGGGTGGGCTGGATCGCCAGTAACACATCCGGGTCACGATACATCTCGCGAGCGATGATCAGCTTTTGCTGATTCCCTCCGGAAAGGGTGCGCGCCGTCACATCGGGACCCGGAGCGCGGACATCGAACTCCTGCATGATGCTGGTCGTGATCTGTCGGGTTGCGGCCCGGTTGATGCGCCCGCCGGAGGTGAACGGCTCGT
>JACCVC010000062.1 GCA_013698305.1 Chloroflexia bacterium
CCCGCGTTATAGCGCCTGCCGATGTGTGTGGCAGGCATGCGTGTGCCAACCGGACCGCTTCGGGCCAGCTCCGGCTCATGGCCGACCGAGACGATCTGCTCGTAGGGAACTTCGACCGATCTGCGCAGCGAGAACAACTGGTGCCAGCCGGTGGGGCGAATACAGACGGCGTTCCAGAGCAGGTCGATTTCGACAGGTGCCACGGTACGCTCCTTTCGAATGTCGTCGGATCGGGCGATTCTCCGGCCATTCGGCCACAAGCGTCGAGGTGGAATCAGTTGCGGTGATCGGGAGAAAACGGGTATCGCCGTTCCGACGTACAGTTAACCAGAACCGCGTCCTGTCGTCCCATTGCCAGCATGGCTTTCGGCATAGAGACGAACGCGCAGGCGCCCGGTCGGATCGTGCATATGCCTCAGGATACACGAGGCCGCGCCGATATTGCCGGAATGGCGCGCCCCAATCAGGAAGCAGGAGCAGTCACCATGTCAACGTCAACAGCGCCCACAACCACACGGTCTCCGGGTCGTACCAGCTCCATCGACCCCGCTCGGCGCAACCGGTACCGCGGGCTGGCGGCCGGGATGCTGGGCGCGCTGGCGATGATCGCCGTCTTCATCATTCTGCGGCCGTACACCAACTCGGTCTCGGTGCTCGATACCATCGCCGACGCCACGTTGCTGGCGATGCCGATCAGTGTCTTCTCCTTCCTGCTCCAGACCTTTGGCACCCAGGCGAAAACCCTGTTCCTGGTTGGGCTGATCGCGGTGCTGGTGCTGATCGGCGGCGGCCTGGGGCAACGCTACGCCAACCGTACCGCGGGCGCCCGGCGCACGATGTGGGCGCAAATCCAGACCTACGCGGTCGGCATCACCCTGGCGCTGGGCCTGTTCTTGTTGATCATCTCTGCATTGCAGACACCTGACGCCGTGCGCGGCATGCAAGCCGTCTGGGCGTTCGTGGTGGTCGGGATCGGCGCGGAGGCGTGGGCGACCGTCACCGCGCTGACAATGACGATATTGCGAAGCCGCGATCCACATCCTCTGGCGGCTTCGGAGCCACAGGCCGCCGATGGCACGACCATGGATCGGCGCCGGGCGATCACCACAGCGGGCGCGGCGGCAGTCGCGATCGGCGCGGTCGGGGTCGTCGGCTGGGAGGTCCAGCGCGTCGCCAGCCGGCCCACGGTCGGCACCGCTTCCGCCGGCCAAATCCCACCGGCGATCACGCCAATCGGCGAGTTCTACACCATCTCCAAGAACTTCGTCGATCCCACACCGGATCGAGGTGATAACTGGGAACTGCGGGTAGAGGGACTGGTCGAGAATCCGGGGACGATCAGCCGCGCGGAACTGGAGGAGATGGCCGGTCCCGATTTCGTCTCGACGCTGACCTGCATCAGCAACGAGATCGGCGGCGAGCTGATTGGCACCGCCCGGTGGACCGGCGCGCCGCTATCCCAGGTGCTGGACCGGTTCGGGGTGCGGCCCAATGCCTACGACGTGGTTGCCGAGGGTGAGGACGGCTACACCGATTCGTTCCCGGTCGAGCGGGCGCTCTCGCCGGAGCCGCATGTCGTCTGGGCGATGAACGGCGAGCCGCTGCCAAGGCGCCACGGAACGCCGGTGCGGCTGATCGTGCCCGGCCTCTACGGAATCAAGAACGTGAAATGGCTGACGAGGCTGACACTGACCGCCGACGACCATCGAGGCTTCTGGCAGGACCGTGGCTGGACCGAGTCGGCGATCATCAAGACTCAGAGCCACTTCGACGTGCCGCAAGCCAGGGACGTGGTGCCGGCGGGTATGCTGACGATCGGCGGGGTTGCCTTTGCCGGGGAGCGAGGCATCTCGCAGGTCGAGGTCAGTTTTAACGGCGGAGACGACTGGCGGGAGGCGACGATAGCGGAGAATCCGAGTCCGGCGGGATTAAGCTGGGTGGTCTGGACGATGGATTGGACGCCGAAGACGGGGACGTACGAGCTCGCCGTCCGCGCCACCGACGGCGAGGGTAACCTCCAGGCCGAGGAATCCGCCCCGACGCTGCCCGACGGCGCGAGCGGGTATCACCAGTTCACCGTCGGCGTGGCGTAAGTCATTCATTCCAGCTACTCCGCTGGGTAATTTCAGCATTCTGCGAGAGATACATAGGCAGCGAACTCCGGCTGCCTATGTATCTCTCGCAGAGCACAAGCTTGAACTCAGCGTTCCTCGCCGAGGCGTTGGCTAGTAGCCAACGGCCTGGCCATCAGACCGATGGTCACTCCCGCCAATGTACGCACCAGAAGGAAGCCGCCAGATGATCTGGCCTCGCCCGACGAAATCCAGTTCCTGCCAAATCCTGGCTTCATGACCGCGTTCACGCAGGGCGTCCAGAATTATTGGATCGACAGCGGGCTCATGGACAGTGGATCGTTCCTTCGACCAGAACCATCGCGGCTGGTCCAGACTCGTCTGCGGGTCCATCTTGTAATCGATAGTGTTTACAACCATCTGTACATGACCCTGCGGTTGCATGTGCCCGCCCATGACACCGAACGGTCCGATGGGCGAACCGTCTTTCGTGAGAAATCCCGGGATGATCGTGTGGAATGGTCGTTTGTTGGGTTCGAGGAAGTTGGGATGATGGGGGTCGAGCGAGAATGCCGACCCACGATTCTGGAGCACGATTCCGGTACTGGGCACCACGACATGAGAGCCGAAACCGTCGAACGACGACTGGACGAAGCTCACCATCATTCCGTCCGAGTCAGCGGCACACAGGTAGACCGTATCGCTGCTGACCGGATAGCCCGATTCTGGATCAAGCGCTTCGTGACCAATCAGCTTGCGCCGGGTCGCGGCATAGTCCTTGGACAAAAGCTCCTGGGTGGGAATGGGCACTCGTTCCGGGTCCCCAACGTAACGGTGTGCGTCGGCGAAGGCGAGCTTCATCGATTCGATCTGGAGGTGAAAGCTCTCGGGAGAGTTTCGTTCCATTGATCCAAGCTCGAAGCCCTCAAGGATATTGAGAGCGATGAGCGCGGCAATGCCCTGCCCGTTTGGTGGAATCTCCCAGACGTCGAAGCCACGATAATTCGTGCTGATGGGCTCCACCCAGGTACTGCTGTGGTGTTCGAGATCGTATTGGGTAATGAATCCTCCGGTGGCTTGAGAAAACTCCACAATCCTTTCCGCAATCACACCGCTGTAGAACGCAGCGCTGTCCGTCTCCGCAATCAGTCGGAGGCTGTGGGCCATGTCGGCGCTACGCCACATCTCTCCGACACCAGGAGGTTTACCGTCAGGAGCGTACAAGTCCATGAATGCGGCGAACTCATCGCCCTGCAGTTTTGAGTGGACTTCTTCTACCTGCCAACGCCAATGCCAGACTGAAATCGGCGATGCCGGGTGCCCCCGTTCAGCATAGGAAATGGCGGGTTCCAGCACTTTCTGAAATGGGAGCTTGCCGAAACGCTGATGCAAGTCACGCCAGGCCGCGGGAACTCCAGGGATCGTTACGGCTAGCCAACCGTGTTCGGGTATTGCTTCTTGATGGCGTTCGCGGACCCTTTCCGCGGTCAGGTTGGAGGGAGACCGGCCAGATCCGTTGAGGCCGTGGAGCCCTTTGCCATCCCAGACAAGCGCGAACGCGTCTCCGCCGATACTCGTACATGCGGGCTCAACGACAGTCAAAAGGGCCGCGGTCGCAATGGTGGCATCCACGGCATTGCCGCCATTGCGAAGGATGTCGAGGCCCGCCTGGGCGGCGAGCGGTTGGCTCGTGGCTACCATCCCATGAGGCGCAAACACGGGTTGGTTCTTGCCGGGCCAGACCAAGCTGTCAAGATCGATGTGCATGGTTCAAATTCGTCTTTCTGCCATCTTGTGCGCACCCTCATTTCTACGCCGTTACTGACGGCGGATCCAACATGTCCAACGATCCGTTCATCTGGAGAACAGTTGGTGTCAGGTGCGCTCTAGGCTGAGTGGATGGGATGCTCTTGCAAACCCTAACGGTGTTGCAGAGCGAAGTGCATTCTCGAACTGTCGGGGAATATTCAACGCGTTGGCCATATCAAACTCCATTTGCTCTATTCAAGATGTGCCGTACAGGGAGAATACCGCAAGCGGCCAATGCGTTGATGCCGCTCGCGGATGGCATTGGCCAAGGAGCACTTCGCGAGGGGATATTGCGTCGCCGCCTCGACGAGTTCGGAATGACAGTTGTTCCGTAGTGTTGTCGATGTCGAGATTCGTACGGGCGACACCGGGCAGACACAGGGTCTGCCCCTACGTGTTGAGACGAGATTCGTTGTGCTGACCCGATAAATTGCCCTCAGACCGCCTCGACCCCCGCCGTGGTGAAGGTGCGGTCCACCGCCTGGGCGACTCTTGCCAGCTGCGGCATCAGGGCGGCGAACTCGTCCAGATTGAGCGACTGCGCCCCGTCCGACAGCGCATGGTCCGGGCTGG
>JACCVC010000085.1 GCA_013698305.1 Chloroflexia bacterium
AAATGGCGAAGAACGTCGCGTATACCCGTGCCCGGATACCCTCATGGGATCGCTCCTGCAGCATCGTTTGCGAAGGCACCAGGATGAACGCGTTGCAAAGTCCAAGCCCGGTCGCCATGGCCGCCGCAGAGATTGTCACCGCCACCACACTGGCGTCACCTCCTGGCCACAACGCATCCATGAAATAGCGGACGAGCGCCAATCCCAGCAGCGTTCCGCCAGCGAGCGTCAGGGCGATGTCGATCAGCCAGTCTCGCCCGTAGCGCCTCATCACTCGCGGCACAATCATCACGCCGATCAGGACCCCGATGCCCGCTGGAGCGACGATGTACCCGATATCCTCCTTGCTGAGGCCGACGACGCCGGTGATGAACTCGGGTCCAAGCGCGGCGATCATCAGGAACGTCGTCTGCGCCAGCGTCAGGTATCCGATCGCGCGCATCAGCATCGGGTCCTGGAGGATGTACACCAGACCCTCCTTGATGTCGCGCACGATCACGTTCATCCCGAAGCCCGCACCCGGCACTCCTACCGCTCGTGGCGGTGTGGCGGGCAGGGTCATCACAAGCGCGGCGCAGAGCAGGTAGATAACCACAGTCGCCACGAACAGCTGGTCGATTCCCATGACCTTCACCAGGACGGGACCAGCAGCGGCGAATCCCACCAACTGCGCAGCGGTAAATGTGAGATTGAACAGGGCATTGGCGGATACGAGTTGATGACGCGGCGCAACGATGGGAATGGTCGCTCCGAGCACTGGCGCGAAAAACTGACCCGCGATGCCAAACAGGAATGTGACGACGTAATAGGCCACGAGGATCGTTTGTGGATGCCACGCGGGCTGTATGAGCAGGAATAGCAGGACCGCCACCGCCCGCGCGATGTTGAGTACCGCCATGAGCGTGCGCTTGTTGGTGCGGTCTGCCACGACGCCGGCGACGGGGCCGAAGAGGATCGCCGGCAATGAGAATGCCAGAATCACGAGGCTGATGGCCGTATTCGCTTGGGCAACATCGTGGGTCTCAACCACATCACGCACGCGCAGCAGCAACGAAAAGTTGATCATGTTCTGGGCGATCTGCGTAATCGCCTGCACCAGCCAGAGACGCAGAAACGCGCTGTTCCCGAGAACAGCGCGAATCGAATCCTCTCGTTGCGCGGACGACCTGGTGTTTGCCATCAGTTAATCAGGTCTTCAGGGGCATCCGCTCCCCGGCTTACAAACGTTTTGAGACGCTTCTCGACGGTCCGCCGGGGCAGCAACACCCGACGTTGACACGTTTGGCATCGTATACCGATGTCGGCCCCAAGCCGCACCACCTCCCAATCGTAGGACCCGCACGGGTGAGGCTTGCGCAGTCGCACAATGTCTCCAAGGTAGAACGGAATCGGCTCTTTCAGCACCATGGCGTCAGACCTTCAGGCGTTTGCTACATCAAACCAGGGATCTTCATGCCGCCGGTGAGCGCGCCCATCTTGTCCTCCGCCAGAGCCGACGCCTTCTCCATCGCGTCCTGAACCGCCGCGAGAATCAGATCCTCGAGCATTTCGACGTCGTCCGGATCGACAGCCGATGGATCAATCTTCACGCTGAGCAACGCTCGTTGTCCGTTCGCAGTTGCGGTCACTACCCCACCGCCGGCAGTTCCCTCAACATTGGTGTCCTCCAGCTCCTCTTGAATTTTCGCCATCTTGTTCTGCATCTGCTGGATCATCTTCATGCTTGGCTGCATTTTGGATTCCTTTCGCGTGTATCTACTATCTCGCAGGCTCCCAACAGCACCTCGAGGTGTGGGGACCAGTACGAGCCAAGTATACCGGAGCGCAATACCTACACCTGAATTTTCGGGTTGTGGTTTTGCCCACGAAGGATCATGGCGCGGGCCGCCTCGATGGCGGCGGATGTCACTGGCTCGCCATCGAGCATGGCAGCGATCTCGGTTTCCGTCTCGGAAGCGTTAAGCGGCCTCACCGATGAAACCACACGTCCGTCCCGCTCGACCTTCTCGATGCGGGCGTGATGATCCGCGACCGCCGCGATCTGCGGCAGGTGAGTGATCACAATCACCTGCCGGTTTACCGAGAGTTCGCGCAGCCGCTCCCCAACCACCTGACCGGTGCGCCCGCCGACCCCGGCATCGATCTCGTCAAACACCAGCGTCGGCGTTGAATCGTGGGCAGCGACGATCGACTTGATCGCCAGCATGATCCGCGCAGTCTCGCCTCCAGATGCGACACGCCCGAGCGGTCGAAAAGATTCGCCACGATTTGCCGCGATCATGAACTCGATCTCGTCGACGCCAGACCTGTCGAATCTTACGCTACGATTTGCCTCTTTGGTGGAGAGCCTCAGACCGTGCGTGTCCTCAATCTGTTCGACGCAAATCTTGATCGTGGCGCTTCCCAGGTGCAACGCCTCGATACTTGCCTCGATTTCGCCCGCGAGACGCTCGGCTGCCTCGGTGCGGCGCTCTGAAAGTGCGGTTGCCTTCATGCCGAGCTCCGATTCACATGTTTCCAGACGAGCGGAAAGCGCTTCGCGGTCGAAGTCACTGCCGGTGAGGCGTTCAAGCTCTTTCGCCGCCTCTTCCTGAAACTCCAGCACGTCTTCGATTGTTGCGCCGTACTTTCGCTTCAGCGTTCTCAACGTCTCGAGGCGGTCCTCGACTGTGGCAAGGCGGCTCTCGTCTACTTCCAGGCCATCTCGGTAGTCTCGCAGATCGCGAGCAAGTTCTTCAGCCAGGATCACGAGCTCGTCGGCGCGCTCGAACATGGAGATGACCTGACTATCAATCTCACCCACTCGCATCAACGACGCCGACAACGCCCTGAGCAGCGAACTCGCGCCGTCAGGTGCTGACGCATCCGTGTCGCTATCCGCAAGCAGCTCAAGCGACCGCTCCGTATCTGCGCGGAGCTGCTCCGCGTGCGCGAGCAGACGCTGCTCACGCATCAGTTGCGCATCTTCGTTTGCCACGAGGGAGACTGATTCAATCTCTTCTACCTGGAACGACAGTAGATCACGGCGCTGCGCCCGCTCCCTCTCTCCCTTTTCAAGTGCCTGAATCTGCTCGCGGAGCGCTTGAACGCGAGCCACGGCCTCGGCCACGTCGTCGACAAGTCCTTCGGCGCCAGCATAATGATCCAGTATCTGCCGTTGCTCGTCCCGGCGTCGAATCGAGAAATGGTCCGACTGTCCGTGGATGTCTACCAAAGCGTCGCCCACCTGGGCGAGGAGTGAGACGGTGACGATCTGCCCATTGATTCGCGCCACCGACCGGCCGTTGGCATGAATCTCTCTGGTCAGGACGAGTTGGGCGTCGTCGCACTCGATCCCGTTGGCGGTCAGAAGCGTCGAGAGATCGTCGTCCTGAAGCTCAGCCACATCGAACAGGGCCTCCATGCGGGCCCGATCAGCTCCGGTGCGCACCAACTCGACTGAGGCGCGCTCTCCCAGAACCGTCCCCAGGGCATCGAGCAGGATCGATTTTCCCGCGCCGGTCTCGCCAGTAAGGACGTGCATCCCTGGCCCAAAGGTCAGGCGCGACGACGCGATGATCGCAAAATCGGTGATTGAGAGTTCAAGGAGCATGAGTGTTGCCAATGTGGTCCGAGGCAAAAAATACGGCGATGGCACTCGAAAATAGTACCATCGCCGTCTCTCATGCTTGCGCTGCGGTGAAACCGGCTGCTACGCCTGAATCGCTCCCAACACCGCGTCCGGTCGGATCGGCAAGTCGGTAATCCTGGCGCCAACCGCGGAACGAATCGCGTTGCCGACGGCGGCTGCGCCCGGAATCGCGGGTGGTTCCCCGATTCCCTTCGCCCCGTACGGACCTTCGGCGGATGCCACTTCCACCAGCAACACCTCGATTGGAGGAATCATGTTGGCTCGTGGCAACGTGTAATCCAGAAGGCTGGACGCGTCGGGAGAACCAGCATCGTCGTAATGGATACCCTCATACAGCGCCCAACCGATGCCTTGAGCGACTCCACCGTGAATCTGCCCCTCCACCGCGGCGGGGTTGATCGCGAAGCCGACATCCTGTACGGCGACGTAGTTGGTCACCTCAACGCGACCAGTCAGCTCATCGACCTCGACTTCCGCCAGGTGGGCGGCGAAGCCGGGGGCAATATTGCTGATCGCCGACGCGCCACGGCCCATTACCGGCCCGAATCCACCGGCGGTCTTCATGCCCAGGTCTGCGACCTCTTTCAAGGAGATACCCGAATCAGGCACGCCCTTAACCTGCACCATGCCGTTGGCAAGCTCGAGATCATCTACCGATGCCTCAAGGGCCTGGGCAGCGATCTGCTTGATCTGCTCGACAGCGTCATCTGCCGCCTTTTGGACCGCGACCCCGACCGTGTACGTGATCTTGGAACCGCCGGTTCCTCCCGCATACGGCGCGGAATCGGTGTCGGCGGTGCGAACGTGGACATCGTCGGAGTCGATGCCGAGCGATTCCGCGGCGATCTGGGCAAAGGTCGTGTTGGTTCCATTCAGATCGACAGAACCAAGCATGACCGTCAGCTTGCCATCGGCATCGAGCCGGCAGGCTGCCGTCGCGGGCTCGAGTCCTCCCGGCCAACCGCCGACGGCGATTCCTACTCCCCTGCCCGATCGGGCGCTGGTTTCCCTGTCTTGCCAGAGAGGATGTGCCTGGAGTCGCTCCAGCGATTCCTTGAGCCCAATCCGGGGCCAGACACCGCCATTCGGACGCTCGTCGCCTTCGACGACGCAGTTCTGAAGCCTGAACTCGAGTGGATCGAGCTCAAGTTTTCTCGCCAGATCATCCATCGCGCATTCGATGGCGAAGGTGGCCTGCTGCGCGCCCGGCGCGCGGTAGGAGCCGGAACTTGGCCGGTGTGTTTGCACCTCGTAACCATGCACCCGGAAGTTTCCAAACCGGTAGTAGCCGCCCAGCAGCATTCCAGCGATGCTCAATGGCGAGCCAGACGCAGCGCCTGAGTCGAACAGGAGGAATGCATCCAGCGCAGTGAGCGACCCGTCTCGTATCGCTCCGAGCCGAATCTTGATCTGGCAATCGGGAGCCGGATTGCCCGTCAGAAAGTCGTCCTCGCGGGTGAACTGCAACAGCACCGGTCGATTGGTCACCTTCGCCAGCGCGGCCACCAGCGGCTCGATCAGCACGAACTTGCCGCCGAATCCGCCGCCGACCGGCATTGGCACGACCTTGATGTCGTCCAGGTCAGACCCGATCGACTCTGCCACTTTCTGCCGACCGTGGAACGCCGCCTGCGTGCTGGTGTAGACCGTGAAGCGCCCGAACATCTCCGGAACAACGAGGGCCACCTGAGGCTCGATATACCCCTGATGGACGACGTCCGACGTGATCGTGAAGTCCACGATTTCGTCAGCCGCGGCGAAGCCCGCTTCCAGGTCGCCGCGCTCGAACGAGATCGAGCTTGACACGTTTGGCGGAAGGTCTTCGTTTGTGCCACCCGCGGATGCGTCAGCATTGTGCATCTCCGCCTCGTCGGCGAAGTCGCCTGAACCGCTTGCGTTGACCTTCGGGGCATCTGCCGCCGATGCTCGCTCAAGATCGACGAGAACCTCGAGTTCCTCGTACTCGATCTCCACCAGGTCTGCCGCGTCCCGCGCCGCCTGATCGGTGTCGGCAAGCACCACCGCGACCGGATGGCCAACGTAGAGCGCCTCGCCATCGGCAAGCACCGATAGCGGCGACGCGCCGTTCTCTGCCCGGACTACCGGAAGGTCACCGGAGGTGTAGACGCCGAACACGCCTGGCACCGCGATCGCCGCGTCTGCGTTGACTCCGGTGATTTTGGCGTGCGCCACATCGCTGCCGATCAGGTGCGCTCGCAGCATCCCGGGGAAGCGAAGATCACCGGTGAATTTTTCCAGACCCGTCAGTTTGGGGGGTGAGTCGGCCCGCTTGGTGCGCTTGCCAACCGACGTGTAGGTCGCTGCCATTGAACACTCCTCTTTTCGAAGTTGCATTGAACTGGCATCAGTCAGAATGTGTGAAGCCATGGATACCAGCGTCTCACAGGTTAATCAGTCTGGAAAGAGCGCAAATCGGAATCACTCGCCTTCATTGTCTACGTCCAGCACGTCCTTCGGTCCCCACTCCCGGATTGCGAACACCTTGGGGTCAAGATGATTGAGGAATCCATAGCGTTCCATCGCATCGCGCACGCTCGCCGCGTTTGGCGCTTCCCACATCGAAAAGATCCGGTCATCGGTCAGGTCGGTCGCGTAGGCATTGATCCATCGCGGGAAGGAATCCTCCCTACCCAGATCCTCCGCCATTTCCTTCAGTCGCGTGGGCGGGTCGGTGTGAACTTCCGAGTCGTCGGTCGGGCTATGCACCACCATGTACTGTGTCATCGGTTACCGTTTCCTCCAGAAATAGCGACAACGCAACATCCAGTATCGACTGGTCATGTTGATCGACCAACTCAACCCTGTCGCGTCTCCGATCGATCGCATTGACCATCACCTGCTCGCCGCGGAAGACGGCCTGGTCCCCAGGTACGAGTCGATGCAGACGGTCCGTTTCGACTTCCGCATATCCACGACTCGCTAGCGCGAATTCAACATCCGACGCCATGGCATCAGTCACCCTGGTCACCATTGTGTTCGGACCAGATGGCAATCCGAGCGCTCCCCACCGGTGACCTTCGCCATTGGCGTCGTTCGTTTTCGAGACGCCCAACAACTCTCCAATTGTCGTTGTCGACGTCGAGTCGATGTTGTATCCCGCGACAACAGTTCCGGACAATACGACAATTTCACCGGCAGGACAGGGTCCGACTATTCTTGCCGGTCGGAGCTCGCCTGACTCGCCGCGGACGAGAACGATATCAGCCGCCAGACACTCTATAACTGCCTTGATCGACGCACCCTCCAATCGCGAATCGTCGCCGAACCGGACATACACCACGTCGTCGGAAACGGTCGACGAATCTTCACCACTCATTCCTTCAACCCTCCGGCGGTCACGTCGGGCCATTGCAGCACCATGGTTTCAATTGCGGCCCTGGGGCGTACATTGGCGTCGAGGTCACGCAGACACCTGTTGATTGCGGCCAGCGCGCGATATCCACCATCAAGCGTCGTCAACCGGCAGGTCGATACGATTGGATGCGAGGTTGGTTTGCCTGTATCGGCCAAACGCAAGATCAGCTCGCGCCACGCTACCTCTGCCGAAAGAAGCTGCTCGAACACGACGTCACGGGATTCACTGAATTGATCGGCGAGTTGCGCCGACCTAACCATGCGAGCGTAGGGATCTCCCGCAATCCAGGAGGTGGCGTCGTTGATCGCGTCAAGCAGTGCCT
This sequence comes from Chloroflexia bacterium, assembly GCA_013698305.1. GTDB lineage: Bacteria > Chloroflexota > Chloroflexia > Thermomicrobiales > UBA6265 > JACCVC01. Next base: position 7,330 of record JACCVC010000085.1, read on the forward strand.
CCTTTCGGCCCTCTTCTTCCAGCGCCATCAGAGCGACTCCTACTCGACCCCGACTGGCGACAGCGATCAACTCCGCTTCCTCGGCAGAAGCGCCTTGAGCCAGCAGCGCATCCACGACGAGTGCATCAGGAACAGGCGACATGGTGACAATCGAGCACCGACTGCGCACAGTCGGCAGCAGGAGGTCTGCATCGCTCGTGAGCAGCAGGATAACAACGTACGACGGTGGCTCCTCCAGTGTCTTGAGAAACGCCTCCTGTGCCGGCTCCTGCATCGTCTTCACATCATCGACGATCACCACCCGCCACGACGACTCAGCCGGTCGCAATGAAATGAAGCGACCGATCTCCCGGACCGTCGAGATGTTGAGCGAGGTATTCTTCGACTTGCTTTCGTCCCGTACCGCTTGGTACGCAAGATCGACGCGGGAGACATCCGGATGGATGCCCCTTTCCACGCGCCGACACGAGGAGCACGATCCGCAGCCCACTGCGGCCTCACGCGGCTCCGGGCATATCAGCGCTGACGCAAACGATGTTGCAAGTCTGGATTTACCTGTCGATGCTGGACCCGAGATGATATAGGCGTGGCGCGGCCCCATGCGTGCCGCGCGTTGCATCCGCTCTACGGCGGTACGATTGCCCCATATGTTCCATGGCGCCGCCGCGATAGCCTCGCCCATGAGGATCAAGCTGCCTTTCGACGAACCGGCCGCCGACGGCCCTCAACTTTCGGCACCTCGACGTCCACACCCTCGGTCAACGGTTGCAGGAACGCTTCGCGCTCCGCCGTGGTAATCGATGTGTCTGGTTCCAGACTATTGAGAAAGCTCGACAACTCGTCGCCGAGTAGCACCGGATACTCCGGATCCTCGATGTCCAACTCTACGCTTGGATGAAAGAACACCACGACCCCGCCTACTTCGAACTCCAACTGGCGCTCACCAAGATATCCTTCGACTTCCTTGATCGACTGGTCTGTGTCGTCGCCCGGATGCCCAAGCTGGGGACCACTGAACGCCAGCAATCGGCGCAGGCCAATTCCCTTTCGCGACCAGCGGCGACCGCGTTCAATGATCGTTCCGTCGATCTCTCGCATCGTGATCGCCATCAGCCCCCCAGGATGCCAGAGCAGGTGTTCGGTCTTGCGCTTCCCTATCGGCGGAAAGTGGACCAGCACGAACTTGTCCGAAAGCTTGTCGCGCAGCAGCGCGTCAAGGAACTGATCGTTCCGCGGATTGCGTGACCACTTTCCGACCTGTTGCATGCCGATGTTGAAGATGATAAACCCAGCGAACATTGCGATATAGGCCGGCACGAGCAATGCCGGGTTGAGCGCGATCCACAGTGTAGACGTCAGAATCAGGAACCCCAGGAATGCCATCCATCTCGCTCGCCGCTTCCGCGAGCTGATATACCCATTGTGTCGAATGACGCGCATGTATCGCCTCTTAACTTGATCCGCCTGATCGCGCAACAGCGCCGCGCTGTGTCGGACTCTCGATCGTGCCAATAACTAGAAGAAGAGTATAGCCGCCCACGAATGCGGGGCAGCCGCAATGAAGTCCTGCGGGATGCCAAGAGTCCGCTCCAACCAGAATCGACCTTGGGCAAGGCCCAATATCACGACCAGCGCCAACGCAGCGCTCGCGGCGAGCGGCAGGTGTAGCTTGGTCAAGGACGTCACCTTGTACTCGATCCGAAACATCGACACGATGATGACGAGTACGAGTCCTGTCACCGTGATCCAGGCTGAAGCCATCAACGCGATCGCAATCACCGGATAACTCCACGATGGCGCAAAGTTCAGGGACAGGTATGACAACACCGACATAGGAACGATCCAGATCAACGATGACACGATCCGCCAGGTTGGCGCGTCGCTGCTCAACTTCCAGAGAGACGAGCCGATCAACCAGGACAGGAGCGTGGTCAACGCCACCCCGGTGCCAAAGCCGGTGAAGAACCGGATCGCATTTTGCGGTTCGTACACCTGCCCGATGCCCAGATCGACGAACAAGGAGTTGAATCCGTCGACCGCGAGAAGCGCGACGGCAACAGCCAGGGTCGTTATCACCGGCATCGGCGGAATCCCCTTGGTGATGACACGTCCACCAGCGGCAAGCACACACCAGCAAAGCAAAGCGCCGCTATAGATGCCGGTCATCCGGGAATCGAACGGCAGCAACTCGCCGCCGACGACCATCGAATGCGTGGGCTGCTGCGCGCATAGGCCGTGCAGGACAGTCCGGGAGGTATAAGCAAAAGAGCCACCGCTCTGGAGGAGAAACCAGCAACCAGCTCCTGCCACGATCAAGGTGACCAACCACAGTTTGCGAACCGAGCTCGCTACCTTCCCTGATCGGTATCCTACCTGCAGCTTTAACTGCTTCACCAGTACACTGTACGTGGAGCGACTTTTGGTCATAATGGTCGATTCCAATGCAAGGAGCGAATGATTGGCTTCAGGGCGAACAACGCGCGGGTTACTGCGTAGCGAATACAATCAGGATCAGTTGGCGATTGCCCGTGGCCGATCCGGAATTACCATTCTATCGCTCTTCGTGGGACTGTTTGCGATCCTGTTCACGATTGTGCGCAAGCATCGGAGCGCCGCCATCGACGCCGCCATCACGCTTCGGCTCCAGCGCAGGCGCCATCCGGTGTTCAATCGACTGATGCATATCGTCTCCTGGCCAGGTTTCCCTCCTCAAAGCCGAATTCTTCCACCTGCTCTCGCAGGAGCTCTACTCGCCTTCGGGTTCAAGCTTGAAGCGCTATTCCAGTTGCTCGCCTGGGGTTCGGGCGGCATCTCATTCTTCTTCAAGGTGATCATGCAGCGCAGCCGGCCTGGACCCGACTTTCCCGAAATCCGCATCGCCGTCGCCCGCATCGGCGGCACCAGCTTCCCGAGTGGTCACGTACTCAACTACATCGGCGTTTACGGTTTTCTCACTTATCTCGCCCACACCTGGATCCATCCCAGGTTGATCCGCCGAACTGTCGTCGCGCTCCTGGGGTGCCTGCTGGCTCTGGTCGGACCGAGCCGCGTTTACCTGGGTCATCATTGGTTCACGGATGTGACTGCATCCTATCTGCTCGGGTTCAGTTGGTTGATGGCGTTCACTTCCGTCTATCGCCGAATCAAGCGCTGGCAGGTGGATAGCTGGCGAACTCGGGACAGATAGCACGTTCTCTATGCTAAACTCGTCGCAAAGTGAATGCGTTGAAGGAGACACCGCCGTCTCCAGAATCTGCACAGCGAGTCCGGGATGTTGAGAGCCGGACCAGCAACATGACGACGGCGATCCCTCCGGAGCAGATGCTCGAACATGACGGATCATCAGTAGGAACATCCGGGTACGCCCGTTACCGCGTTCGCTCTGCCTTTCGGGTAGGGCATCGAGTGGCTCTGTCGCAACAAGCGGGGCAAACGAGGTGGTACCGCGGAATCTTCCGTCCTCCCAGTTGAGGACGGAATTTTTGTGATGCTTGGCGGACCAGGCACATGACTCTAGAGGTGAGCAACGTGGCAACCGAAACCGAAGCCGATCTGACATTCACCGAAGTCTCGAACACGGTTGACTTTCCCAAACTCGAGCGCGATCTCCTCAAGTGGTGGAAGGATCGCCGTGTCGTCGAGCAGTACCTCATCAAGAATGACGGCGCGGAGGAACGATTCTCGTTCATCGACGGCCCCATCACCGCCAACAACCCCATGGCCGTACACCACGCGTGGGGACGCACGTACAAGGACCTGTTCCAGCGCTACCAGGCCATGCTGGGCAAGGAGCAGCGATTCCAGAATGGATTTGACTGTCAGGGTCTCTGGGTCGAGGTCGAGGTTGAGAAGGAACTTGGTCTCAAGAACAAGCGCGAGATCGAGGACTTCGGCATCGCCAACTTCGTCGAGCGATGCAAGGAACGCGTGTGGAAATACGCGGAGGTGCAGACCGAGCAGGCGATCCGTCTCGGGCAATGGATGGACTGGGACAACTCGTACTACACCATGTCCGACGAGAACAACTACACGATCTGGCACTTCCTCAAGACGTGCCATGATCACGGCTGGATCTACAAGGGCCACGACGTCATGCCCTGGTGTCCGCGCTGCGGCACCGGCCTCTCGGAGCACGAGATCGTCACCGAGGGCTACCAGGAACGCACCCACCTGTCGGTATACGTTGCATTGCCGTTGGGCGGCGAGGACGCCTCACTCCTCGTCTGGACGACGACGCCATGGACCCTCGCCGCCAATGTCGCGGCAGCGGTGAACCCGGAGCTTGCCTATCTGCTGGTGGAACAAAAGGGCAATCTCTACTACGTAGCGAAGGATGCCGCGAAGCAGGCGCTCAAGGGCGAGTATGAGGTTGTTTCGGAAGTCACGGGCGCTGACCTAGTCGGGAAGGCCTATCGCGCCCCATTCGACAGCCTTCCGGCAAACGCGGAAGTCACGCATCGGGTGATTCCGTGGAGTGATGTCAGCTCTGGCGAAGGCACCGGCATCGTGCACATCGCCCCTGGAGCGGGCAAGGAGGACTTTGCGCTCTCGAAGGAGCATGATTTACAGGTCATCGCGCCCATAAATCAGTTCGGCGTCTACGTCGAGGGTTTCGACTGGCTCAGCGACGAATACGTACATGATGTCGCCAAGAGAATCGAAAGAGAGCTCCGCGACCAGAACGTGCTCTACCGGTCGCATCAATACACCCACCGCTACCCGGTCTGCTGGCGCTGCAACACTGATCTCGTGTTCCGCCTGGTAGACGAGTGGTTCATCAACATGGACGGTCTTCGCGACCGCTTAATGGAGGTCACGCGGGAAATCAACTGGTTCCCGGCGTTCGGAAAGGAACGCGAGCTGGACTGGCTCACGAACATGGACGACTGGATGATCTCCAAGAAGCGCTACTGGGGCCTCGCGCTTCCCATCTGGGTCTGCGACGACTGCGAGCACTTCGAGGTGATCGGGTCCGAGATCGAGCTCAAGGAACGGGCGGTCGAAGGGTGGGACGAGTTCGAAGGACAAACGCCGCACCGTCCCTACATCGACCACGTCAAGATCGAGTGTTCGGCCTGTGGCGGACGCTCGACGCGTACGCCCGACGTGGGCAACCCATGGCTGGACGCCGGCATCGTTGCGATGTCCACGCTCGACTATCGGCACGACCGCGATTACTGGGAGAAATGGTATCCGGCCGATCTGATCACCGAGAGTTTCCCCGGCCAGTTCCGTAATTGGTTCTATGCGCTCCTGGCGGAAAGCACCGCGATTGCCGATGAGAAGCCCTTCCGCAACGTGTTCACCTATGCGCTGATGCGCGACGAGCATGGCGAGGAGATGCACAAGAGCAAGGGCAACGCGATCTGGTTCGACGACGCGGCGGAGGAGATCGG
>JACCVC010000087.1 GCA_013698305.1 Chloroflexia bacterium
TGCCAGTGATCCCATCCGAACCCGTGTTCCTCAAGGACATGATCGAACATGGTCATCAGCTCGTTGACCGCCGCTCGCGATGGCTCGCCCGTCATGACGTTCCCCTTCTGTGGCGTCAGATGCGCGCCTATGCTCCAGGTAACGCCGGACATCTGCAACTACAGCAAGTATGCGTGGAGAAGCGGAGAAAACCTGTCCGCATTCTTCACCAGCGGGCCCAGCGTGCTGAATACGAACCTCGCCCCGGCGGCGAGCGTATGATCGGTCGTAGGGTCAGTCCATCGAGGCCGGACTCCTGGCATTTCATGCAGTGGGAGCAGCCTTCGACGGCCGCCAGTGCGCTTCGCGGCTTCTTCCTTGATTTATCTGCTGGGTAGTGGTGAATTCTGCATTGGCGGACCGGCTGACGATGGCGGGAACGGAGAAATGACATGCAATTCCCTGACGGAAGAACCCTTGAGATCCGCCGCCATGCGAAACGCAACGCGCCCCTGGCGAATCTGACAAACGAGGGGATCGCCCGAGCGAAACAGACAAGCGCCTGCAATCGGGCGTACGCTCATGTCGTCACCAGCCCCATCCCGCGAGCAATTCAGACCGCCGTCGCGATGGGGCATGGCGTCGGCGAGGAAGACTGGACCCTGGGATCAATGGGAGCGCTGGTCAGTGAATCGATCATCTTCGACGCCAGCTTTGCCTCCATCCAGCACGCGATTCGGTCAAACCGGGCCGCGGGCCTCTATGCCGAGCTCCAGGCGCTTCAGCTTCGCCACCACCTGACTCAGGTCGAGCCCGGCGAATCTGTCCTGGTCGTCTCACACGGCGGCATCGCCGAGGCAGGAATCATCGGGTTGCTCCCGGATGTCGACCTGTCCCGGTTCGGCCCGTCGCTGGATTACTGCGAAGGCGCGCGTCTGGAGTTTGTGGATGACCGCTGCACCCACATTCAGATTCTTCGCTTCGAAGGGGAACGGGAAGTCGAAGGTCCGGTTCTCGCCTGGCAATCCAACAGCGTTTGATCCTGTCAGGATGACGAGTGTGGAATGATTGGCATCAGTTTGGTGCGCAAGGCACACTCGATACCACGCAGTGGCGCCTGCCGTGCCCTTGCTGAAGCAGATCCGATAGCTCCACGAGGACAACATCGGTATAGACAAGGAGTGCTCACCCATGAGCGACGTGACGAATTCAGACAAGAACAAGGGCCAGGAAGGCTATTTCCGGGTCACCGACAACATCCCGGAGCAGACATGGTACTGGCTGGCGCTGGGATCGATTGGCTTGTCCGCAACACTCAAGTTGATGGACAAGGACCACTGGGCGCTGTTCGTCGGTCAATGGCCGCCGACGTTCCTCCTGTTCGGAATCTTCCATCGGGTGCTGCACCCCAGCAAGTAATTGATTCCTTGAAAGGTGAATCGGCGTCCCACGCGATCCGGTGATGGGGCGTCCTCTCAGGGTGCGTGCGGCATAACGCTGCCCGTGTCCGGGTCGAACCGGTTTGTAACGGCGCCAGGCATTATCCGCCCATAACGTGAGGAACGCTACATCCCGAAGGAGGATCGCAGGGCAGCCGCCGCTTCCTCGACCGCCTCGGCGGCCTTGTCGACCACCTGGCCCATCCCGAAGAACTCGTGCGTCACGCCTTCGTACAGGCTCCGGGTTACCGGCACACCGGCCGCTTCCAGCGCTTCGGCGTAGACCGTCCCCTGGCTCTGCAGCGGATCGATCTGCGCCTGGATCACCGTCGCGGGCGGCAGCCCACTCAGGTCCTCGGCCAGCAGCGGTGACGCGTACGGGTCCATCGCCGCCGACATGTCCGGCAGGTAGTACATGCCGAACCATTCCAGCGCGGCGGCGCTCAGCGGAGCCGCCGTCGCGAACTGCTCGATTGATTCCAGGGACTCACCCTCCGGCGCGAACGTCGCCACCGGGTACACCAGCAGTTGGTGGACCGGCATTGGTGTTCCTTCGATGCGGCTTCGCAGCGCCACCACCGTGGCCAGGTTGCCGCCGGCGCTCTCGCCACCGACCGCAACCCGCTCGGGATCGCCACCGATGGCGCCAGCCGCGCCAATGAAATACTGCGTTGCGGCGTAGGCGTCGTCAGCCGCCGTCGGGAACGGATTCTCCGGCGCCTGGCGATAGGCCACCGAGGCCACGAGGCAGCCGGTCGCGTTGGCAAGCGCCCGGCAGGATGCGTCATAGGTGTCGAGATTGGCGATCACGAAGCCGCCACCGTGGAAGTAGACCAGCACCGGCAGCAACTCATCACCGGCGTCCAGTGGGCGGTAGATGCGGGCCACCAGCTCGGTTCCGTCAAGCGCCGGGAACAGCGCATGGGAGATTGCACCGACTTCTTCCTGCGATGGCTCTCCTCGCTCCGTCAGAACAGCCTGAACTGCGTTGGCGAATGATGGGAGATTTCGGCCAACCTGTGGTGTGACGTTGTTGAGAGCGGGCGCTTCGAAGGCAGCCAGCGCGTCGAGTACTTCCTGCATCTGCGGGTCGACCGGCACGCCACCTGGCGCGGGTGACGCGATCGGCGTGGCGCCCTGGGCGAACGCCCGGCGTTGCGACGTGAACGCCGCCCCGGCAGCCAGCGCGGCGCCGCCGCCAAGCACCAGGCGACGGGATAGTGAATGGGAAAGATCGATGTTGGCGGCGTGAGTAGTAGAACGCGTCATGTTTATGCAACCTCCATTGCCCACGTGAGTTCAACCCTGAACTCTAGAAAGGGGCGCTGGGGCACAGTAAAGCATGATGTGTGCCAGCCACCTTGCCGTGTGCTGAGAGTGTGCCTCTGGCTGTTCTCACCTACGTCCTCAGGTCTTCTTGCCCGCGATCCAGAACGTCGCCGCCGTCGCGATCACCGCCATCGCCGCCAGCAGGGCCAGGCTTATGCCATTCTGTCCTTCGCCGATCCATGGGTCCTGGAGCGCCCGCACCGCGAACGTGAGCGGAATCACATCGGACACAGACCGCATGCCACTGCTCATCACATCTGGCGGCGGTCCGGCGCCGGAAAGAAGGAAGAACGGGAAGAACAGGATCATCCCGATGGCCTGCGCCGCTCGCGCATTTCGGGTGATCATCGCGATCAGCAGCCCCAGAGCGAGGAACGCAAGCGCTCCGACCATGAACCCGACAAGCGCACCGAGTGGCTGTCCCGGCAGGTCTGCGCCGTAGATCAGCCGGCTGGCTATCACAAGGACGACGGAGCCGATCACCATCATGAGGAACCCGACGATCACCTGCGCAACCAGCACGCTCCACGTCGGGATCGAGGATGCCCGGAATCGTCGGAGGATGCCGCGTTCGGCATACGCGGCGAGGTGAACCGGCAGGGCAATCATCCCGACTGCCCCGATGACGACGCCGATGTAGCTGGCCAGATAGTAGTCCCAGGGCGCCGCTCCCCGAAAATCGGCGTCGGCGTCCTCTATGGAGAATGACCCGCTGATGACGACGAGCGTGACAAGGGGGAAGACGAAGGTGAAGATCACCGCGAATGGCTCGCGCAGGAGCAACTTGAGCTCGATCCAGGTCAGTTTCGCCAACATGCTCATGCGCCCTCATCCTTTCGGTCAGACCCGATCAGGTTGAAGTAGATATCCTCGAGTGACGGCTGAACCGCGCGCAGATCGGCGGGAACGATGCCATGCGCGACAAGTTCCGAGGCCACCAGCGCCAGCACCGGTCCCGATCCTCGCACGTCGACCCGGGAGTGGTCTCGCGTGACCGAATCGACACCGTCGATGTCGTCCAGCCACGAGATATCCGCCGCGTCGGTGGTGAACAGTACCTGCACCCCGGTCCCGCTGGTGGCGATCAGTTCCTGCGCGGTGCCGCTGGCGATCACGCGGCCACCGTTCACGATCGCGATCCGGTCACAGAGCGCCTCAGCTTCTTCCATGTAGTGCGTCACCAGCACGACGGTGGCGCCCCGCTCACGGATCGCGCGGATCAGGTCCCAGGCGATCCGTCTGGCGGCTGGGTCGAGTCCCTGCGTGAGCTCGTCGAGAAAGACGACCTCCGGCTCGTTGACCAGCGCCAGGGCGACGAACAGCCGCTGACGCTGCCCGCCAGAGAGGTTGGCAAAGGCGGCGTTCTTCTTGTCGGTCAAGCCCCACTGGTCCATCAGCAGCGTCCAGTCGGGGCCACTCTGGTCCACCGACGCAAACAGGTCGAGCGCCTCCCACACCTTAATGCGGTCGGGAAGCGCGGATTCCTGGAGTTGCGAGCCGATCCGGCGCCGGAGCTGGCTCCGTTGCCGGATCGCGTCGAGCCCGAGCATCCTGATCGCGCCGCCGGTCGGCTCGCGCAGGCCCTGAATGCATTCGACTGTCGAGGTCTTGCCCGCCCCGTTGGGACCCAGGATCCCGAAGATCTCGCCCGCCTCGACGCTGAACGACACGTCGTCAACCGCGACGAAATCGCCATACTTCTTGTGCAGATGATCGACACGTATCACAGACGTCATGGTCAAACCCCCGCCGGGTAGGTGTGAAATACCAGAGCACTCGCCACGCGGCTATACTTGAGACCGGACGCTAACGTTCCACATTGGACATTCCACATAGGACGTTCTACATTGGAATATATAGGTGACATGCGCGATTGTCAACAGGGCAAGGATTATTCCTCGATGGTCGACCAGAAAATCAACGCAACCGCGGCGTCGCTGCTGGGCTTCCTGCACGAGCGGCCGATGTCGGGATGGGACCTGTACGCGACCGCGCGAGATCGTATCGGCAATTTCTGGTCGATCACCCAGAGCCAGGTCTATCGGGAGCTTTCAACGATGGCCGAAGCGGGCCTGATCGAAGCTGGCGAGCGGGGCCGTCGCGATCGCCAGCCATACACCATTACCGAGGCTGGCCGGGCCGCGTTTCATGCGTGGGTGATGCAGGTGCCGGGAGGAGAGACGATCCGCTTCCCGCTGTTGCTGACCATGCTGTTCGGCGAACACTTGCCGCCAGAGCGGCTCGCGAGCTTCCTGGCGGAGCATCGCGCCCAGCATGCGGCGCGGCTCGATCGGGACGAGCAGATGTATGCCTCGATACCGGAGGAGGCGCGGGAGCAATACCGGTTTCCGATCGCCACCATGAAGTTCGGCATCGCCTACGAGCGAGCCGCCCTGGAGTGGTTCGATCAGCTGCCGGAGTCGATCCTGAATCCGTCGGTGAACCCGACCGTCGGCGGTCATCCGGATTCGTCGGTTTCCGGATGACCGCCGCGTGATGATCGTGTGCGCTAACCGGCTGTGATCCCTGACAGTCGCGCCGTGCCAAGCCGCGAGAACAGCGCCAGTCCGCAATACCACTTGATCCGGTGGCGGGTCGCGTCCTTTTGCTCCAGCTCGCCGACCCGCTCGATCGTGATGCCACCGTGCTCCAGCCCCATCAGGCCCATTCCCTGCCCGAATTTCAGCGCCCAGATCGAGCTGGTGTTCGCGCCGGTTCCCTGCGTCTCAGTGTCAGGGACGAAGTCATCGACCACGATCGGAATGCCGTCGTAGACCTCGACCTGCTGCCCGAACTGGTTGAGCGCGGTCTCGATCACCGATCCGCTGGTGCGCCGCAGGTCCTTGTCGTACTGGACACAATGATTGCCGCATTGCGTTGCGATGGACGGATCAGGATTGAAGCAGACGGGCCGACCACATCGATCCGGAACGGTACCTTCTTCCCTGACGAATGAATAGAACATTTTCTGATCATTCGTTCTACTTTAGTACTACAGTTGTAGATATCAGCGTCCGAGTGGCATCATGCGCCGAGTATGCGCGAAGGAGGCCACGCTGCCAACGACGATGGGCCGGACCATGCTGGCGGCGTGGACCGCGGAACTGGACGCGATGGACGCGCGACTCGCCTCCCGGTTTGGCCGCGCCGAGTTGCGTGATCGCGCCCGCGACTATCTGCGCGGGTT
>JACCVC010000106.1 GCA_013698305.1 Chloroflexia bacterium
CCATCATTCCCCGCCAAAGGCGCGACGACTTCTTCTACATGACCCATCAATTGCCCGAGGAACTCGTGCTCGTAGGCAACCTGCGCTCGGGATCGCTCGCGTCTGCTGATCCGGAGAACGTATGAGCGGTGAGTGGTTTCGACGTGCCAGGACTGGTTCAGCATCCCGGCGGCAAGGAAGCGAACGTTGATGACGGTTCGCCCGAATTCCTGACGCACAGCTTCGGCCACATCAACGGCATCCAGCCAAAACGGTTGCCACTGCCAGACATCACCAGCCCAGTAATGCCGTCCGTCGGGTGAGATGTCTCCTCTCTGGCACTTCGACGATTTTGCTTGAGTCACGCACTCTCCATCGTGGCGTTCCAAACGCAAGACGCTGGCATTAGCGCATCAACTCGACCGTGTGCACTCGCAGCCATTTTTCGAAGTTGTCCGTCGCGTCATCGAGCGATCCTGTTCGTTCAGCGACCGCTTCCAGTTGCTTGGCAAACGCAATCGAGTCGCCCTCATATGGGTGTCCATTGGCTCTGAGGAAGGTTTCCGCAACCGCATACGCGGTACGCTTGTTGCCGTCGACAAAAGGCTGATTCTGGGAGATCCCAATGGCAAGGACCGTTGCCTGGCGAACGATATCCGCCCCTTCGTAATAAGCTGCGGTTTGTGGCCGCGCAAGTGCTGATTCCAACTCGTTCTGCGCACGGATACCCTGTGATGGAACACCTGTGCGCTCCATCACCCGCAAGTGAAGCTCGATCACTTCTGCAATCTCAAGATAAATGGTGTCGTTCATGTCGCTCCGCCCATCGCCATGTTTCTAGCGGTCGGCAAGGTAACGGTATCCCGCTTCGTGGCGCACCCAGCTCTCCTCGAACGCCTGCTCGATTTCAGGTCGAAGGATGGCACGAGTTTCCAGTCTGGTCGGCTGAAACGCGATCTGGTCACCTTCGTGCAGGCCGCACTTTTCCATCTCGTCCTTGGGAATCGTCACAACGAAGCTGTTGCCCTGCTTGCGAATTTTCGCCTGGATCATTGCCTGCTCACTTTCTGGTGTGTAATATCGACCGACATAACACTAGTGGCAGAGATTATATCATGCACAGTATCCACCGTATTAGTGGTGAATACCGCAATCGCTGTGCGCACGGGTACAGTGACCCCAGCCTACAACGTTTCGATGATCCGATCCGCCAGCGTATCCCACGGCCGGGTCGTCACCACCGGGATCGACCGCTCCTCAGCCTCGCGCGCCAGCCACACGGTGTACAGCCAGTTCATCTCCACGATCCGACGGAGCTCAGCCTCGCTCTTGTCCGGTACGCCCCTGCCCCGGTCAAGCATGTTCCGGAGCAACTCGTCCTCATCACTCGGGGCAACGAACACGACCCGCAGCTTCCCACTTGCGAGAGATCCCCGAAGCTCGGGATGCTCGACAATCGACGGCAGGATCCCATCACCCTCGATCACCGTCACGTCGCCCTGCGCGACGTGGTTGCCCACCACGATGGCGACCGCCTCGGTCATCGCCACCCCGACCGCGATCATCGCATCGCGCAGCCGCTCGGCGGGCAGTTGCCACACATCCTCGGTTCGCTCGAGGAAACGGAGCGCCTCGGTGGCATCATCATCAAGCAGTCGTACGTCGCTCCACTGCAACGCCAGCCGCAGATCGTCGACCTGCAGCCAGTCGGCGTCGTGCCGTCTCGCAATCGCCCTGGCGACGGTCGACTTGCCCGTGCCGGACGCACCTCCGATCAGCAATACGGTTGAATGGTGCATAGCACTTATCCAATCGCCGTGCGTCGCTTAATGAGTCGAGGAATGACCTGTTCAACTCGAAGCAATGTATCTTCGCTAACCTCTCCGCATCTTCGCCTAAATCTCACGATACTGACAGACCGAACCTGCTCACACATCATGAGAGAGGAAGTCGACAATCCCCCTTCTGGAGGCAAGAGTCGTATCTGTGAAGGAATGCCTCGATCGGTTCGGGTGAACGGAACAATAATGAAAAGGGTTTGAAATGCACGATTGAAACTATCGTTGGAGATTACCAGCGCTGGTCTCACACCTGCCTGCTCGTGACCCAGGACCGGATCGAGCATCACATTCCAAACCTCACCGTGTTTGGGTTCAGCGAGTCTCGGCATGCGAATCTCCGTCTTCATCGTAGTATGGTTCCTCGTTTTCCAGACCATCTCCGGACGTGGTGTCCCAGAGCGCAATCTCGTCCTGATAATCTTTCCAAGCCACCGGATCCGCTCTTAGCCGAGCAAGTCCTTCCTCCATCTCTCGCCAGAAAATATCCTCTCGATACTTCTCCACAGCATCGCTGACCACCTGGCCGATCGGCCGGTGCTGTTGCTCGGAGAGTTCACGAAGCGCAGCATGGGTTCGAGGATCGATACGTACGTTGGTGCTCGCCATGATTGTCTCCATCGCGCGAGAATAATCGTCGAATCTAAAACTGACCACGGCATTGCATGCAAATCTGCATGCGTATCTGTTCATCCCATTATACGTGAATAGGCGATCTCCCGCTCGGAAAACCACCCATAACCCAATCGATCTACTTGGGCGAGCGATCGCCATTATGAATATTTCGGCAGCAACTCCTTCTTCGCGAAATCGAGGAAGCCGTCCTGGTCCGGGCCGATCTGGTGCAGGTAGACGTGGCTGAAACCGGCGTCCGCGTACTCCTTGATCTTCTCGTGGTACTTCTCGGGGTCCGGTCCCGCCACCACCGACTGCCCCATCGTCTCCTTCGTCACGAGCTTCGCCGCCTCCTGGAAGTACATCGGCAACGCCAGCTCCTGCGAGATCTGGCCCGGTATGCCGCTGTACGCCCAGTACTTCAGCGCCGTTTCGAGCCCTTCATCCTCCGTCTTCGCCCAGCACGCCTGGATCTGCCCGTAGACCGGCTTGCCCTTGCCACCCGCGCCGTTGAACGCCTTCACCACCTCCGCGTTGGCTGATGTCGAGATCAGGCCCTCACCGATCTCGCCGGCCAGCGCTCCCGATTCCGGACCGGACGCCGCGACGTAGATTGGCGGCAACGTCTCGGGCAGGGTGTAGAGGCGGGCATTCTCGACGGTGTAGTAGGCGCCATCGATCGTCTTGTAGCCGCCCCGCCAGAGGTCGCGGATGATCTCGATCGCCTCGGCCAGCATCTCCTGCCGGATCGAGATTGGCGGCCAGTGCTCGCCGGTGATGTGCTCGTTGAGATACTCTCCCGTGCCGACGCCGAAGTAAAACCGGCCCGGCATCATGTCCGCCACCGTCGCCGCCGCCTGCGCGAGGATCGCCGGGTGGATGCGAATGATCGGCGCGGTCACGCCGGTGCCGAGCGTGAGCTGGCTCGTGCGCTGGGCGATACCACCGATCACGCTCCAGACGAACGGGCTATGTCCCTGTGCATCCATCCAGGGGTGGAAGTGATCGGAGATCGACGCGAATGGGAAGCCGACCTGCTCCGCCTTGACGGCGTTGTCGACGAGCTCGTTCGGTCGGAACTCTTCACTGGAGAGGGTGTAGCCAAGTTGAACCATGGTCGAGAAAATCCTTTCGCCGCACATCGCGGCAACACATCAGAAGTCACCGCAATACAGCGACCTGAGTTCCTTCCCTCGATAGATCAATTTGGATGCCATGGAACGACAGGAGTGGCAAGGGGCTATCCGCTGATCACCCCATCCGCCAACCGTCGTCGTTTCAGGATGGCGGCATCCAACCCATCCCGACGACTCTGTGCAGCTAACCGGTCTGCCGCCAACAGCGCCCACGACCGTTCCGCCGCCTCACGCGTCGCCGAAGGCGCGGGCCCTCCGGCGAGGGCCCGCGCGTGTACCATCTCCCACGGATCGAGCGAACGTGACACAAACGCGTCGTCAACGTCGATCTCTCGGCCAGCCTCCTCGGTCGCCACCGCCGTCACCCTCGCCGCGGTGATCTCTTCGCTGGAGCTTGCAGACTCCTTCACCAGCCGCGACACGACATGGTGCGCCGCCCGGAACGGCATCCCCCGCTCCTTCACCAAGGCGTCGGCCAGCGCGGTCGTGGTGATGTGTCCGTGCCCCGCCCGCGCCGCCAGCAATTCGGCATCGAACTCCATCGTTGGCAGCACCGCCGCCAACAACCCCAGCACCGCCTGCGCCGAGTCGCAGCATCGCGCCAGCGGGGTGTAGATCGGGTCCTCGACATCCACGGTGTCGCCGAAGGCGCTGGAATGGGCGATGGCCGCGACTGCTGCCGCGTCGCCGATCACGTAGCCAGTCCGCGCCCGGATGTGCTCGAACACGACCGGGTTCCGCTTCTGCGGCATGATCGAGCTGATCTGCACGAAGGCATCACCGATCCGAAGCACGCCCGCCTCCGCTCGCGACCAGAGCAGCAGGTCGTGAGCGAATCGGGACACGCTCACCGCCATATTCGCCAGCGCACCGGTCACCTCGATCATGTAATCGCTGGCGCCGATGGCGTCGTAGCCGTTTTCAACCAGCCCCTCGAACCCGAGCAGCCGCGCTGTCAGCTCCCGGTCGATCGGGAAGCTGGTGGTGGTGAACGCCGCCACCCCGAGCGGGCACTTGTTCACTCGCTCCCATGCCGACGCCAGCCGGGCGTTGTCCCGCTCGAACGGTCCCAATACGCCCATCAGG
>JACCVC010000107.1 GCA_013698305.1 Chloroflexia bacterium
TTCAGCCACGTCTACCTGCACCAGATCGGCCCGGACCAGGACGGCTTCCTCGACTTCGCGAAGAAGGAGTTGCTGCTGAAGTACTCATAGTCAAGGTTCAAGGAAGCCATACAGACACGTAGAGACACGGGCGATCTCTCTGTTCGGGAGCTCGCCCACTCTTGTATAGTCGCATGTACAGGAACGTATGCCGGTTTGCATGCAACCCCACCATTGAAGCTGCACGATGCATACTCGCGCAAACGGAGACAAACATGGCGAGTACCAACGTGCGCATCGATCCTCGAACCCATGCCGCGCTTCGCGAGCTTTCCGAGCAGCAGCACAGGCCGATTGGTCAGGTCGTCAGCGACGCTGTGGACGGCCATCTTCTGGCAGAAGATGGAGGAAGGGCTTGCCCGGTTGAGGGCCGATCCAGTGGCCTGGCAGGAGTATCAGGACGAGATCGCGCTTTGGGACACCACGTCCGGAGATGGCCTCGAGGAATACGAGATCATCCATCCCGCCGGCCAGATGCTGATCGACAATCGCTCGATGTTTCTCAGCACGACGATCTCCAAATCCTTCGGCGGATATGCCCGAGCGCCGGCGCAACGGCTCAAGAACCGTGGCGACTCGTTCTCATCCGACACCCGGAACCGGACCGCGAAACACGCCCGGCATTGCTTTCGGCTGATGCGGCAGGGCGCCGAGCTCCTGCAAACCGGAACGATGTCGCTCCGGGTGACGAACCGGGAGGAGCTGTTCTCGTTGGGAGAGATGCCGGTGGACCAGATCGTCGAGCGGTTCGAGGACGAGTTCGCCCGGTTCGACGCCGTCGAGACGAGTTTGCTGGACGACCCGGACCTGGTGGGTATCAATCGGATGTTGCTGGAGATTCGTGAGACGTATGGGTAGCGCGGGAGCGTGCCGGCCCGGCTGGACGGTCTTGCTGATCGGCGGTGCGTCCGGCACAGGCAAGTCGACCGTCGCCAGGGCGATTGCGAGGCGGCATGATGCCGACTGGCTGCAGGTCGACGATCTGCGGCTGGCGTTGCAGTGGAGCGACGTGCGACTGCCTGATGATGATGCCACCGAGGCGCTCCGTTTCCTCGAGCGAATCGAGGATGTGTGGCAACTGCCCGCCGAGCGGCTGCGCGATGCGATGATCGCGGTCGGGGAGGCGATGACCGAGGCGGTCGCCATCGTGGTGGGCAACCACGTCGCGCAGGGCGACGTGGCGGTGATCGAGGGTGATGGGATCCTGCCGTCGATGGTCGAGCATCCCGAGCTTCATGGACATGTCGCAAGTGGGAAACTCCGGATCGTGTTCGTCGCACCCGCCGATCAGGACGAACTGAACTGGAACATGCTTGACCGGGGTCGTGGGGTGCCGGACAAGAGCGAGGCCGATCTCCTTCGAATCGCGGAGATGAACTGGCTGTACAACGCCTGGCTGGTGCGAGAGGCGGCGGAGCAGTCGATCCCGGTGATGACGACGCAGCCGTGGGAGACGCTGGCTGATCGGATCAGCGACGTGCTGTAGCTCGGTTCACGGGCCCAGGCTCATCATCTGGGCATTGCATCGGTCCTGCCGCATGCTCGGGATATACTGTGCCGAATGAGCGCTTGGGCGAGATAGCGCCAAATGAAAGTGAGCGACCAATGATTCGGGGCACGATCGAGAGGCAGGGCGACGATTTCGCTGTCACAATCCCGGAAGATGAGATCAAGAGGTGGAACCTGCAAGAGGGCGATACCGTTGTCGTTCATGCTGTCGCGCAGGAAGTCCGAACGGTGTTGCGCCCGGAAGTTCAGAAGGCATTCGATGAAAGCTGGGAGCAGAACGAGGCGGGGTACCGGTATCTGGCCGATCGCTAGCCAAGTCACGTGGTTCTCGGTTGGTTCGAGAGGTGATTGTGAATCCAACTGGGATGCCGATGCACCAGAGAGGGGACATCTCGCCCGACGGACGACACTACTGGGATGGTGATGTCTGGAAATGGCAATCCTTGTGGCTGGTTGGTGGCGAAGTTGCGGAGGTCGTGCAAGAACAATTCGGACGCGCAGTTACCTCTGTCCGGTTTCTCGCTGCGGGCATGCTGAACCAGTCCTGGCACGTCGAAACCACTCACGGCTCATACGTTCTCCGGATCAGCAGACGCGAGCGATCCCGAGCGCAGGTTGCCTACGAGCACGAGTTCCTCGGGCAATTGATGGGTCATGTAGAAGAAGTCGTCGCGCCTTTGGCGGGGAATGATGG
>JACCVC010000114.1 GCA_013698305.1 Chloroflexia bacterium
TGGACAAGGCGAGTTTCCCGCGCCACAAGGCCTGCTCGGAGTACATTAACGCGGGCGGCGCTCAGATGCTCGGCGAAATGGGCGCGCTCGACGAGGTTATCAAGGCCGGAGCGCATCAGATGGAGGCGATGATCGTTCACGCGCCGTCTGGCGCGCGATTCGCCGCGAACTTCGCGAAGGCAGAGCCGGGCCAGGCAGCGCTGGGCCTCTCCCGTTACCGGCTCGACCATATCCTGCTGGAACGAGCGAAGGCCGCTGGCGTCGATGTCCGGGAGCGTGCCCAGGTCCGACATGTCACGCGCGAGGATGGACATGTCGTCGGCGTGGTAGCCACCATCGACGGCGCCCGCGAGTTGATCCGCGCCCCACTGGTGGTCGGCGCGGACGGGCACAACTCGGTGGTCAGTCGCGACCTCGGTCTCGATGTCTCCTATCGCTGGCCCGACAAGACGGGGTTCATCGCCCACTACCGGGGCGTGACCGGACTTGACCGGTTCGGCGAGATGCACGTCGGTCATGACGCCTACGCGGGGCTGGCGCCGCTGGAAGACGGCGTGACCAACGTCGCCGTGGTCGCCAGCGGGCGGAACGTAAAGGCACGGGCGGGATCGGTCGAAGCGTTCTTTTCAGAAACCTTGCAATCCATCCCGGAGGTCGCGCAAAAGCTCGAGCACGCCGAGCGCGTCGGTGGCATTCGCGGCGTCGGATCGATGGCGCGTCGGGCCCGGCGCACTTCCGGTGATGGCTATCTGCTGGTGGGTGACGCCGCGTCGTTTCTCGATCCGTTTACTGGCGAAGGGATCTATGAGGCATTGAAGGCCGCTCAGCTGGCCGCGCCAATCGCCAGCGCCGCGCTCAAGGCGGGTGACGTCTCCGCCGATGCTCTCGACGCCTACCGGATTGCGCGACGGCAGAGCTTCACCGCCAAGCGTCAGGTCTGCTGGATCGTGCAGGGATTCGTCAATGCGCCGCCGCTGATGAACTACGTCACCGAGCGCCTTTCGAGCCGCGAAGATCTTGGTTTAACCCTGGCAGGTGTCCTCGGCAACTTCCGGCCCGCTACCCATGTCCTGTCACCCGTGTTTCTGGCACGGCTTTTGCGTCCTTAATGGAAGAATTGGAGCGCGTATGCAAACAGCAAATGTCGTAAAAATGTCCGGGGAGCTGGACCATATCGTCGCCCTCGCGGTCGACACCGAACGGTGGCCGGTAATTCTGCCGCACTACCGGTGGGTCACGCTGCTGGATGGTGGCGGCAACCACAAGTCGGTGGAGATGGCGGCCAGGCGAGGACGATTCCCCGTCAAGTGGCGCGCGACCCAGGATGTCGAACGCGACGGCCCCGCCCCGATCATCCGTTTCCACCACATCGGTGGAGTCACCAAGGGGATGGATGTCGCCTGGACGTTCGAGGTTGAGAACGGCGTGGTCAGCGTCCGGATCGACCATGACTTCACCGCGCCGTGGCCACTCGTGGGCCAACAGGTCGCCGACCGCATCATTGGCCCGCATTTCGTCGAAGCCATCGCCGGCAAGACGCTGAATACGATCAAGGCCATCGTCGAGGACCGTGACGATCGCTTCTGCCCAGATGGAAGTCCCCGAACGTGAAGCAACGTGTAGCAATTACCGGCATCGGCGCGATCACGCCGATCGGCGCCGGTGTCGAAGAGTTGTGGGCGGGAGTGCGCGCAGGCGAATCCGCCGTGCGTGAGATCACCCGCTTCGACGCGTCGCCATTTTCCAGCAGGGTCGCCGCCGAAGTCGACTTCGATCCCACCGATCACATGTCCCCCAAGCGAGCCAGGCGGCTCGATCGCTTTTCGCAGTTCGCGCTGGCCAGCGCGCAGATGGCGCTGGATGACGCGAAGCTCAGCGCCGAGCGGGCCGCCTGCAGTGGCGCCGGCATCTACGTCGGCTCCGCGCTGAGTGGCGTGGCCTTTGCCGAAGAGCAGCATCACGCCTATGTCACCAAGGGGCCGCACCACGTCAGCCCGATGCTGGCGCTCTCCGTATTCGGCGGCGCGGCGTCCTCCAACATCGCCATCGAGCTGGGCCTGACCGGCCCCTCGATCGCCAACGGCAACTCCTGCGCGGCGGGGATGATCGCGATCGGCGAAGCGGCCCGGCTGATCGAGGACGGTCGCGTGCCGGTCATGCTTGCGGGTGGCGCCGAGGCGCCCCTGGCGCCACTGACTTTCGGAGCGTTCGCGATGATCCGCGTGCTCAGTACGCGTAACGACGATCCCGCGACATCCAGCCGCCCCTTCGATGAGGGTCGTGACGGCTTCGTCATCGCCGAGGGCGGCACCGTGCTCGTGCTGGAATCGTTCGAGCATGCCGAGGCGCGGGGCGCACATGTCTATGCGGAGCTGATGGGATACGGCACCACCATCGACGGTCATCACATGACCGCACCGCATCCGGAAGGCATTCATGCCGCCCGGGCAATGAGCGAGGC
>JACCVC010000129.1 GCA_013698305.1 Chloroflexia bacterium
TGCTGGCGATCATCTGGGGGTATGTGGCGATGGTCGGATTTGGGCCGGCGGCGTTGCGGGCGGCGGTGTTCGCCACACTTATGATTCCGGCGTCGCGATTCGGGCGCAAGCCGGACGCGATGACCTCACTGATGCTGGCTTCGGCCTTCCTGCTGTTGCTCGTTCCGGAAATGGCCCATAGCGTTGGCTTCTGGCTGTCGATGGCGGCGTCGGCGGCGCTGGTGACGGTCGCGCCGATCCGGAGCCTGGACGAAGCGATGAGGTTTCGCTGGATTCTGTCCAGTCTGATTTCAGCCCAGTTCGCGACGCTGCCAATCACCTTCTGGATCTTCGGACAGTGGTCCTTGTCGTCCTTCATCGGGAATCTGTTTATCGGACCAATGGTTTCAGCAGTCTTTCCGCTGGCGTTCGTCTGCGCGGTGTTGTTCGGCATCTTCCCATGGTCTGGGGCGGCAATTGGATGGATCCCTGGAATGGGCGCTGAGCTCATTCTCGCGACGGTGGAGAGCCTCGGCTCCAACTTTTCGATGATGCGAAGCGGACCCCTCTCCGCAACCGGCGTGCTCCTGATCGCGATTGTCAGCGGCACCGTCATCGCCTGTCTCAGTGTCGATGTCCATCGCTGGGTGCGGCGAATCGAATATGCCAATCGGGGTCGATCCGGACTGATCCCCGCTGGCGTAGTTGGGGCAGGGTTGGGCATCGCCGTCGGCCTCGTGGCGTCCACGTTGCTGTGATCGGCAGACCGCGGGTTTACCCGCTATAAAGGAGGCAAGCGGAATTGACATCCACGTACGAACCTCGTATCTTTGCCTGCGTTGTGTGCCCCCATAGTCTAGCGGCCCAGGACGTCACCCTTTCAAGGTGAAGATCGCGGGTTCGAATCCCGCTGGGGGTACCACCGAGGCCGGCAGTCCGAACGGACCGCCGGTTTTCTGCATGCTCAGTGACCCGGTACGCCACCTGATTTCAGTTCTCCTCGTAGACTTGATGAAGCGATAAGACCTGAACACAATGAAAGGACCAAACACATGGACGTGATTTTGCCGGTTGCTGGCTTTGGCACGCGACTGCGCCCCCATACGTGGAGCAAGCCGAAGCCGCTGGTCTCGCTGGCGGGAAAGCCGATGCTGGAGCATGTGCTCGACCGAGTGATGCCGCAGAATCCTGAAAAGCTGGTCTTCATCACTGGGTACCGCGGCGGTCAGATCGAGGAGTGGGCACGCGCCGCATACGATGTGCCGCTGGAGTTCGTCGTTCAGCCGCAGATGCTCGGCCAGACCGACGCGATTCTTCGTACCAGGGAACTGTGCCACGACGACGCGCTAATCCTGTTTCCCGACATGTTGTTCGAGGCGGATTTTTCAGGATTGGCGGAACTGGATGTTGATGGCGTTGCCTACACAAAGGAAGTCGACGACCCGAGCTCCTATGGGATCGCGGTGCTCGCGGACGATGGGAAGATCGACAAGCTGATCGAGAAGCCGTCCGACCCGGTGTCCCGGCTGGCGGTCATCGGCATCTATTACATCCGGAACATGCCTGATCTTTACGCGGCGATCGAGCGCCAGATCGAGATGGAGCTCCGGACCAAGGACGAATACTTCCTGGCCGATGCCCTCCAGTTGATGATGGATGATGGCAAATCGTTCGTCACCCGCAACGTGCCGGTCTGGGAAGACTGTGGCAACAGCGAGGCTCTGCTCCAAACCAACCGCTACCTGCTGGACAACGGCAGCGCCGCAAACGCGTCGGCCACCAATGGAAAAGTGATTCAACCGTCGTATGTCCATCAGGACGCCGACATCGAGGGATCGGTGGTGGGTCCGTACGTGAGCGTTGGAGCAGGCGCAAGTATCCGGGGGAGCGTAGTTCGGGATGCCATCGTAGAAGACAGCGCCCACCTCGAGGATGTCATTGTCGAGCATTCGGTGATCGGTGCGAACGCGGAGCTCACCGGTACGCCGCTCCGGTTCGACGTTGGCGAGACGTCCAGGATACGACTGTGAGCGGACATAGCGAATCCGTCAATGCCGCATCCCATCAGCCGGATCGCGCCTGGTACGAGCTGGCGATCGATGTCCATGCAGAGGCGGTCGAGCCGGTTTCCGCGCTCCTGGCCAGCTTCGGCTACAACGACGGCGTCGCTATCGACGAGCCCTACGTGCAGGACGGTGACGGCGACAATCTGCAGATCGATGTGGAGAAGCCTTTCACGATCCATACCTGGGTCGCGGACAGCGACTACCGGCCCGAGATTGTCGAGGAGATTCGCACCGCGCTTTGGCATCTCGGGATGATGCGCCCGATCGGCGATCTGCGCGTATCGACGCTGGCGGAGGAAGACTGGGCCAATGCGTGGAAAGAACACTTTACGGTGCATCGGATCGGCGATCGGGTGGTCGTGCGACCGCCCTGGCTTGCGTATGATGCGCAAGGTGATGAAGTCGTGGTCGAGCTCGATCCCGGAATGGCCTTCGGGACGGGTCTTCACCCTTCGACGCGATTAAGTACGTTGGGTGTCGAGCAAGTCGTGTCGCCGGGCGGCCGGGTACTCGATGTCGGGACAGGTTCGGGCATCCTGGCGATAGCGGCGCTCAAACTCGGCGCCGCGCATGTCGACGCCGTGGATGTGGAGACGGTCGCGGTTCGAGCCACTGTGGAGAATGCCGCTCGAAACGGTGTTGCGAACAAGGTCGATGTCCGGCACGGTTCGGTCGGGCCAGGTGAGCCGTTTCAAGGGGAGTATGACGTCGTTCTTGCCAACATCATCGCCCGGATCCTGATCGAGCTGGCAGACGCTGTTGTTGTGGCGACCAGGCCGGGAGGGTCGATGGTGCTGGCAGGGATCATCACCGAACGAGAGGCGGACGTGGTCGCCGCGTTCTCAAAGCGAGGCGCGGATGTCATCACGCGACGGCAGGAAGAAGACTGGGTATCGCTTGTGCTAAGGCGGTCCGACGCCTCATAAATCCTTCGCACTATCCGTGGTAAAGTAATGTGTCGTGCCGCGTCTCACTTGACGCGCGGATTCCCTCTTATGTTCTGAACCATCCTCGTCGATTCTCAAGTTTCAACGACCAAGGATTTCTCCATGCCCGTCGTCAGTGACCTTTCCCATCGCCGCGTCGATCTGGTGCCCTCCGCGCCTGGAACCGTCGAAGTCGTTTCGCCGGGCTCTCTGGCGATGGAGCTTGGCATCGAGGCTGGGGACCAGGTTGTCGGGGTTAACGGCTATCCACTGATGGACGCGCTCGACTTCCAATATCAGGCGCAATCGACGTCGGTCACGGTCGATGTGGACCGGCGCGGTTCGCTGCTCCGGTATGAGCTCGAGTTGGAGGGCGATGAGTCCTGGGGCATCACCTTCGCCGATCCGACCTTCGATGGCGTGAGAATCTGTGAAAACGCCTGTCCGTTCTGCTTCATCAAGCAGATTCCCAAGGGCATGCGCCGGTCGCTGTATGTGATGGACGATGACTTTCGCTATTCGATGCTCTATGGGTCATTTGTCACGCTCACCAACCTGAGCGACGAAGACTGGACCCGAATCGAGGAGCAGCACATCAGCCCGCTCCACGTCTCGGTGCATGCGACCAATCCCGATCTGCGAGTTGCATTGGTCGGAAATCCCAAGGCTGGGCGGATTCTCGACGACCTGCAGCGGCTCGAAGATGCCGGCATCGATTTCCACGCGCAACTGGTGCTGGTGCCGGGCGTGAATGACGGCGCGGAGATGGACCGAAGTCTTGAAGACCTCTCTCGCTTCAGGCACCTGCGTTCTATCGCCGGGGTGCCGGTCGGCTTGAGCAAGCACGGGCAAGAGCGGCAGAGCAAGCAGATTCGCCTCTCACGTACGTGCATGAGGTTGTTGCCAGGGACACAGCAGGAGCGGATAGACGTTCGCCGGTATGAATCGGACGAGGCGTTGCAGGTGATTCAGCAGGCCCACGAATGGCAGGGTCGGTTTCAGCGCGAGCGGGGAGAGACGTTTTACCACCTGGGTGACGAGTTCTACTTGATGACTGGCTCCGAGGTGCCCGGCGCCGATCACTACGACGGATTTCCGCAGATCGAGGATGGCATTGGCATTACCCGTCATTTCCTCGACGGTGTCAGCAGCTACGTCCAGCGGGCTCGCGTGGGTACGCTTGCTGGGGTACAAGGCTCGGTCGCCTGCGGCATGCTGGTGGGAGACACGATGCGACAGGCAATTGATGGGTTCAATCTGGCGACAGGCGCCGAGCTTACCGTGACCCCAGTCGAAAACCAGTTTCTCGGACCCGAAATCAACGTTTCCGGATTGCTTTCCGGCCAGGATCTGGTCGACGGCCTGCGAGATAGCGACGATGATGGTCCGATATTCGTCACGCGAAAGATGATCTCGGATCGAACAGGAACGCTCCTGGACGATCAGATCATTGAGGACGTTGCGGGACAGCTTGGGCGGCCGATCATTCCGTGTGACACCATGAGCGATGTCGCGCGCTATCTGCGGACGCATCGGCCCGTCCTCGCACGGGTTGCCTGACGTTCTGTCGCGAAGGCGGAACTTCTATCGACGGCGCAGCTTGCCGACAACCGCGGCTGTTGCCAATGTCCCCGCCGCGATCATGACATCACCCATTGGGTAGTAGGGTCGAGGTGAGGAGGCATCAGCCGGCGGTTGGTATCGGTGCATGCGAATCCAGAGGCTGACGGTCTCCCTCATCGCCCGGAGGATCACGTTGATATCGCCACCAGTTGCCTGGCCGGCGACTCGAGGGTGGTGGGGCACGCCGACCTGCACCATGGTCGCGCCCTGCCGGCGGAGCTTGGCCTGGATTTCCGCATTGATGAGCGCCCCAGACGACGTGAGCGCAAGGCCGCGGATCTGATCGCCACGGAAAATCTTGAACGCGCAGTCGAGATCACGCATGTGAACGCCAAACAACATCCGCACGGAGAGATTGAAGATCTCCGCATTAATGCGGCGATGGATGGGATCGGAGCGCTCCATCCTGAAGCCAGCGACAGTGTCGAACAGGTTGACAAACGGCGCCAGCAGGCTGATGTCACGCACGTCAAATTGTCGGTCGGCGTCCATGAACATGACGAAGTCACCTGTGGATGCGGTGAACCCGGACTTCAGCGCGCCGCCATATCCCTGATTCACCTGATGGTGAATGGCGACAATCCGATCGTCATTAGCCTGGAGCGCGTCAATGATGGCGGCAGTGTGGTCACGGCTGCCGTCATTCACGATCAAAATCTCGAAGTCGGGAGCGTACTCGGGAAGCGTCTCAAGCGCCGCGCCCGCGACGATGCCGATGTTGTCCTCTTCGTTGTGCGTGGGAAGAACGAGCGTCAACTTTCCGGGAATGTGATAATCGGTGCTGGTCGACTTCAATAATAGATCTCCAGGGATTTTGCCGCTGTCGCGAATTCTGCTGCTCAGTCCCGGAATTCCAGGACCACGTTGCCGAAGCGAACCAGATCGCCCGATTCGATTGCCGTGGGTGCGAAAATCTGCTGATCGTTGACGTATGTGCCGTTGGTGCTGGAGAGGTCTCGCACCGACCAGCCGTCGGTGTCTCTCACGACTTCGGCGTGAGCGCTCGACGTAAAGCTGTCGTCGATCATCAGCGTATTGTCGGGCGATCTGCCCACGGTAGTGTAGGACGAGATCGGGATGCGTGCCTCTCGGTCCAACGAGGCGTTGGCGGGTGATCGCACAATCAACGCCGCCTGCGCGGACCGTCCACTTTTCTGGCTCTGGGCTGCCTCGATTCTGCCGATTACAACAAGCTCGCGCAGCGCAACCTGAGCGATCCGGTAGAGAAACAGGTAGATCAAACCAATGAAGGCAATGCGCAGGGCCAGCATCACCCATTCGAACGCGAAGAACGCGCTTTCTGTTTCAGGCATCTGAAGGGTTTCCGATACGTGCTGAAGGTGACGTCATGGTTCGATCACCAGCCTGAGCGCCTGCGTACCCACGAGCAGCTCGTCACCGTTCCGCAATGTCGCCGAGGTCACGGGCTCGCCGTTGACACGAGTGCCGTTAGTGCTGTTGAGGTCGACGATGCGGATCGACTGACCCTCGCGCTCGATCTTGAGATGCCGCCGGGATACATCTGGCGCGTCAACCTGCAAGTCTACGTCGTGTGAACGACCGAGAATCGATTGACCTTCGCCGAGGGCAAATCGCTTGCCCGCCCGCTCGCCCGTAAGCATTCGTAGAGATACGTCTGCGTGAGATCGCACAGCCCGAAACATCTGCGTGTGGTCGGTGGCTGGGGGCCTGGATCTGTCTCGGTTTGGAGGTCGAGATGACTCAATATCGGAGATACTGGCTTCAATCAGTGGACGCCTGCGTTTGACGTCGGCAGAAGAGATAATTTCAACGTGAAGCCGGTCCAGTAGTGTGCCCTGGCGGGCCTCGGCACGCTCGGCCAACCACGATTCCAGGCGGCGAGCGAGCGATGCCAGATACGGCTCGACTGACGCGAAATCATGCTCACTGAGTTTGACGGAATAGCGATTGGGCATGATGGTGGAACCCGATGCCCGTTGGCTGTTGTCGACCATTGCTCGTTCCAGACGGCGCTCGATCTCCGCGGGCTGGAGGTTCTGACGAAACACAGAGTCAATGGGGCTGTGGATCACGCGTTCCACGGATCGTTCCAGAATATCGAACAACTTCACCGCGTAATCGATCCCTTCAGTGGCGTCGCGTCATCTCTGGCTCAACGACGGCGTTGGTCAACCCATACTCCTACAAGATACTGTATCTGTATCTGGTCGGTGAGCTCTGCTACCCGCCGTCACGTGCTGCCCTGGAAGTAGGAAGAGCCTGAATGAGCGCATCTGAACACCCACCTCTCGCGATAGGACCTTCCATCCTGTCGGCTGACTTTCTTCGCTTTGGGGAGGCGCTGCGACAGTCCGAAGACGCCAAAGCCAACTACATTCACTTCGATGTGATGGATGGCCATTTCGTGCCCAATATCTCGATAGGATTTCCGCTACTGGATGCGACAGTGCGGGGCACGTCGCTACCGGTCGACGTGCACCTGATGATCGACAACCCGGATCGCTGGGCGCCGGAGTTCGCGGCCCAAGGCGCGGCGCAGGTGACGTTCCATGCGGAAGCAACGTACAACGCTCATCGCGTGGCCGCGAGCATTGTGGAACGCGGGGCAGCGGCCGGGATAGCGATCAATCCCGCAACTTCACTGGCCATGGTCCAGGAGATGTTGCCATTCATTTCCAATCTATTGGTGATGACGATCAACCCCGGATTTGGCGGGCAGGAGCTTATTCCGGAAATGGTCGGCAAGGTCAGGCGGGCGCGGCAGTTGATCGACGCGTTAAATCCTGCGTGTGCCTTGCAGGTCGATGGCGGCGTTGCGCCTGACACGATTGCAATGCTATTCGCGGCGGGCGCGAACAGCTTCGTGGCGGGGAGCTCGGTGTTCAATGATGAACGTGACGTTGCCGCCAACATCAGGGCTCTGCGTGATGCCGCTATTGGCAGGAACTCAGGTGGATGAGGTCGCGCGAATGGAGGACAGCCGTCGAGCCGCGATCAGCGCGCATGCGCTCAGGATTGCCGACACCACAAAGGTCTCCTGCACGACCTGAACTCCCAGAGGGATGGCACGAGTGACGATGTACTCCTGCTGGCGGATCAAATACTCAGCGGTTGATTCGGCATCGGTTTGCATGATCGGCTCGAGCTCGCCGGTCAATACCTGGAGCCGCTGCACTCCTAGTGAGGTGAGGAGAGAGATACCGATGGTCATTCCCAGCAGCCTGAATACCAGGAGCGTCGCCGCCGCGACACCGTAGGATGTGGACGCTGAAGAGTCGAGTGCCGTGGCGCTCAACGGCGTCAGGGCCAGCCCGATGCCAGCACCGGCGATGCCCAGCCCAATCGCCATCCAGCCGTAGTCAGCGTACTCAAGCAGCGGGAACACCGAGAGGTTGCCGAACACCGTCAGCACCAAGCCGATCGACGTGATCTGGCTGGTGGACCAGGTTCCCAGGAGCCTGCCGGCAATAATCGAGCTGATCGCGATCGTGAGCGTGAACGGGGCGAGCAGGATAGCGCTTCGCACGCCAGTGTTTGAGCCTGATTCTACCAGCGCGACGATGATCGGCACATTGACCATACCGGTCATCAACACCGTGCCAAGGAGCGCGTTCGCCGCCAGAGAAGCGCGGTAGGCGGCGTTGGCGAGCAGCAGACGTGGGAGAAAGGTGTCGTGGCCACTGCGGATGCGCCAGGCGAACACGATCAGCGCACTCGAGGCTGTTGCAAGGAGCAGGGGGATCCTGTCGGCGAGCGGATTGGGCGTGCCGCCGAAGGCCCTTAGACCCCGGCCCGCCGTCGCCCCTATCTCACCACCTGATGCCAACGCCATGTTGGCCGAGACGAGAAAGATCGTCAGCAAAACAAAGCCTGCAATGTCCAGCTTTCCGAGCAGGCTTCGGACCTGTGCGCGGGAGGTTGAATCCTGGGTGTGAGACGGCAGCAGTCGAGCCGCAGGAAACAGCATGAGCGCAAGTGGGACATTGATCCAGAACACCAGGCGCCAGGGTTCGTCAACGAATGTGAGCCGGTTGGCGACTATGGCTCCGTAGACAGGTCCGGACACCCAACCGAGGGTGTCTAGCGCTCCGACGGCGCCGACCGCCTGAGCCCGCTGGGCGCCTTCGAAGGAGCGTGCGGCGACCGCAAGGGCAATTGGCAGCAGCGCACCACCACCGAAGCCCTGGATGGCGCGGGCGATCACCAGATCCTGGAGGGATCCGGCGCTTGCACACCAGATTGACCCGACCGAGAACACCAGCAACGCTGCGACGAAAACCGAGCGGACTCCCACGAGATCTGTGAGGCGACCGACCAGCGGAATCGACACGACATAGGCGATGAGGTAGCTGTTGACGACCCAAATATACCGGTCGATATCGGCGGTGTTGATGCCCAGGTCGGAGATCATGGAGGGCAGGATCGTAGCCACGACCGTGAGATCAATGGCGCCGAAAAACACCGCAATCAGGGCGACAATATGAGGAGGGCTTCTGAAGCTGGAACCCACCTGTTGCCTATCCATCAATCTGCCAGGTCGGGACGTTCGATGGTCACGTCCTGATTGTGGCCGGTGAGCCTCATCGTCCAGGTAGCAGGATTTTCCTTCTCGTTGTCTTCCGGCTCCGCGACCTGGAGCTGAAGGACATTGCTGGTGTCCTGATCGATCCAGAGCGTGACGGTGATGATGTCGCCATCGACCGTGCCGGAGGTGAGGCTGGAGATGGTGTCGTTGTCGACCGTTCCCTGAACCGGCCAGGTCTCCCGACCGCCGATAGTCTCCACGTCGAGGAGATCGGGATTCTCCAACCTGCCCGCGACTGGGCCAAGCCCGTCCTGGTCGTCGAAGAGCACGGTCGGGTTGTAGCCGAACTCCTCGGGCGAGGGCTCCCAGGCTCCAGATAGCAGGTTCGTCGTCCATGCCTCCTCGTCGATGGTGATCATGCGGATGGAGACGTTCTGGGCGCCGAGCAGCTCGACCTGGAACTCGACGTCCACTCGGTCGGGTCGGGCGAGGTCACCCCGAGCGGCGAGAAGCCTGATGGTTCCGGCGTCGTCGACCCAGGTGTCGCCCTCGATCTCGAGGTTGAAGCGCAGGGTATTGGTGGCGGCTAGCGAGTCGCTGGCCTGGGTCAGGAGCGTGACGGCATCGACAGACTGTGTCGTAGAGGGACTGGAGTCGTCGTCACCGCCGCAGCCAACGAACACAACTACCATCCCGATCATCATGAGTCCCAATCGAAGGTGGAGTTTCAAGAAGCGTCGCTTTCGTCATGCCGCGCGAATTCGAGACGACAGGGCTGTCAGACTGGTAGTCTAGCACCGGGCGCGGGCGAGTCGCGCGCGATTTGTGGAACATGATGCCGAGGAGTTGCCTGTTCTCGTCAGAGCAGGCTGTTGGAGGGACATCGTCGTGCTGACCGAGCAACGGCCACTTGAGGTAGAAGTAGGAAGCGCCAGCAGAGTCGGCGGTCGCGATCATAATGAGGATGCGGTCCTGGTGCAACCAATCGGCGCCAATGGGCAAGCATGGCTGCTTGCGGTGGCCGACGGGATGGGAGGGCACGAGGGCGGAGAAGTCGCAAGCGGCATTGCCATCGACGTCCTGAAGGAGCAGTTGGGCGGCACCGTGCCGGCGGACGTCAGATTGGAACTGACCCGCGCATACCGTACCGCCAACGACCGAATCTGGGCACAGGGACAGGATGTACCGGTCGATCGGCATATGGGGACCACCCTGGTCGCCGCGATTCTGAACGGGCCTTACCTCACGATAGCCAATGTGGGTGACAGCCGGGCGTACCTGATTCGCGCCAACCAGGTGCTTCAAATCACCAACGATCACTCTGTCGTCGCTGAGCAGGCAGCACGCGGTGAAATCGGACAGGAAGAGCAGCGAGCGAGCGCGAACCGCAACATGCTCACCGCGGCGGTAGGCACAACGGAGCGCCTGGAACGCAAACTGCCAGAGATCTTCGAGTTGAGCCTGCTGCCTGAGGACAAGCTCCTGCTGTGTTCGGACGGTTTCTATGACGTGATCGACCAGCAGGAATACGCCGCTCAACTCGGCACTGGCGATCCCAACACCATGTCGATGGCGTTGGTCTCGCTGGCGGAGCAGCGAAACACGACCGACAACGTCTCTGCGGTTGTACTGATAGCTCGGCCGTCGCGGGCCACGACACAACGCGTGGAACTGGAAACGACGATCGCCGAGACGAAGCCACAGGGCAATCCGATCGTCGTCGCGATCGTCGTGCTGCTGGCAGCCGTCCTGATTGTCGCCATCGCCTTCTTTTTCCTGCTGTAGCATGGGACGCACATGCCGACCTCTGGACGAAAACTGACAATCATCGACGCCCATACGCACCTGTTTCCGCCCGAGGTCGCCAAGGATCCGTCGGCCTTCATCTCGCGGGATGCCTGGTTCGCGGAGACGCACAGCAAGCAGGGAACCGAGTTCCCCGACGCGTCCGACCTGATCCGCAGCATGGACGACGCCGGCATCGCGGTGTCCGTCGTGGCGGCATGGCCCTGGAAGAGTCCGGACCTGTGCAGCCGACACAACGACTTCCTCGCGGACGCCATATCCAAGAGCGATGGACGACTGGTATGGCTCGGAATCGTGAATCCGACAAAGTACGGCGCGGCTGACGAGGTGCGCAGATGCGCGTCGATGGGGGCTCATGGCGTCGGAGAACTCAACGCCAATGCGCAGGGTTTCCTATGGGATTCATTGTCCGAGCTACAGGGTTTTGTGGAGGCATGTGTCGCTGAGAGCCTTCCGATTCTCGCGCATGTGTCGGAACCTGTCGGGCACGTGTATCCCGGCAAGGGTACGGCTACACCGGAGCGATTCGTTCGATTCGCTGAGGCGTTCACCGAGCTGTCGATAGTCGCGGCGCACTGGGGTGGAGGGCTACCGTTCTACGAGTTGATGCCGGAAGTGGCCGAAGATTTACGCCATGTGTGGTATGACTCCGCAGCGTCGAGCTACCTGTACGAGCATCGGGTCGCTGGCATCGTCGAGTCTCTCGTCGGGGCCAAGCGGATCCTGTGGGGATCGGACTATCCTGTGCTTCGGCAAAAACGCTTCCTGAAGCGATTTCTCGAACAGGTTTCGGCAGACGGAGCGGCAGCAACGACGAGTGGCAATGCGCTATCGGTGTATCAGATCGACCTGCCGGGAGACGACTCGTGATCGCCGGCCTCCAAGGCAGCGTCGCGCAGATCGAAGCGGATGCCCTGGTGATCGATGTCCACGGGGTCTTTTACCGGACGTACGTACCCACTTCCGTCTTGCGGGGAGGCGACGTACGTGTGGGTAGCGATGTGTTCCTGCACACACACCAGGTTGTCCGGGAGGACTCGCTGACCCTGTACGGATTCCCGAGTGGGCCGGATGTCACGTGGTTCCGGACGTTGCTCGGCGTCAATGGCGTAGGTCCGAGGGTTGCGCTGGCGATGCTTTCCCGTTTTCAGGGTGACCAGCTGCTCGACGTGGTCCACCGCGAGGATGTTGGGGCGCTTTCGTCAGTTCCCGGGATCGGCAGGAAGACGGCGTCGCGCATCCTGCTCGATCTTCGTGGAAAGCTGCC
The DNA here is from genome assembly GCA_013698305.1 of Chloroflexia bacterium. Classification (GTDB taxonomy): domain Bacteria; phylum Chloroflexota; class Chloroflexia; order Thermomicrobiales; family UBA6265; genus JACCVC01. The sequence continues at coordinate 12,175 of JACCVC010000129.1, forward strand.
TGAACCAAGTTCCACCGACGCCAGTGCGGCGGCGATGCGCGAGGATGCCGAACTGATCGAGGCGCTGGAATCACTGGGTTACACCCGTACTGAGGCGGCGACCGCGTCGATGGGAATCGACATCAGTCTCGATGCTGATCTCGAAGCACGATTGCTGGCGGCGCTGCGCGAGCTCTCTCCCGCCAGCTGACGTGTTCCGGAAGGCCCGGGTGACAATCCACTCATGTTGCGGCTGCGCAGCGGCCGATCCTGTGTCTGCCAAGAACGCTGGATTGTGACACCGGGCCGATACAGGATCGACCACTACGAATTGGCTTGCTCCAAGTTATCGCTGGCGCCGACGGCGAATAGCGGCGGCATGTCCTGTGAGCCCCTCCGCATTAGCCAGCAGTTCCACGGCGTCGCCAAGTTCCTCTACCGCCCGGGCGTTCGCGGCGATAAGCGAGATCACCTTCTGAAACTCGCCGACATGAATAGGCGAGGAATAGCGGGCGGTCCCACCGGTGGGCATGACGTGGCTCGGTCCCGCCGCATAGTCACCCAACGCCTCGGGACTGTCCTCGCCGATGAACACACCCGCCGCATGCTTGATCGCTGGCAGGAGTTCCCAGGGGTTTGTCACCAGCAGGCAGAGGTGCTCGGGTGCGTATGCATTGGCAAGTGAGACTGCCTGATTCAGGTTGTCGACCACGACGACCCGCCCTGTCGAGGAGAGGGACGCACGGATGATCTCCGCCCGATCAAGCTCCTCTGTCTGGCGTTCGAGCTCGCGGTGAACGCTATCGGCAAGCTTGCGAGACGTCGTGATGAGGATCGCGGTTGCGATCGTGTCATGCTCCGCCTGGGCGATCAGGTCGGCGGCCACGAGTTCAAGGTCTGCCGATTCGTCCGCGATCAGCATCGTTTCAGTGGGACCGGGGAGCTGATCGAGATCAACGACACCATAGACCGCCTGTTTGGCAAGCACCACGAAGATATTGCCTGGCCCGCAGATCTTGTCGACGTGGGGAATGGTTTCGGTTCCATAGGCCAGCGCGGCGATTGCCTGGGCGCCGCCGACTGCAAACACCCGGTCGACTTCCGCGATCTCAGCCGCCGCGAGTATCGTGGGCGAGATGTGACCGTCCCTGCCTGGCGGGGCCGCGATCACGATCTCCTCAACTCCAGCGACCTTTGCGGGAATCGCGGTCATGAGCAAAGACGAAGGGTAGGCAGCGAGTCCACCGGGCGTGTAGATGCCGACACGCTCCAATGGTCGGGTCATCTGTCCGAATGTGCCGAGCGGCGTCTGATCAAACCAGCTATGAGCAGGCTCTCTTTGGTGGAACTGCCTGATCCGGTCCGACGCGGTTCGCATTGCGGCGACAAGATCAGGGTCAAGCGACTCACGAGCTGACACCCATTGTTGCCGTGGCACCTCGAAGGATTTGCCCACAGCGCCGTCGAACGCCTCCGTGTACCGCAGTACCGCTGCGTCGCCGTCGGTCCGCACGTGGGCGAGGATGCGATCGACTACCTGGCGGGCGGATAGATCGTCTCCAAAGACCCTCCTGATGCCGTCACGAATCGAGCTGGAGAGAACGGGATCGAGGAACGAGCCGCGCCGGGCAAGGTCCGCGAGAGCAGCTTCGAAGCCATCAATGCGCTTGATCGAAACGAGATCGGGTTCCATGAGCGTTCTTTGCTTCTACGAGCGCAGCGAGGCGCCAAGTTCATTGCTGAGCGCGCGCTCGATGCGCGTGCGGTTCTTTGCCAGCTCCTTGTCAGTGAGCGCCCGGTCGGGAGCGGTGAACGTCACCCTGAACGTCAAACTCTTCTTGCCTGGCTCGAGGTTGCCGCCCTGATAGACATCGAACAGAACGAGGTCGGTGACGAGTGGCCCTGCGCCACGGCGCAGGATTTCCTCGACACGACCGGCTTCGGCGTCATTGTCGACCACAATCGAGAAGTCTTGCTCGGCTGGCAGGTACTGATCCGCCGTGATCTGCATGCCGTCGAGGTCCGGTCGCAGTGCCATCAGCACGGTCACGTCGATCTCCGCGACCGACAGGCGTTGCTCGATGCCGTAGCCGGTCGCTATCCGCGGATGCGCCTCTCCCACAATCCCGAGCGCTTGCCCGGCGCACGTGATCTGCGATGTCCGGCCCGGATGCAATGCGGGATGCTCAACGGGCTTGTAGGTTGCGGGAACCCTTAGACGGTCGAATAGCGTATCCAGAACGCCCTTGACATCCCAGAAATCAAGCTCATCGTGGCCGCCCGAGCCAGCTTCGAAGCGGGATAGCTCATGACGGTGTCCAGCCATCACGATGGCCAGGTGTGACGGCTCATCGGGGAGCTCGCCTTCGCCTGTACCAGAATACACATGCGCGACCTCGAACAGCTTGACCTGCGTTTGGTGTTTCAGGTTGGTGGCAATATCATCCAAAAGCGATGGAACGATCGCCGGCCTGAGAATCGGGCGTTCCGAGTTGACAGGATTCCGCAGGCGAACGAGATTCGAGCTCGGGATTTCCCCGGTGAGTGAAATTGACGTTGTGGTGGACCATTGGTCGACGTCGGCATCGGAGAGCGTGGCGTAAGAGCGGCCTTCGTACAGTCCGGCGGACACGAGTGTGCGGCGGATGAACCTTTCCAGCAGGAAAAGCGGGTCCCGTTCGACCACGGGAGTCGTGCCTGTCGGGAGCGTCGCGGGAAGCTCAGTGTAGCCGACGATTCTCGCGACCTCCTCGACGACATCCTCGGGAATCGAGATATCGCTCCGCCAGGTTGGCACGTGGACCGTCAACGAGTCGTTTTCCTCGTCGATCGTGGGTTGCATCTCCAGGCGGGTGAGGACATCCAACACAGTATCTGCCTCGACCGGGATACCAAGCACCCGCTCAATGCGGGAGAACGGCATCGCAACGGTGCGCTGCTCGACTGGGGCGGGATACGTGTCGTTCCAGGCAACGACGCGAGCATCAGGACACAGGTCGAGAATGAGCCTGACCGCCCGTTGGGCGGCTGAGCGGGCCAGTTCCGGGTCGATGCCCCGCTCGAACCGTGTCGAGGCGTCGGTGCGCAGCTTCAGGCGCCGTGATGTATGGCGCACATTGACCATATCGAAATGGGCGGATTCCAAAAGGATTGATGTGGTGGAGTCGACCACTTCGGAATCAACACCGCCCATGATGCCAGCGAGGGCGACAGTCTTCTGTCCATCGGCGATGAGCAACGTCGATTCGTCAACATCGCGGATCCGATGGTCGAGAGTCTCGATCTGGTCGCCGACTCGGCCTCGCCTGACCACGATCCTGCCGGTCTCGATCAGGTTGCGGTCGAAGGCATGGAGTGGTTGCCCAGTCTCGAGCATCACGTAATTGGTGATGTCGACCAGATTGTTGATCGGTCGAACTCCGGCCCTGGTCAGCCTGGCTGTGAGCCATGACGGTGACGGCTCGACGGTGATCCCCTCGATCACCACGCCGATGTATCGACGGCAGAGGCCGGGGGCGTCGTTCATAACCAGCTCATCGTCCGATGCATGGTTCGAGAGGTCGGCCACGGCGGGAAGGCGAAGGTCGCTGTCCAGGACGGCGCTCGCCTCGCGAGCGATGCCGACCATCGAGAAGGCGTGCACAAGGTTCGGCGTGATCTCGAACTCGATCACTGTATCCCCGAGGTGGTCCTTGAGCGGCACGCCAACCGGCGCGTCCGGCTCTAGGATCATGATGCCCTCATGTTCCTCGCTCAGGCCGAGTTCCTTCTCCGAGCAGGCCATGCCTTCGGACATGACTCCGCGAATCTTGCCCGGTTTAAGCGTCTTGTATTTCAGTTCGTCGGCATACGCGTCGATCAGGCGAGCCCCGGCGAGCGCAAGCGCGACCTTTTGCCCCTCAGCGATGTTCGGGGCGCCGGTGACAACGGTGAGCTGATGCTCACCGGCTTCAATGTCGGCGAGCACGAGCCGGTCAGCATCGGGATGTTGCGACACGCCGCGCACCAGGCCTACAAACACGTTGTCCCAGCTGTCGCCGATATGCTCGATCTTCTCTGCCTCAAGACCGGCCATGGTCATGCGCTCGGCGAACACGTCCGGTGAGACGTCGATGTCCACGTAGTCCTGTAGCCAACGGAACGATACCTTCATGACTTGCTCTTTCTTCCCAAGCGACTTGGCCGGACATCAGATCGTGACGGTGGCGAACTTCTTGAGGAATCGCAGATCGTTGCCGTTAAAGGCGCGGATGTCATCAACACCGTACTTCATCATCACGAGCCGCTCGAAGCCAAGGCCGAATGCAAACCCGGTGTATTTCTCCGGGTCATACCCCACCCCGCGCAGCACATTCGGATGCACCATGCCAGCGCCTCCCATCTCCAGCCAGCCAGAATGCTTGCAGACGCGACAGCCCTTGCCGTTGCAGATCGCGCAGTCCACCGCAAAATCAACACCAGGCTCGACGAACGGGAAGAAGTCGCAACGTAGGCGAACGCGCCGTTCCGGGCCAAATAGCTGGCGGGCGAGTTCCTGGAGCACGCCCTTCAGGTCGGTCATCGTGATGTTGGTGTCGACCGCGAGGCCTTCAAGTTGAGTGAACATCCACTCATGTGACGCGTCCTGCGCCTCGTAGCGATACGACCGTCCGGGAACGATGACGCGAATTGGAGGATCGAGACGTTCCATCGTTCGCGCCTGCATGGGCGAGGTATGGGTTCGCATGACGATCTCGGCGGCTGGGTCGTCGATGATGATCGTGTCCCACACATCCCTTGCCGGGTGATCGGCGGGAATGTTCAGCAGGTCGAAGTTGTATCGCCCGGTTTCGACCTCGGGCCCGAAGACGGCCTGGAACCCTAGGTGCGCGAAGATCTCGATCAACTCATCGATCATGGCTGATATGGGATGGGCTGCGCCGATATCGGGACGGCGACCCGGCAAGGTAACGTCGATTGATTCTTCGGCCAACCGTCGTTCCATCTGCTGACGCTCGATTAGCTCCTGAACTGGCGTAAAGGCGGCTTCCAGTTTGGAACGGAGCGCCTGGGCGTCCCGTCCGGCTGCGGGTCGGTCCTCCTTTGCCAGCGAGCCGAGAGAGCGAAGCATAGACGTTATCTCGCCTTTTGGCCCAATCCATTTCCGCTCCCAGTCTCGAAGCGTCTCACCATCGGAAACCGACTTCAGCTCTTCGATCGCTTGCTCGCGGACCTCATTAATTCGGGCTGACAATCCGTGCGATCCATCTGTCATGGAATTGTCCTTGTCTCCATTGCGGCACGAAGCTGGGCACAAAAAAACTCCCCGGCAGGGACGAGGAGCTGCCACGCGGTACCACCCTGCTTCGTTCGACAGGATCGTCGAACGCGCTTATGACTCTACTTGAGGAGTCTGCTCGGTCGGATAATGGTGACCAGCCCGACAGGCTAACGAATCACCTGCCAACTCAGGAGTGAACGGAACGGTGCGATCTCATCTGGCTTGTAGTCCGGGGCCAGAATCCCTGGTCGATCGGATCAACCGATCCTCTTTCCGTCATCATCGAAGATCTTCGATTGTTCTCCGTCCAGTATACGGCGTAAATGACGGACTGTCCGCACGCGCCCTCGCCTATACTTCGGACCATATTCGGGCAGGGAAGAACCATTGCCGAACATGCGGGAGCAACGACAACCATGTTGGATCGAATGGTCGAAGCGGTACAGGCGCGGGAGATTCTGGACTCGCGCGGTAACCCCACTGTGGAGGTGGAAGTGTTCCTGACCAGCGGAGCGATGGGGCGCGCCGCGGTGCCGTCGGGGGCGTCGACGGGCGCCTACGAGGCGGTCGAGCTGCGGGATGGTGACAAGAAGCGGTATGGCGGCAAGGGAGTGCTGACTGCGGTCGAGAACGTTAATGATGAGATCGCCGAAGTTGTCGTCGGTATGGACCCGCTGGACCAAGTGGGCATCGACATGCTGATGGTCGAGGTTGATGGTACCGCCAACAAGGGCCGGCTGGGGGCGAACGCGATCCTGGGCGTGTCGCTTGCGGTCGCCCGCGCCGCCGCGGAGGATCTCGGGCTTCCCCTCTATCGGTATCTGGGTGGACCCAACGCTCGCACCCTGCCGGTGCCGATGATGAACGTCCTGAATGGCGGCAAGCACGCCGAAGGCTCCAGCGTGGATATGCAGGAGTTCATGATCATGCCGGTCGGCACCGGTACGTTCTCAGAAGGGTTGCGACAGGGCACTGAAATCTTTCACGCGCTGAAGAAGGTGCTGCACGAGCGAGGGCTTGCCACGCAGGTGGGCGACGAAGGCGGGTACGCGCCGAACCTTGAGTCGAATGAAGACGCCGTTCAACTGGTGCTGAAGGCTATTGATCGAGCAGGATACAAAGCCGGCGAGGATGTTGTGATCGCGCTGGATCCTGCCGCCACTGAACTCTACGAGGATGGGAGTTACCACCTGGCGGGTGAGGGGCGGACGCTTTCCTCAGATGAAATGGTGGCGTTCTGGACCGAATGGCTGGAGCGATATCCGATTGTGTCGATCGAGGATGGTCTGGCCGAGGACGATTGGGAGGCGTGGAAAAAGCTGACCGAAGCAGTTGGCGATGACTGTCAACTGGTCGGCGACGATCTCTACGTGACCAACACGGAGCGGTTGCGACGGGGCATCGATGAGAAGTCAGGCAACGCGATCCTGATCAAGCTCAATCAGATCGGCACGCTTACTGAAACGCTGGAAGCGATCGACATGGCGCACCGGGCGGGGTTCAGGGCGGTGATTTCCCATCGATCAGGCGAGACGGACGACACGTTCATCGCCGATCTCGCGGTGGCGACCAACGCCGGGCAGATCAAGACCGGAGCGCCGTCTCGGGTCGACCGCGTCGCCAAGTACAACCAGCTGCTAAGGATCGAGGAAGACCTGGCCGATACCGCGGTGTATCCCGGGCGCGACATATTGTCGTAGACGCTGTCAAGGTGGCCAACGGATACATGGCCACTTGGCCACCTTGGCTCCTTACGGTTCTATTTGTCCGGAACGGCGGGGATTTCTCAGGTGGCCAGATTTGCTGGATTGCGGGCGGGAAACCTGGCTATCTTGGCAGAGTTGAGCAGGAAGGCTGCCAAGTGGCCAAGTTTTGAGTATAGGGAACGTTGGCCATGTGGCGTCGTGCTGCTCGGGACCGTAGTTCGTGTCCAGACTCGATGTCTAGAGCGGCGTGAATGCCCACTGTCGGGGCGGTGCTACGTGGGGCGTCAGACAATTAGGCTTGGTTCGGTCATGTCGCTGTGCGGAGTCACGCCGAGAAGCTCGACGACGGTGCTGCCGAGTGCCGAGAGCTTGCCGTCTCGCCTCAGCTCTCCAAGGCGAAGCGGTGAGTCGTCCGGCGAGACGAGGATGACTGGAACCGGATTGGTCGTGTGGGCGGTCATTGGAAGATCGGTGCCGGGAACGCGCATCACCTCGGCGTTGCCATGATCGGCGGTGACGAGCGCCGTGCCTCCCGCCGAATCGAGCGCAGCCAACACGTCCCCGAGGCAGGAGTCGACTGTTTCGACAGCGATTCGCGTAGCGGCGAGATCGCCCGTGTGACCGACCATATCCGGATTCGCGAAGTTGACGATGATGAAGTCGAACTTGCCGGATTCGATGGCCGAAATCACGGCGTCACGGACGCCGGCGGCGCTCATCTCCGGCTGCAGATCGTAGGTCGCGACCTTGGGTGAAGGGATAAGTACACGATTTTCGCCAAGGAACGGCTCCTCGCGTCCACCGTTGAGGAAGAATGTGACATGCGGATACTTCTCGGTCTCGGCGATGTGAAGCTGCGTCAGACCCCCCTCGCTGATCACGCGAGCGATGGGATTCGGCACGTCATTGGGCGGGTAGGCAACGGCAACCGGCAGATCGGCCTCGTACCGCGTCATGGTCGTCATCGATGTGGGAATGCCTGGCACCCCCTCACGATCGAACGGCACAGGATCGTGTCCAGCCAACGCCTGTGTCAGTTGCCGAGAGCGGTCCGAGCGGAAGTTGAAGAAGATCGCCTCGTCACCATCGGTGATGCGTTCGCCCTCCGAGCCCCACGGCGCGATACGGGTTGGCTGGATGAACTCATCCGTAACTCCCGAATGATAGGATTCACGAACCACGTCAGAGGCGGAGTTGCCGGATCGACCTCCGATACCAGTGACCACGTCGAACGCCAATTCACATCGATCCCACCGTTGATCGCGATCCATGGCGAAGTAGCGTCCCGAAATGGAGGCGATGGCGATGTCCGCGCAAGGACTTTGTCCAACGATGGCCACCAGATCGCGGATGGCCGCCAGCCCGTCGTTGGGCGCGGTGTCGCGGCCATCAGTGAAGGCGTGGATCCGGATCGGTACCTGGGGCCATTCCGCTGCCAGGTCGATGATTGCCGCCAAGTGTTCGGCATGACTATGCACGCCGCCATCACTGACGAGGCCAAGCAGGTGCAGACTGCCTCCCTGGGCAGCGGCGCGGTCGAAGGCAGCGCGAAGGGCACGATTCTGCCCGAAAGCGCCGTCGGCAATATCACGATCGATCTGCGTGATCCATTG
>JACCVC010000136.1 GCA_013698305.1 Chloroflexia bacterium
CCGACCTCGGCGCCGATGTTCCAGAGCCTCGCCAGTCACTGCGACCTGTTGGTGGCGGAGCCGGGGGCGAAGGTGGGCGCGTGGGGAGGTTTGGCCGGTGTTGCCGCGCCAGATGCGCCGACCACGCCGGACGAATTGATGCAGGCGGGGCTGCTCGATTCGGTGGTGGATCGCGTCGCGCTGCGGGGGTTTATCGAGCGGTTGCTAAACCTTATCGCGCAGCAGAGCCCGCCCTACCGGCCGATCGCGTCAACGCGAAGTGACCCGGCGCTGCCGTCGGCTCGCGATGCCCTGGAGGCGAGCCAGCGCGAGCGCCGGCCGACCGCGCGAGACGTCGCATCCGCCATCGCCTCGGTCTGGATACCGGTGCGGGGAGATCGCCTGGAACGCGATGATGATGCCGTGATCGGCGGCATCGCCCGGATTCACGCTCGCTCGGTGGTGGTGATCGCGCTGGATCGCATGGCAGGTTCGCCAACCCTGTCGTCCGTCCGCAAGGCGACCCGGCTGGCGCGGCTCGCCGGCCACCTGGACCTGCCGCTGTTGATGCTGGTCGATACCAACCGGCAATCCCTGCGGCAGCAGGCGCCGTTCGCCGTCGGGCAGGGGTCGGCAAAGCTGGCATCGGTGCTCTCGCTGTTGCCGGTGCCGGTGGTATCGGTAGTGGTCGGCATCGCGGGAGGCCCACTCAGCCTGGCGGCGTTGCAGGCCGATCGGGTGTTGATGCAGACCAACGCGGTATTGTGCAGCACCAGCTCGGAGATACCGGTGCCGTTCACGATCCGGCATCGCGCCAGCGACGAGCTGGGTGTGGTCGCGCCGGCACACGAGTGCTTGCGGCTGGGCTTGGCGGACGCGGTCATCGACGAGCCACGTCCCGCTGCCGACATGGACTCCGAGAGCGCCAACGAGAGGGTGCGACAGGCAGTGAACGAGGCGATTGGCGAAATCGCGGCGTCCGGGCAACGGCGGTTGCTGGACCGGCGCGAGGCGCGTTTGCGGTCGCTTGGCCAGTCGACGCCGGAGGGACGCGCCGCGGCGATCCACGAGGTAGGTGATCTGCAGGATTGGCAACGAGCGCTTGGTGAGACGATCGATGAATGGCGGGACCGTTGGGAGCAACGGCGATCGCAGACCGGCAAAATGACGCTGCAGCGTCCTGACCTCGGAGAGCTTGCCGGACGGCTTCGGGCGAGGCGGACCGAGTTGTTGGAACGCACCGGCATCGGCGAGCGGCTCGCGAACCTGCCAGAGGAAATCCGGACCCGGCAACAATCGCGAGAGCAGGCACGAGATCAGGAGAAACCCCCGTTATGAAACAACTGCGCGTGATTCAGGTTGGCTACGGCACGGTCGGAGGAGCGGTGATCGAGCAGATCGCTGGCCACCGGGCGGCGTGGCAAGAGCGACTGCAACTTGACGTTCTGGTCGTAGCGTTTGGCGGACGTGGCGGCGCAGTCTGCGTTGATGTCGAAGACGGCATTGACGACGACGAGTGCCGCGAGCGGGTGCGTCAGCGCCGCGATGGTGGCGGGGCTACTCGCGCTACTTCGGAATGGGAGGCGGTGATTTCGGCGTCCGTTTCGCATGGTCCGACGATCGTGATGGATGCCGCGGCAGGCGACGAGACGGCGACACTGAATGCGGCAGCGCTGGAGCAGGGCGCCGGCGTGGTGCTGTCGAACAAGGCGCCGCTGGCGCTGCCGCTCGACGATCCGCGAAGCGCAATCATGTGGGCTGGGGCCCGGTCGAACGGTCGTTTGCGATACGAGGCGACCGTTGGCGCCGGGCTGCCGGTGATCTCGACCCTGCACACCCTGCTCGACACCGGCGACGAGATGCTGGAGATCAGTGGCATGCTCTCCGGCACCTTCGGCGCGATCTTTTCCGATGTGGCGTCCGGTACGCTGTTCTCGGAAGCGGTGCGAACGGTGAAGGAGGCGGGATTCACTGAGCCGGACCCGCGTGATGATCTTAGCGGGCTCGACGTTGCGCGCAAGGCGCTGATCCTGGCGCGGACCACCGGCCATCAGGTTGACCTGACCGGAATCGACGTGCGGTCGTTCGTGCCGGCCGATCTTGCCGAGGGCTCTATCGACGGATTCCTCGATGGGTTGGGCCGGATGGACGACGAGATCGGCACGATGGCGTCGGACGCAGAGGCTGGCGGCGGCGTGATGAAGTACGTCGCCTCGGTTGATGCGCGGGGAGCGGTGAAGGTCGGGTTGCAGTCGGTGTCGAAGGGCACAGTGATGGGAGCGCTGACCGGTCCTGAAAACGTCGTCTCGTTCCGCACGGATAGATACGATCAGTACCCGACGGTCGTTTCCGGGCCAGGAGCCGGCGCGGCGGTGACGGCGGCGGGCATGATCGGCGACATGTTGCGTCTGGGACAAACCGTGGGCCACGCGTAGGGGCGGACCTGCGAAACAGTCGTCCGCCCGGTGTGAGCGAAGCTCGCACAATGGTTCCGAGTGGCGAAATTCCCCCGCATTATTATTTTCGTCACATCCCTGCCATCACGCATTGTCCGCCCCTACCGGAGACTACGTCTCTCTGACAGCAACCAATCCTGCACCGGGCCGTTGCTCACCGTCAGTCCGTCGGCGCCGAGGTCGAGCAGGAGCCTGGCTTCGTCGCGGGTGTTGGCGCTCCAGACCAGCACCGTGACCCCGAGGTCGGCGAACCGCCGGGCAATCGCTGGCGTCAGCAGTTCTCGATGGATCGACACCGCCGGATGTTCCATCGCTTCCAGACGGGACCAGACTGTGGCGCGCTCCTGCTCGCTGCCGACGGAGTAGATGCGATGGACACCAGCGTCGTCCTTCATGCGGTCCAGATGTCCCCAGTAGCGAGTGCACATGATGATCGCCCGGTCGGGCTGCCGGTCGCGGATTGTCTTCACGATTGAGGGCGCCAGCATCGGGTCATGACCCTTGAGGTCGAGCATGATACGAGTGTCCACCGGCGTCGTGTCGAGCAGGTGGTGAAGATCCAGCCGCGGCGCCCAGCCGGGCGCCAGGATCCAGCGATCCCACAAGAGCGGCACGGGGCCCATCGTCTTGAGATGGCGGATCTCGAGCCGGCGCTGGTATCTCCAGATGTCGGCCTCCAGCATGTCCACACCGCGCTTAACCGCTCGTGCAGCCGTTTTTGCGGAGTTGCCGGCGCGATGGGCGACGATCAGTGGCCGGTGGTCGGGCAGCGCCGGATGCGGATGTGACACGAAACGAGGTCCTTTCGAGGCGATGAATCAATACGACGGCCTGTGACCGCTCGGCCCACGCGGCACGCTGACAGGATACTCGTGCAAAGCAGTCACGGCGAATGCGCGTTCGGCACAGTAGACGGCTGGGCGCGTACACTTTGAAGCAATGATGTGGCGATTCGAGCGGACAGATTCTGACGTCTGTCCCGACGGAGGCTATGAATGTCCACCGAGAACATCGGCAGAGATGTGACAGACGAGCAGGACGGGCAGTTTTCCATCTTGTCCGATGACATTCCCGTATCGATACACAAGCGGGATACCGACAAGCACGCGACCGCCGCGAACGAGCTGCTCCGGCGCGATGCCGGGGATATCCAGTCTGAGACGGTGACGATGGAACGGTCCGGCGCCGAGCGCATCGACGCCCAGCGGGTGACGATGAAATCGTCCGGCGCGCGGACGCTCTCCGCGCGGACGGCGCAACTCGACAATTCCGGCGCGGTGCAGGTGTCCGCCGAACGGATGGTGTTGCAGGGGTCATCGGCGGTGATCGCCAGCGCCGATGAGATGCGGCTTGCGCGGAGCAAGGTCATGATCGCAAACGCGGGCGAGATGACGGCGGAGCAGGACGTGACGGTTGGCATGCTCAACACCGGCAGCGTGCAGAGCCAGGGTGACGTGCGGGCTACCGTGATGTTTGCCGGGGATGTGACGGCGGGGGGCGATGTCAACGTGAAGTTCGATGCCCCGTCCGCCTTTGCGTTGGGGGCGGGTTTCGCGCTGGTCCTGATCCTGCTTCGCGGAGTATTGCGTCGGGTTATCTGAGATGCTGATCCTCACTCAGCCACGACGCTCGAATGACGTTCCAATTAGCTGGGACACGTAGCGGCAGACCCTGTGTCTGCCAAGGGCGACGGATCGAGAGACCAGGCCGATACCAGAGTTCAGGATCGGCCACTACGCGCACCTTTCATGAGACGTGTAGCAAGACGACAAGTGGTCTGCGGCGTGAGGTTCTGATAGGTACAGCGACACGGGAGGTCCAACCAATGAACAAGATGCTTTCATTTGTGGTCGGCGGCGCGGTCGGAACGGCGGTTGGGGCAGCGGTGAGCGCGATGATGGCGCCCCAGCGAGGAGCCGAGTTGCAGGCTGAAGTCCAGGCCACGCTCGATGAGGCGCGGAGCGCCGGTGAGCAGGCCGACGTCGAAGCTCGCGAGGCGTTCCGGCGGCGGTTCCGGGAGCAGGTTGGAGACGACGACGCGCTGAAGGATCGGTCCTGACCGCAATCTGTCGGCAAGGACGGGGAGCGAACATCGCTGGCATGAACTACCGGGTCGGTATCGTGGGCGCGGGACAACTCGCGCGGATGATGGCGCAGGCGGCGATCCCGCTGGGGATCGAGATCACCGTGCTGGCGGCGTCGTCCACTGATGGCGCCGCTCGGGTTTTGCCGTGGGTGATCGTCGGCGATCCCGATGACCCGGAACGAGTTCGCGAGCTTGCCGGGCGGGTCGATGTCGTCACCTTCGATCACGAGCTTGTCGATCCCGATCTGCTGGCGTCGCTGGTCGAGGCGGGGCACAAGGTTTACCCACGACCTGACACGATGCGCCTGGCGCAGAACAAGCGTCGGCAGCGGGAGCAGTTGTCGGCGGAGGGATTCTCGATGCCGATTTGGCGTCAGGTTGAATCAATCGAAGATATCCAGGAATATGATCTGAGATATGGCCTTCCCCTTGTGTTGAAAGCGGTGCGCGGCGGATACGACGGGCGCGGTGTCTGGATGCCAGAAACCCCTGAGGAATTCGAACGTGTCTACCGCGACGCCAGGAAGCATGGGACAGAACTGCTGGTCGAAGAGTTTCAGGAGCTGGATGGCGAGGTTGCGGTGCTGGTCGCGGGCTCGACCGATGGCGATTTCAGGACCTACCCGGCGACCGAGACGGTGCAGCGCGATGGCATTTGCCACGAGCTCCATGTACCCGCGCGATTCTCGGCCTCCATCATTCGACGAGCCGAGCGCATGGCGTTGCAGATTGCCGAGACCATTGATCTGGTTGGCGTGATGGCGGTCGAGTTTTTCGTGGTGGGCGATAAGGTGCTGGTGAACGAGCTCGCGCCTCGGCCCCACAACTCCGGTCACTGGACAATCGAGGGCGCGGCCACCAGCCAGTTCGAGCAACACCTGCGGGCCGTGCTGGGCTGGCCGCTCGGATCGACGGCGCTGCTGCATCCCGCCGTCGTGACGCGCAATCTGCTGGGTCCTGATGACGGGTCCGATCCGTTTGACCGGATCCCCGAGGCGCTGGGCAGCGGAAACGTACACCTGCATTGGTATGGCAAGGAGAGCCGACCGGGACGCAAGATGGGCCACGTCACCGCCTATGGAGCCACGCATGACGAGGCCGACGCGGCGGCGGGACGAGCATGGTCGATCCTTGCGGGTCGGGAAGTCGAGGTTGAAGCGTGAAAGATTCATCCCCCCGCGTCGGGGTCATCATGGGCAGCGACTCGGACCTGCCGACCATGCAGGCCGCCATTGATACGCTGCGAGAGTTCGGGGTCGCCTCCGAGGCGCGAATTCTCAGCGCGCACCGGACGCCGGACGAGATGTTCGCCTATGCCCGTGGCGCGGCGGATCGAGGCGTTCAGGTGATCATCGCGGGCGCGGGCGGCGCGGCTCACCTGCCGGGGATGGCGGCGTCGGCGACACCGCTGCCGGTGATCGGCGTGCCGGTGGTTGCGACGGCGCTGGCGGGGGTCGATGCGTTGCTTTCCATCGCCCAGATGCCGACGGGAGTGCCGGTGGCGACGGTGGCGATCGGGAACGCCCGCAACGCGGGGCTACTGGCGGTTCGAATCCTCGGCGCGAGCGATGATGCTCTGCGACGGCGGATGGAACGATTCCAGCGGGAGATGGGCGACCGCGTCCGGGCGAAGGATCAGGCATTGCGGGACCAGACGTAGGGATAGCTGTCTGAGTTGGACCGCTCGCATTTGGCGATCAGCACGGGTTTTTCCGCTACGCAGGATGACCACATGACGGACTCCTCTGGATCAGACGATCGTGGATCCAGCGATCATGCCGTGGAGCGTGGTCGCTAACCATGGCCGATGCGGCTCGTGTGGGGCCCGACCCACGTTTTCGGAACCAGCTGATCCTGTGCCATACATCGATCGGCTGGGAACAGCGATCGCTACCCTGCACGACGGCGCGGTAAACCGCACGACGGGTGGCTTCGGCCACTGGGTGGCGTCGCTCACGGTGTCGTTGCTATCCCTGCGGTCGGTCGTGGTTTGGTTGCTGGACGAAGTGTCGGGGCAGTTACGCCGTATGGCGCATACGGGATCGACGCCACCGCGCTTCCCGCAACGCTCTCGGGCACCGACAGCGAGGCCATGCGGCACGTGATGGAACGCGGCGCTGTCCAATGTCTCGACGCGATGACGGCGGATCAGATCACCGGATCATGGGCGTTGCCGGAGCAGTCCGGTGTGGTGGTTGCGGTACCGTGCCGGCAGGGAGCCCGGTCGCTCGGCCTGATCGTGGGGGCTGCCGGTCCTGGTGTTGTGTCGATTCACGATGAGGATATCCGAACCGCGAGACAGTTCGGTCCGCAGGTCGCGATTGCGATCGAGCATCTGGAGCTGCGGCGCTCGACTCGACAGGCAATGGTGTCGTCCCCGGCGCTCTTTGACGACCTGCCATTGAGCGTCATGGCCATCGACCGGTTCGGGCAACTGGTTTACGTGAATCAGGAGATGGTGCGTCAATGGGGGGTGGCGATCCAGGAAAAGTATGTCGGTCTGCACTACGCCCACTTCGTCGGGATGTTTCGTCGCGAGCGTCTTGACGGAAGCGTGGTTCGCATCCAGGACCATCCCTTCACACGCGCGTTGCGGGTCGAGCACGTCCACGATGAGCCCCATCTGGTCCCCACGCTTTTCGGCTCCCCCAAGATCTTCTCGCTGTCAGCCCGTCCGCTCCTTCATGAGCATGGAGTGTTGTCGGGGGCGGTGCTGATTTCTCGCAATGTCACCGCGGAAATACAGGCGGCGGGCGGTGGAGTGTCATCGCTGGAGTTGCTGGCGGAGGCCAGGCGCAAGGTCGAAGTACTGGGCACACTGTCCAGCGAGATAGACAGTCGCGAGAACGCTGTCGATGTATTCGGCATTGTGGCTCAACGCGTCTGCGAAGCGCTGCATGCTGATTCCAGTGTTGTGCTGACTCCTGCCACTGGTAGCCACGTCATGATTCGCGCGATGTATCGGTTGTCCGTGAGTGGCTTTGAGACGGGAGGTGAGCTGGATCGCTTGCAGGCGCCGACGTCGAGCCTGACGATGACGCAACGGGAGATATTCGTCGTGACCGAGGAAGACTCTGGGCTATCGGGGCGGGCGCTCCTGGCCGAGAGCAAGGCCAAAGGCGC
>JACCVC010000144.1 GCA_013698305.1 Chloroflexia bacterium
AGCATGCCGAGGCGCGGGGCGCACATGTCTATGCGGAGCTGATGGGATACGGCACCACCATCGACGGTCATCACATGACCGCACCGCATCCGGAAGGCATTCATGCCGCCCGGGCAATGAGCGAGGCGTTGTGCAGCGCCAATCTGGGCCCCGAGGCGATCGACTACGTCAACGCCCACGGCTCCTCGACCGTGCTCAACGACTCAACCGAGTGCCGCGCGATCCGGACCGCGCTCGGGGATCACGCCGAGAACATCTCGGTCAGCGGCACCAAGGGACTGCATGGTCACGCGCTCGGCGCCACCGGCGCAATGGAGACCGCGATCTGCGCTCTGGCGCTGGAGCGCGGCCACCTGCCCGGCACCGCCAACCTGATCGACCAGGACCCCGCCTGCGACCTCGACGTGATCCCACCGGGCGGTCGGGATCAGCAGGTGTCGCACCTGCTCTGTAACGCCTTCGGCTTCGGCGGCATCAACGCCAGCCTGGCGATGGGAGCGGTTTGATGTCACGTCGAACACTACTGCTCAGCCTCGAGAATCAGGTTGGCAACCTCTGTCAGGTTAGCGCCGATGATGTCGGGAGACGGCGCCAGTGGATCGAGAATCTTCCCGGGCCGCGACACGAACGCGGCGGCGCATCCGGCACGTAACGCACCGGCGATGTCCCAGGCATGTGCAGCGATCAGGCGGATATCGCCGGTTTCGACGTTCAGTTGCCGCGCCGCCCAACGATACGGTTCTGCCGCGGGTTTCAGCCGGCGCACCGTGTCGGCGGAGAGCAGCTGCTCGAAGAGATCGTCCAAACCCGCATTGGACATCTGGGCTTCGGCCACGGTTGCGGTGGAGTTGGTGAGCGTTGCCAGGCGATATCCCGCATTGCGCAGTTGCATGAGTGCTTCTCGCACCTCTGGATGCGGAGGCAATTGGCGCATGGCCTGCCCCAACGCCTCACGATCGTCGGGGGCGAGCGATACGTTCTTTCGGACAGCGATCATGTCGAGCGCCGCCATACCGATCTTGCCGAAGTCCGCGTACTCGTCGGTGACGGTCGCCACGAGCGCCGATTGGAGGAGCTGACCGAACCACTCCTGGCGAATCGACGCATCTCCGAACGTGCGGGCAAAGAACGGATCGAGTCCATGCAGGTCAAGCAGCGTCTCGTTCACGTCAAACACAAGCACTCGCATCGTCATTTTCTCCCGATTGTCGCGCGAACATCCTCAAGAAAAAGGGTGTATACGACTATACTTGTACATCATATGCGCCAACATCGGACCAGAGGATTCATACTGCGCGGAGAACATGGAGTCGATCACCGGTGGTCACCTGTCATCTGTCCAGCTACCGTGGCAGACTTGCCAAAGACGAATATCCGGAGGAGGATCTGGCGAATGGCACGGCCCTACATCTCAGACGATCAACGCGAGATGGCGGTGGCGATGCTCGCCAACGCGATCCGGAAGGACGGGCACCTTCGGGATCGCGCCCGGCACGCCGGGGACGCAGGGAACCCGCTGATCGCCGTGATGGCCAGCCGCCGCTCCGAACCATCCCAACGCTACGTTGACGGCATGCGTGACATCCTCAAGGTGCTGTTCGCGAACGGCGGCGTGGTGGCAGAAGAATGCCTGGAGGAGGCGTACGCCCGCGCCCTTGGCGTTACCACACCGGCTTCCGACAACGGCAGGACCTATCAATAATCTGCGCCCGCCCTGGCTCGGGGTATAATTCTTCCCATTGGGTAGCTGCTTTCTCGATGCAGCACTCGGTAGTGCCCCTCCCCGAGCGGATCCTGCGCGTACCGGCCCTTGACGATGAAAAGGAAACATTGCGATGAACCAACAGGCCACCAGCGACGACACAACCGCATTCGAGCAGTACGCGCATCCGGAAGTTCTGGTCAGCACGCAGTGGGTCGCCGGCCACCTCGACGATCCCAACGTCCGCATCCTGGAGTCGGACGAGGATCTCCTGCTCTACGAGATCGGCCACATCCCCGGCGCACTCAAGCTCGACTGGGAGACGCAGATGCAGCAGCCGGTCGTGCGCGATTTCGTCGACAAGACCGGGTTCCAGCAACTGGCGCGAGAGCGAGGCATCACGAACGACACGACGGTCGTTCTCTACGGCGACAGGAACAACTGGTACGCCACCTACGGCTTCTGGCTGTTCAAATACTATGGGCACCAGGACGTGCGCGTCATGGACGGTGGCCGCGCCAAGTGGGAGGCCGAAGGTCGCTCATGGACCCGCGAGGTTGCATCGCACGAGTCGACCGACTACACCGCCCAGCAGCCGGACGGCTCGATTCGCGCCTTTCGCGACGACGTGATGGCGCACCTCAAGGCGGGCGATCCGGCGCTCGTCGATGTCCGCTCACCGCAGGAATACACCGGCGAGTTGTTGCACGCCGCCGGCTACCCGCAGGAGGGCGCCCAGCGCGCCGGCCATATCCGCGGTGCCCGCAACATCCCGTGGGGGACGGCCGTGCAGGAAGATGGCACCTTCAAACCCGCCGATGCGCTGCGCGAGCTCTATGGCGACAAGGGCATCACCTCCGACAAGAACGTGATCGCCTACTGCCGGATCGGCGAGCGCTCCAGCCACACCTGGTTCGTGCTCAAGTACTTGCTGGGCTACCCGGATGTGCGGAACTACGATGGATCGTGGACCGAATGGGGCAGCCTTGTCGGCGCGCCGAACGC
>JACCVC010000151.1 GCA_013698305.1 Chloroflexia bacterium
CCAGACCAGTCTCTACCGGACGGAAGACGACCTGGCGGAACTGATCCCGTTGCGTCCAAATCTCCGCCTGGTGAAGGGCGCCTACCTCGAACCCGACACCGTCGCCTACCCAAAGAAGGCGGACGTGGATGCAAACTATCGGCGGCTCGCCGAGCGCATGCTGGCGGGAGAAGGATTCGCGGCATTCGCCACCCATGACGAGCGCCTGATCGCGCATGTCGTCGCGGTGGCACGACGTGATGGAGTGCCGAAGGACCGCTTCGAGTTCCAGATGCTCTACGGCATCCGCCCACAACTCCAGCTGGACCTCGTCGCCCAGGGTTACCGCGTCCTCGTCGCCACGCCGTACGGTCCTGACTGGTATCCCTACCTGATGCGACGTCTGGCCGAGCGGCCCGCCAACCTGCTGTTCTTCGCCCGGAACATCCTGCGTCGTTAGCGAACGGGCGGCGCGGCCACATAAAGTTCCAGCCAGGGATGTGCCAAGGCGAAGCAGGCAGGCGCCACGTTGCTCGCTAGTCGCGCTCGTACCACCGGCGGACAGCGTCGTAGTCGAAAGCTGTTCCGTCCGGGAACGTGACATTCGCCTCCGCGAACGGCGTCCGCCCCTCGTCGGAAGCGTCATAGATCCGGTTCGGGAAGTTCAGCAATGTCGCCGGTTCCTCGCTGGTCACCACGAATCCGTGCAGCGTCCCCGGCGGAATTGTCACCAGCATCGGCGCTGGACCGTCCGGCTCCGACGCCAGCTCCACCAGCATCAGGTTGCCCTCGGTGGGTGAGTCTGGCCTCGGGTCCGCGATGGCCACCACGATCCGGCCACGCACGCAGTAGAAGCGATCCGTCTGGTGCTGGTGGACGTGCCACTGGTCGATGTCGCGTGCCACGCCTGGTCCTGTCGTCGATGTGTACACCTGCGCGAACGGCATCGTTTCACCATACACGTCGGGCCAATCCGACCGCAGCAGCTCTGTCAGCGTGCCGCGTGGATCGCGGTGCGTGGTTAGCCCGTGCGGCACCGCGCCCTCTATCCGGGAGGGCATTTCCGCCGAGGTAATCAGCACCTTTCGGATCGCGTCACGTATGGACTGGGAAGCGGGTGTTCGGTCTTCCATGCTCTAACCTTCCTGGGCAGGCATCGCTGAGGCGGCGCTCAGCCGCCAGCCATACTGCTGGGCGTAATATCTCGCGAAGTCCCCTGACCCGTCGCGGATCGCCGACCACCAGGCGGGGTTGTCGACGTACCAATCGACTGTATGGCGCAAGGTCTGCTCGAAACTCTGCGCGGGCGTCCACCCGAACTCAGTGCGGATCTTCTCCCAACTCAGCGCGTACCGGCGGTCGTGTCCCGGGCGATCCGAGACGTATCGGATAAGGGACTCTTCCTTGCCCAGATAAGCCAGGATCGCCTTCACCACGTCGATGTTCGGCCGCTCGTTCCCTGCGCCGACGTTATACACCTCGCCGGCCCGGCCGCGGCGCAGCGCCACGTCGATCGCCGCCGCATGGTCCTCTGCGTGGAGCCAGTCGCGTACCTGCATGCCGTCGCCGTAGACGGGAAGCGGCTCGTCGCGTATGGCGTTCATGACGAACAGCGGCACCAGTTTCTCGGGATACTGCCGAGGCCCGATGGTATTGCACCCTCGCGTGACCACGACATCGGTGCCGTACGAGACAACGAATGACTGGCAGAGCAGGTCGCCCCCGGCCTTTGCGGCGGAGTACGGCGACCGTGGGGACAAGGGATCGCGTTCCGTCGAGTGCTCTCCAGTGGGAACATCTCCGTAGACCTCGTCCGTGCTGACCTGCACTAGCCGGCGACTGTGGCGCCGAGCCGCCCCAAGCAGCACATAGACCCCATGCACGTTTGATCGCATAAAGGCCTCTGGGTCGAGCAGCGACCGGTCGACGTGCGTTTCCGCCGCAAAGTTCACCACCGCATCAACCTGCCCGACCAGGTCATCCACCAACGACGCGTCGGCGATGTTGCCATGCACGAAATCGAGGCGCGCTTCGGCCAGGACGTGATCGAGGTTGTGCTGGCTCCCCGCATACGTCAGGGCGTCCAGAACGGTGACGTGGTCGTCCGGATACCGTTCGAGGACCAACTGCACGTAGGTCGAGCCGATGAAACCGGCGCCGCCGGTGATGAGGATGTGCATGCTTCTCCCTGCTGCATCTACCGAGCGTCAGATTTCGGAAAACTCGGTTGCGAGTGCCGGCGCGTAGCGAGCGACAGCTACGGCCCACGGCGGCAGCCGGATACCCATCGCGGCCGCTCGGGTGTTGGCGAGCGTGCTGTTGGCCGGTCTCCGGGCCGGCAGCGGGTACTTCGCGAGGAACGCCTCCGTTGACACCGGCACGATACGATCTGCATCCTGACCAGCTTCGACTGCGACCCTCCGGGCCAACTCGAACCGGCTCGCGGCACCCTCGTTTGTCAGGTGCAGGATACCCGATGGCCGGTGCGGCAGCAGCGCCACCAGCGCCTCTGCCAGGTCGCCAGCGAATGTCGGAGAGCCGATCTCATCGTCGACAACCTCCATGCGCCCATGCCGTGCCAGCATGGTGAGCACCGTCCGCGGGAAATGCTTGTCCCGGCCACCATAGACCCATGCCGTCCGCGCCACCGCGAACCGCGAGTCCGCCGAGAGGATCGCCTGTTCCCCGGCGAGCTTGCTCGCCCCGTACACCGAGATGGGGTCTGGCGCAGCATCCTCCGTATAGGGTGCGCCACCGGACCCCGAAAAGACGAAATCAGTCCCCACGCCAATCACGCGGATGCCGCGCTCGGCCGCCAGGGTCGCCACGTTCTCCGATCCGACCCGGTTGATCGCATCGGCCAACTTCGGATCGCGCTCGCAGCCGTCTACGTCGGTGTACGCCGCCCCGTGGATGATCGCGCCCGGCTGGGTCTGGTCGAGGGCGTCAGCCACCTGGGTGCGGTCGCGGATATCCGCGACACGATCGACACCAGGCGCCTCTCCGCGCCCCAGCCCGGTCGCCGCATAGCCGCTCTCGTCCAACCGGCGAAGAAGATACCCGCCGAGTTGTCCGGCGGCGCCGGTGACGAGGATGCGCTCGCATGCGGTCATGGCCATTTCCTCTCTGTCACAGTATGGGTCAACCATGTCAAATCAGCCCCACCTGCGCGTGGTCGCCCAGGAGCAGTTTGATTGTGCGCGGCATCTCCTCGCGTCGCTCCACAATGACTTCCTTCCCGATGAGCGAGTCACTGATCCGCAACCGGATGTGTCGCACCGAACTGTCGTTCATCACGATCGAGTGTTCGATCTCGCAGTCGATGATCTCGCAGCGGTCTCCAATCGCCGTGAACGGTCCCACAAACGCGTTCTCGACACGGGCATCGGTGCCGATAATCGCCGGCCCTCGCACCGCGCTGTTGATGATCCGGGCGCCGGCTTCGACCACGACATCACCGACCACGGTCGAATCTTCGTCGACACATCCATCGATCCTGCGACTCACCGTGCTCAACACCACCCGGTTGGCCTCCAGCATGTCGTCCTTCTTGCCGGTGTCGATCCATTCGTCGTCGATGACCGAGGAGTCGACCGTGTACCCGGCGTCGATGAGTCCCTGGATCGCGTCGGTGATCTCGAGTTCGCCCCGGTCGGATGGCGCGAGTTTCGGGGTGATTTTGTGAATCTCGGGCCCAAAAAAATAGACCCCGATCACCGCGAGATCCGATATCGGCGTACTGGGTTTCTCCACCAGCCTGCGCACGCGCCCGGTCTCATCAAGCACCGCCACGCCCAGCGCTGACGGATCCTCGACCCGCTTCAGCAAAATCTGCGCGTTGGCCCCGCCTCGCCGGAACCGCTCCGCGTGCGCGGTGATCCCATCCTTGAGGAAATTGTCGCCAAGGTACATGCAGAAAGGCGATTCGCCAAGAAAAGCCGCGCCAGTGGCAATG
>JACCVC010000182.1 GCA_013698305.1 Chloroflexia bacterium
GCATCATATCGATGCCGCCCCGCTTTTCAGGATGAGGTTCTTTGAAGAGCCACCGGCACCTGTAGCCGTGCGGTTCAGGTATGTGCGGTCCGCCGCGGCCTCTAGGCGCCGGAGTCAGCCTTCTTGACGCCCTTTGGAGCGCGGAAACCGAACGTTTCGGCGACCTCCGGCGTGGCGAAGTAGTACTCGGCGACGGTGTTGTCGTAGAAACGCGACTCTTGCGGGTGATAGATCATCGAGTTGGCGTTGCCCTTGATCGGGTAGCCGTCCGGCACTTTGTTCTCGCCGTCACCCTTGACCCAGCCGTCACCGCGCTCGCCTTCGAGCGTCGGGAACTCAGCCGCCGCGTCATCGACACTGCCGGTGTCGATGGTGACGACCCCGCCCATGGTGTCCTCACTCGAGTCCTGGTCGGCCGTCTCGGCGGTCACGACACTGCTGGTGGACTCATCCGACCCGGCGTTTCCGGCAGATGCGTCGTTGCCGACATCGGTGGTCGAGGTGGACGCCTCGTCCGAAGGCGCATCCTCATCAGCATGCGCGGCGGCGGCGATGGCGGCGGAATCCTCGGCGACCGTTTCTTCCGGTGCTTCCTTTGGCTCCCAGCCGTTCAACACCGCGCCACGACCCTCGGTGGCGATCTCGATCAGGTGATCGGTCAGCTTGCGGTCCAGCAGGTCGGTCTTCATCATGTTCCGGAAGTAGGCGCTGCGATAGATCTCCCGCATCCGGTTCTGCTGCTCGTCGCCCTCATCGTCACTTTCGGCATCCGGGGCCGGCCCCAACATGCGGTCGATCTCGGCGTCGATATCCTCGTCCGTGACCTCGACCTTGTCGCGCTTCGCGATCTCCTGCATGAGCAGCGAGTTGCGCAGGCGGCGCTCGGCGTTCGGACGGAGATCATCGCGCAGATCGTCCTCAGTCTTGTCCTGCGCTCGCAAATAGGCTTCGTACGGCGTGCCGCTCTGGGCGAGATTCTGCTTGAGGTGGTTGATCTGGTGCTCGACCTCCTCGTCGACCATCACCGATGGTGGGTCGAGCTCCGCGCCCTCGCCCATCGCGGAGATGATCTTGTTGACGACGGTGGTTCGCAGCTCCGATGTCTTGCCCTGGTGGACATCGTCCCGGACCTGCTGCCTGAGGTCGTCCAGCGAGGCGGCGTCCCCGGCCGCCTTGGCGAACTCATCATCCAGCTCCGGCAACTGCCGTTCCTGCACGCTGTTGAGCGTGACGGTGTAGGTCAGCGCCTTGCCGCGGATGGAGGGGTCCGCCGCGGTGTCTTCCTCGTCGAAGGCAAGCTCGAAGGTCTCGGTCTGCCCGATCTCCATTTCCTCGATGCGCTCACGCAACTGGACGAGCAGGTTGGTCTCGCCAAGGATAAATTGCGCATCCTTCACGGGTTCCTGGAAGTTGTCATCGCCTTGCTTGACATCGTAGTCAATATTGACCTGATCGCCTTCACGCGCCTTTCGCGGTTGCGATGGATCAACCCACGGCGCCTGCGTCCGCCGCAGCTGCTCGAGGACCTCATTGACATCGTCGTCGGTAACGGTGGCATCCTCGGATTCGACCCGAACGCTGGTGTAGTCGCCCGGCTCGATGGTCGGGAAGACCGGAAAGGTGACCTTGAAGCTCACCGGCTCGAGCTCTACGATCTCGACATCCGGCTCGCCCACCGGCACCAGCTTCTCCTGTTCGAGCGCTTCGCGGTAGAGGCGGTCCATCACGTCATCGGCGGCGTCCCGAAGGAACACCTCGCGACCATAGGTACGCTCGATCAGACCACGTGGCGCCTTGCCCTTGCGGAATCCCGGAATCTGGATCTCCCGCGCCGTCTTGCGAAACGCCCGATCCATCGCCTGGGAAAATTCGTCCTCATCCGCGGTGATGTCGAGCATCACCAGGCTCGCTGGTTGTCGTTCTACCGATAGTTTCACGCTGTTCGCGTCCCTTCTCCATGTTCGTGGCTATTCCGGCCGAGGCCGACCTGGCGTCGTGCCTTCAGGCGCTTCTGTCTCTTTAATAAGGAAGAAACGACCAATGCCACAATCGCCAACCGGAATGGCATGGCTCTGTCCGCAACACATCCGGTCTACCGCAAACTCGCAATCAACGAGCGAGGAGGAAAACCAACGACGCGGGCCGATATGGTCACACGTGTTCGCAGGCACGCCAAAACGACCGCATGCGCGGTCACCATATCACCGACCGAGTATAGCATCGTGCGCACTTTTCAGGCGAATCCGTGACTCGCAGTCACATATCAGGGCGACGCTCAGCCGAGGATCGTGATCGAGGGTGACGACAATGTGTTCGTTCACATTGTCATGTACGTTCGGCAATGGTATGGTGCATGTACACCTTGATCGGTGTGTACGTTCTCTGCTGACGGCATCGCCGCCGCAGTAACGGTTGCACCCGATCCGGATGTCGAATCCTGTTCCATGGCAACGCTCATGTGAGCCGCGCGAGCCGGATTCGAGAGATTTTCTCTGGCGCGTTGGGGGCGGATTCTGGTTTCTGGATGGACGGCATCGCGCACGGATCCTGGCTGGAGATCGCGCGGCACCGAAGAAGGCAGCCCGCCCCTCAGGCGTCTCAACTTTTGATGCATTCGGCTCTGTTGAGCCTCGATCACTGCACATGTGCGGCCACCGGTCGCCTCGGAAGGGAAGGCACGTTGACCACGCTACGCCCATGTTCCTCGCTCTGGCGACGAACGCGATCCACCATTCTGGCCGGCGCTGTGGCCTTCAGCGCCCTAATGGCGCCGGCTGGCATGGCGATGGCGGACAACAGCACCGTTCCCGCCGGGAGCACGGCCGCCGGATCGTCCGGGTTTACGGTCACCGTGTCGGATGTCAGCGAACTCTCGGGCATGACCGCGCGTGTCACCGTCGATGGCGACGGCCTCGTTCTCCGATCCGAGCCGTCCGACGACAGCGCCGCCGTCACCACGCTCTCCGACCGCACCATCGTCAACCTTCGCATCGATGTGCTCGACACCGTGCATGACGCCGACGGTACGCGCTGGTGGCCGGTCGAGGTCGGTGGTGATACGGGCTGGGTTTCCGGCTCTTACCTGACGGAGACCGGGGCAGACGCCTCCGACGGAACTGGCGCTCCGCTGTTCAAGGGGAGCGGTCCCGCTACCACCAGCGCCTCCTCGACCGGAACGATGCCCGCATTCACCTGGAAAGGCAGCGACCTCGCAGGCGCGACCGCGGTGGTCAGCGCCGAGGGCGACAACCTGATCCTTCGGGCCGAGCCGATAGCTGAGGCCGATAGCCTCGCCGATATTCCGGACGGCACGGTGGTTGACCTCCGCATCGACATGGTCGACACGGTTGAGGACGCCGACGGCGTCACCCGCTGGTGGCCGGTGACATATGAGGATCAGCAGGGTTGGGTGTCCGGGTTCTATCTCTCTGATGGCAGCGCCTCGCCTTCATCCACCACGACCACAACGACGACAGGAACCGACGGCACTTCCGGATCGACCACGACGGTGGCGACCGAGCGCGTGGCCTTCGAATGGGATGGCGGCGAGCTCGTAGGCGCGACCGCGGTAGTTGTCGCTGGCGGCAATGGGGGCAGCGTCTACAGCGAGCCCTCGGCAGGCAGCGGCGTGGTGACAACCGTCATCAACGGTACGACCGTCAACCTCCGCATTGCCGCCGTCGACACCGTGATGGACGCCGATGGCGAGACGCGATGGTGGCCCGTCGAAGTGAACGGAGCGGTCGGGTGGATTTCCGGTTTCAATCTCACCGGTAGCGAATCAGCTGACCTGTCGCCATCATCACTGACTGCGGCAATGATGGAGGCTGAGGGACAGACTATCCCTGGTGAGTCGGTCGTGGTGACGCCAACCCCAGTGCCGGTTACGCCTGCTCCCACCGAAGCCGCCGCAGAGAGTGCACAAACGGCGCAGGTGACGCCAGAATCGAGACCGACTGTTTCCGACGTGCCGGATCAGACGTCCGACGATGCGCCGGAATCTCAGGATGAGCTGGAAGAGGTTGCCGAAACTCAGACACCAGCTCCGACCCCCGTGGAGACGCCGGAGCCGCAGCCGGAAGGTCCGATGTTCATCGTCCCGGTCGAGAACGCGACACTGACGCAGGGCTTCGGCTGCAGTTCGCTCGGCTTCTATCCGTACAATCCGGACTGGGGATGTGGGGTCCACGACGGCATCGA
>JACCVC010000190.1 GCA_013698305.1 Chloroflexia bacterium
GGTCGGTGAAGATCGCCACCTGGTTGAACGCCAGCCCGGTCACCACCAGCGACGGCACGACACTCGCCCCGACCAGCCCCCAGAACGATGTCGTCCGGAACGCCTGCTTGAGCGTCATGCCGCGTTCGGCATCCGCGCTGGCGGCGGCGACGGCCTCGTCGCCGATCGGCCTTCGCCCATCCGGATATTGCCCGACATCCTCCGGACGATTCTTCACCAGCAGGTAGAACACTGGCGTCAGCACCAGCGCGATGAAGATGGCGTCGACCTGCCACGCGCCACGCCAGCCAAGCCAGCTGATCAACCGCTCATGGAATGGCGGGATCAACGCAAGGCTGAAGGTGCTCGCCAGCCCCAGCAGCGAAAACGCGCGGCCACGCTGAGAGACGAACCACTGAGGTACCAGCGTCCGCGCCGCCAGGCTGAGGATGCCCTGCCCGAAGCTGCGGATAAAGGCGAAACCGATCAGCACCATCACCGGCCCTGTCGCCAGGCTCAGCGTCAAGGTCCCAATCGCGAACCCTACCGCTGCCAGCGTCATCACCGCACTGCTGCCCCAGCGGTCGATCTGCCGGCCCATGACCATCAGCCCGACGGCGCTGCACAGCGTGCCAACCGAATACAGCGTCGAGAACACCGATCGCGAGATTTCCAGCTCCTCGATCATCGGATCGACGAAGGTGGACACGCCGTAGGTCTGTCCCGGCCCGGAAAAGAAGACGGCGGCGCTGGCCAGCAGGAGCATGAGCCAGCCGGAAAAGTCCGGTCGCGTCAGCTGGCGCATCGACGGCAGGTTGACGGGGGAGATTCGGGGCATCAGGGGTTCCAGGCGTAACAAGTCAAAGTAACCAACCCGATTACTTTCGCACAGGTTCGACGACGTGACACGCATGGACGCCGCATCGACAAAGGTCGCGGCATGCGGCACCATTTCTTCTATTGAACGTCGCTTCCCGATGCCGTCACGGCGTCACACGCAAGGAACCCGGCATGTGCCACCACAGCTGCCCCAAACCCGTCACCGGCGGCGCGCCGCTGAGCGAATCGATGACGACCGTATCGCGCGACGACGCCGAGATTCCGGCGCTGTTGATCCATCCGGAGAACGTGGAAAACCCCCTCCCCGGCATCGTCCTGCTCCACGACATCTGGGGCGCGAACGACTTCTACCATGACGTCGCCCGGCGTCTTGCCAACGAGCAGTACGTCGTCGCGCTGCCGAATCTCTTCCATCGCGAGGGTCCGCTTTCGGAAGAAACCAGGGATGCCGCGAGGCAACGCGGCGCCAGCGCCCGGCAGGAGGACCAGATCGCCGACCTTGATGCGGTCACAACCTGGCTGCTCCAGCAGGAGGGCTGCGATGGCCGGTACGCGGTGATCGGCTTCTGCATGGGCGGCACGCTGGCCATGCTCCTCGCCGCCCGCGAGCCTGCGCCGACCGCCTCAGTCCCCTTCTACGGATTCCCGGCCAAGGACGCCACGGAGAACGCGCCGATCCGGCCGATCGACGAATCCGAGGTCGCCGCCCTCAACGCGCCGGTGCTCGGCATCTGGGGGGAGAAAGATTCCGGGGTCGGCATGGACAACGTCACGGCATACGACAAGGCGCTGGTGCGGCATCGCAAATTGCACGATTTCGTCGTCTACCCTGATGTCGGCCACGGGTTCCTGACCTTCGATGAAGCCGATGCCGGGTACGAGACTAGCCAGCTTGCCTGGCATCGTGCAACTGCATTTCTCGAAGAGCATTTCAACCCGGAGCCGTTCGGGACGTGACCGGCGCCAGTGACCGGATCGACCTGATGCGGCATCTGCTCAGGCTCAAGACCACACCCCGCACCGGCTGGCTCGACCGTGGCGTGCCTCCGGGCGAAACCGAATCGATTGCCGACCACATCCTCATGACCACCCTGATCGGCTGGATCACCGCCGATGACGGGCTGGACCGCGACCGCGTGCTGAAGCTGACGCTGGTGCATGACCTGGCCGAGGCGATCACCGGCGATCCTCCACCGTATGACCGCGCCGATGTGCCGCCCGCCAGCGATGTCGGGGCGGTGCGGGACTTCTTCAGCCAACGCCACGTCCGCGCCGCCGAGGACAAAATCGCCAAGGACGAGCAAGAACGAACGATGATGCGCGAGATGACCGACCTGATGCCCGAGGCTGTCGCAGACGAGATTGCCGGTCTCTGGGCGGAGTACGAGGCGCAGGAAACACCGGAGGCACGATTCGCCAAGGACCTCGACCGGTTCGAAGCGTTTTCCCAGGCGCGGGCGTATCAGGCTCGCTACCCCGATCTCCCACTGGGAGGATTCACTCACATGGCGCTCGACGAGCTGGAGCATCCGACCCTGATCGCCCTGCGCGACGCCATCCTCGCCGAGGAGGTGTCAGGCCCATGACCCGCTACATCGACCAGGGTTACGAGTTTCACGACCGGCCCGACGGTTCTCCGGTGGCGTGGCGTGTCGGGGTGTATGGCGTTGTCGAGCGCGACAACACGGTCTTGATGGTCGACAACATCGTCTCGGCGGGACCGACCTTGAGTCTGCCCGGCGGTGGAATCAACCTCGACCCGGAGGAGACGATCCTGGAAGCCAGCATCCGGGAGGTGCATGAAGAAACCGGCTACCGGTTCTCGCCGAATCCAGACTCGCTGGCGTTTCTGGACGAGGAGTTCCTCCGGTCGCCGTCCGGCAAGTACCTGCACATCATCGCCTTTGTCGTTCGCGGCACGGTGGAGGATGACCCCGATCCCGCCTGGCGCCACGACCCGACCGAGATCATCGCTGTGAAATGGGTCGACCCGACGACGCTGACTCCAACCGACGTTCGCCGCTTTCACTGGAAGGCGCTCGTCAAGCTCGGGTACATCAGTGCCATCACGTAGGGACCGGCCTTGTGCCGGTCCGAGATCGAAGGCATTCGACATGAACCTTCCTGAAGAGCATCTGACCGGAGGCAATGTCGCCGAGGAGGTTGTCCGGATCGGGACCACAGTCCGCAAGCTTGCAACGCCCGCCACCGACGCGGTCGAAGCGTTCCTCATGCATCTCGAATCCGCAGGTTTCTCGGGTGCGCCCCGGACACTTGGACGCGACGATCAGGACCGGCATGTCATCGAGTACATCCCCGGCGTGATCGCGCACAACCAGCCGCCCCTGCCACTGGAGGCGCTACGCCGCGTCGGCGGGCTGATCCGGGACCTCCACGACGCCTCGGCATCGTTCCAACCACCCGCCGACGCGGCATGGGATGTCGCGATCCCGCCCGATCGACACGACCTCATCTGCCACCACGACCTCGCGCCCTGGAATCTGGTGATGGACGGCGACCGCTGGGTGTTCATCGACTGGGACGGCGCCGGGCCGGGATCGCGGATATGGGACGTCGCCTACGCCGCTCACGGCTTCGTCGTGTTTCGTCCCGACGGAGATCCGGACAAAAGCGCCGTGCGCCTGCAAGCGCTGGTCGACGGCTACGGTCTTGACGAGGAGCAGCGCCAGCGGCTCCCGCGGATGCTCGTTGACCGCACGCGGGCGATGTTCGACCTGCTGGAGCACGGCGCCCGAATCGGCCAGCAGCCGTGGGCACGGCTGCACGCCGAGGGCCACGCCGACCACTGGGGCCCCACCGCTGACTACATCGAGCGACACCTTGCAACCTGGCGCGAAGCTCTTATGTAGACCCGGATCTCGGTGTCCGGGTCCGTCGTGGCGGTCAATGGGATGGGCTGCACGGATTGGACGGCACCATGCAGTAAGCGACCCTACGGTTGAACATCTATCCTGTCGATCCGGGAGAGATCCGTCGCGATGTCACACAGTTGGTCCAAGGCATGCGGTGTCGCTCGACCGCCCTTCTCGGTATATTGGAGCGCCAACAACGCACCCATGCGAGCGAAGTTCATCATCAAGTCGAGGTCACTCCGCGGCAACGGTCCTCCAGCGTCGAGATAGACATCCCAAAACGCAAAAGGTTCGACATCAGGTGAGCCAAAGCCGACCTGGGCGACCTCCCACACAATTGGATCGACCCGGCATTCGTCCCAATCAATGACCGCCGCAATGCGGCTATCGCAAAAAATAACGTTGCGTGGATTGAAATCACCATGAATCGTCGTTCCGGCTAGCGGTCGGTGCCAGGCATGGAGATCTTCGAGCCAGCGTTCCAGGCTCGCAACTTCTCCGTCCAGCGTGCCGATGAGTTCGTCAAATCCGCTCTTGCCGACGAGATCCCGGCGAAGGATGGGATTGACTGACTGCCAGACTGTTCGCCACTCTTCGTCAAACGATCGAATGCCGGGACGTTGGCCAAGGTGGATGTGATCGAGACTGGCTCGATGGAGTCGCGCTAGCATGTTTGCGGATTGCAACTGACGAACGTCGGGATCGACCGCTTCGCCACTGACGCCGTCGACAAAGGGAAAGAGGGACAGGATGTGTTCACGGAACGACTGGATCGTCTCGCCATCATTCCCCGCCAAAGGCGCGACGACTTCTTCTACATGACCCATCAATTGCCCGAGGAACTCGTGCTCGTAGGCAACCTGCGCTCGGGATCGCTCGCGTCTGCTGATCCGGAGAACGTATGAGC
>JACCVC010000203.1 GCA_013698305.1 Chloroflexia bacterium
CCTTGAGTTGCTCGACGTGTTTGGACCGCTTGCCCATGGCCTCGTGATCGTCGAGCCGGTGCCACCCATCGCCCGAGGCGTCGAAGTCGTCGTCATCGGAACGGTCGGCGGCCTCTCGCTGGTCGTCTTCGGCGCCGGCAAACCAGGATTCCGGAATATCGAAATCGAAGAATTCGCCGATCTCCTTGAGCTCCTCTGGGGAGAACAGCTCGCCCATCAGGCCGTCGGGGTCGCAGACGATCCGAGCGTGGATGCGTTCGGTGCGTTGTTCGAAGGTGTGAATCTCGGCGCGAAGCACGCGTAGCCGGTCTTGCAACCCACCGAGTTGGACCCGGTAGTTGCGCTCGAATCGGGCGAGGGCCTCCTCCAGCGGACGGATATCGGCATTGAGCCCGCGGATCCGCTGCTTGCGCTTGCGGATCGTGCTCTGGACCGTATGCCACGCTTCCTCGGCTGCCGACCGGGTCGGGACGATGGCGGTGCAGGTGGAAAGCTCTCTTTTGGTGGTAGGGCGCTTGGTGCGTCGTTGAGTAGCCATCTGCTAATGATACCCAACCACGCCATGTCGCGACCGGACCTGGCGACGTCAGTCCGCCGAGACTGGATGCTGCCGGGTACTGCCCACCGGTCGCTGCTGTCGCATCGACGGAGCCAGCAGGATCACCGCGCCGCAGAGGATGGCGACGATGACCATCGAGACCCTTAGCGATGTCGGCTCCGCAATCCAGCCGAGGACGGGCGGTCCCACCAGGAATCCGGTGTAGCCGATCGTGGCGACGCCGGCGACCGCTCTCCCTCGCGACACGCCGGGGAACGATGCCGCCGCCTTGAACACCAGTGGGAACAACACCGACAGCCCAAGCCCAACGAAGGCGAAGGAGATGATGACCGCGACCGGGGTATTGATCAGCAGCCCGATCGCCAGCCCAACCGAGCTGATTGTTGCGCCAACCCGCACCATCAGGGGCGATCCGTAGCGATCCACCAGCCGGTCGCCGGAGAAGCGGCCAATCAACATCGCGAGCGAGAACGCCGCGAATCCGAGCGCGGCGATGGCGCCGCCGGTATCGAGCTCATCATCCAGGTAGAGCGCCGACCAGTCTGCCATCGCCCCTTCGCCGATTGCCGAGCAGAACGCTATCACGCCGAGCGCCCACATCGCCTTTGGCGGCAGCGCGAAGACCGGCTCGTCATGGGCGCCGGGTTCCATGTGGGTATCAGGGATAAGATTGGAATGCAGCCACCACAGGCCCGTGAGCGCGACTGCTCCGACGATCGGCAGGTGGACCGCTGGCGAGACGCCAAGACCCGCGGCCAGCGCGCCGAGCGCCGCGCCCACTACCCCGCCCAGGCTGAAAAAACCGTGCAGCGAGTTGATGATGCTGCGTCCCAGCGTCTGCTCGACTTCGACGCCCTGCGAGTTCATGGCGACATCCATGCCCCCATTGCCGGCGCCGAACAGCACGAACACTGGCACGAGCATCCAGATCGATGGCGAGAGCCCGACCAGCGGCAGCATCAACGCGAACAGCGATCCGAACACCAGCGTCGTCTTGGCGGAGCCGTTGCGGTTGATGCCGATGCCGGCAATGGCGAAGGAGACGATCGCCCCTACCGCCAGCGCCATCAGCATCGTGCCGACCTGGCCCGTGCTGAGGCCATGACGGTCCGTGATTGCCGGAATTCGCGAGATCCAGGAGGCCAGCAAGGTGCCGTTGATCAGGAAGACCAGGGCGATCGCGCTCAATGCTCGTTCAGCCGGTGAGTCGTGACGTCGAATGTAGAGCATGCGGACAATGGTCTGAAGCGTGTTCACCGATGGCACCGCGGTTCGTGTTGGCTTGGACAGGTGTTGTCCCGCATGAAAGCGGGACCCACGCAGCATACGTGAAAACGGACCATCGTCCTAGAGGCTGTAGGCGTTGGGCTCTGGCGCGGTGTCGGGGGCGAACGATGACGTGGTCGGAGCTTCGGTTTCGGACGGTCGTGGCTCGCGCAGCCATCCGATGAGCGGAATTGCGAAGCATCCCACGCCAACCGAGAACAGGGCGAACCGCAGCGAGGCTGCGCTCGCCAGAGGTCCTATGATGAGCGGTCCCGCTAGATAGCCGAGGTAGGCGATGGTCGCCATCGTCGCCATCGCCTTGCCCCGCGCGACGCCGGGCGTGTTGCCAGCCATCCGGTACAGGATCGGATAGATCATCGAGAACCCGAATCCGACGATGGCAAGTCCGATCAGCATCGCGATAGGCGCGTTGAACCCGGTGCCGATCAGCAGGCCGATTGCTGCCATCGCGCCACCGGCTTGCAGCAACAGCATGGGCGCGAACCGCTTGCTAATCGCGTCGCCGGAGAACCGTCCGATCACCAGCGCCAGCGAGTACAGCGCATAGGCGAGCGAGGCTACCAGCGGAGCGGCGCCGAGGTCCTGGCGAATGAACAGCGCGGACCAGTCGGCGATCGCCTCATCGCCGATGCCCGTGATGAAGGCGATGGCCCCGAGTCCCCAGAGCGCGCGGGGAGGTATGCCGACGCCGCGCCATCGTCGTTTCGCTATCGGGGCGGGACTGATTGCCCTGATTGCCCCCGGCGCTTCGTCGTCGATCAGGCGATGGCTGAGCAGCGCGAACATCGTCAGCACCAGCGCGGCTGGGGCGAGGAACTGCGCGGGCAGCGGCACGCCAGCCTGCGCGGCGAATCCCGCGCCAAGCGACCCCACCAACGCGCCGATGCTGAACGAGCCGTGCGCGCGGGAGAGGATGGAGCCATAGGTCCGCCGTTCGATCTCGACGCCCTGAGCGTTTAGCGAGACATCCAACCCGCCGTGCATGAATCCCGAGACGCCCAGGGCGGCCAGCAGCGTGATCGGGTTCGGGGCGAGCGCTAGCAATGGGAACGTGAGGCCACGGAGAATGCCGAACATCCGGACCGACGCTCGCGTGCCGAACCTGCCGGTCGCGGCGGCGGCAATCGGGAAGGAGATCAGCGCGCCGACGGAGAAGGCCGGAAGCATGGCTCCGAGGTCGGTTCGCGAGAGTTCGAGCTGCCCCGCGATGCCGGGGATGCGAGCGATCCAGATACCCCAGGTGAGGCCGCTGGTGGCGAACAGGAGTGCCAGCACGAGATAGGGCGGGAGCGGACGGGGGAAGCGAAGCGGCATGGCGCGGTGTTCCTGGATTCAGGTGAGGACCAGTGGATCGGAGTGAAGGCAATTAGCGTGACTATGGACGCGCGACGAGGGTGAATCCAGAAAAACGGTGCTGCCGGACGGCTGACCGCGCACTGAAGGCGCGCTCGTTGACACAATGGAATACAGAGGCTGATCCCACTAGAAATGTACCTGCCGCGAGGGGGTCGTGGCAAGCCGATTCATGGCGAATATGCGACGGGAAACGTAGGGACAGACACAGGGTCTGTCGCTACGTGAGTCGTCGTTATCCCTTGCCGACCCTGATTCGCTTATCCCTTGACGGCGCCAAGGGTGAAGCCAGCGATAAACCGGTCGAGGAAGTAGTTGTAGAGCAGGGCGACCGGGAAGGCGATCAGCGCGGCGGCGGCCATCAGCGATTGCCAGAAGTAGACGTCGCCCCGGATCAACTCGGTGAACACGCCGACGCTGACGGTCTTCTCGCCCG
>JACCVC010000245.1 GCA_013698305.1 Chloroflexia bacterium
GCCTGCCGGACACCTGCCGGAATCGCACATCAGTGATCTTCAATCGTTCCTCGCTTTCGAATTCAGGTCGTCGTCATTGCAGATAGGGCACTGTATCAGAGGACATATCACGCGCAAACACTGATGAGGATTGTGGCAGGCGTCGCGAAAGATACAGAGCAGACATTGATGACATTAAGTAGCCCCGCACCTTGTGTGCGGGGTCAGGCGACGAACGGGCGCCACCCGGATTGTTGGGTGTGATTTTTATCCACAAGTCCGAAACTGTGGGAATGACCGTGAGAACTGATGCACTACGGTTCGCTATTGCACCGTCATCCAGGTAGACTCGGGTCTCCGTGCCCGAGTTGTGGCTTGAAGCGCCCAGCCACGGAGAGGCGGGGCTACCGATTGACCGCTCTCGAGCCAGTCGATCACCCATGCTTCCTCGACACTATCACGTCAATGGCGATTCTTCTTGATCTGGCGAGATGTGGGCAAAGGTCAGACACCTCGGTCCAGGCTTACGGCATCGCTCTTACGCCGGTGACGCTGGCGCGGATCAACTCCTCCAGTACCGCCTCATCGACGTTCGATAGCCGCGTGATGTAGAGGCAGCCTTTGCCCATACTATGCGTGCCGAGCCGATTGTAGGCCCGGACCGAGGTGTCCGGGCAGCGGCGCAAGAGGAACACATTCCCCGGACATTGAAGTCCGGGGCTACGAGCCTAGTCGGCTCCGATCACCACCAGCACTGGCTCGCCTGAGGTCAACGCATCGTACCCGAACCGGCCGATCACCGATTCTCCAGCGACCAGGATGTACTGGGACCGGCCCGGCACGTCGGAGAACCGCGCGGTCATATAGCAGACATCCTGCTCCAGCACGGTGTCGTACCCCACCATCCCCGCGCCGTCGAGCTCAGAGGTAGCGAGCGCATCGCCATTTCCTTCCCGAAGCGCGAGTTGGCCCTCGACGCCTGCCTCATCGTCGGCGGTGAGCGTCTCGATCAGACCGCTGCCGGAGCACGATCCGTCGTCATTCCGCGCATAGCGCCCTTCGGCGATGATGATCTCGAACGACACGTCGAACGGCTGCGCCAGGCGCTCGTTCATGGCTGGCGTATCCATCGGAGCCGGGCCATCGGCCTGCTCATCCTCCGCCGGGTCCATCGCGTCTGGGGCATCCGGGCCATCAGCCGGCTCGTCTTCCGAGGTGTCGGTCGGGGAAGCGATGGGATCAGGTGTATCGGTCGTTGTTGGCTCCTCCACCTCGTCGTCCGGGATCAGCGGCAGGGCGCGCACACCGGGAGACTCCGACTCCACCGGCTCTTCCTCATCGCTGGTACCTGGATCCGTGGGCTCTTCATCAACATCGGATGACACCGGATCGAGCGGGACGATGGAGTCCGTTGTCGCCGCCGGCCCTTCCTCGAAATCTTCGTCGATCTCGAACCCTTCTGGCAGGTCCTCCGGCATCGGGGTCATGTCCCAGACGCCCCCGGTGCGAAGACCGTCCTCGCGCACGGAGATCGCCTCGTCGGACGGCCACCGGGGTTGGATTTCGGTGGCGATGGTCTCGAGTTCGGCGACCACGTCGACCTCGCCGATGCCGAACCCGATCAACACCTGCACCCAGGCGCCCTGACGCACGATGACGACGCCGTACTCGCCTTCGAAGGATTCGAACAACTCGAACGGGAGCAGGGAGGCGGTGGACTCATCGCCGATCTGACCTATCTCGGCGTCTTCGAGCTCGCCGAACTCGTAGTCGCCGCCACCCATCTCGTCGCTCGCCACCCCGCTTCGCAGCGATGCCACGAAAATGGCGGCGGCGGTGTCGAGGCTGCGAGAGGCGGCGGTGTCATCGTCATAGACGGTGCCGAAGATGAGAATGCCGGCGATCGCGTCAAAGTAGACATCGGGGTTGTCATAGGCCCGATACACCTCATCGTCGCCGGTTGAGACGGTGCCTACCGGATCGGCGGGCTGGGCGCCGGCGGCAGAGGGAAGAACCAACATGACTATCAGGAACGACATCAGCAGCTTGCGCATGGGTGTTCTCCTCACGAACGGGATGTCGGCGGCGTCGATGAGTCCATCATGCCGGAGATCGCCCATTAATGGAAGCCCCAACCTGCGCCGCCGCCAGCGAGAATGTTGCGCATTGGCGAACTCGCCCCAGGCGAATGACATGGCGAACGACCGCTAGTCGTCGTCCGCGCCAATCACCACCAGGCCCGGCTCACCGGTCGCCAGGTCCTCATACCTGAACTGGCCGATTACCGTCCCGCCGGTGGCAAGAACATATTCCTCCCGAGCGGTGACGTCTGGAAGCGTCACTCGCCAGTAGCACACATCTTCCGTGAGCACCGTGTCGTAATTGAGGCGTCCTGTGTCCTCGATCGTGACGACCGCCAAATCGTTCCCGAAGCTGTCCTGCACGCTGACATCGCCGCCAGGCGCAAGGGAATCGGCCATCCCGCTGCCCGAGCACGAGCCGTCGTCGTTGCGCGTATAGCTCCCCTGGGCGATGATGATGTCGATTGACAGGTCAAATGGCCGGGCAAGACGTTCGTGCATATCGTCAGTGGAGGCGGACTCGTCAGTATCTGTAACGTCGGCTTCTGGCACCGGTGTTGGGGTGGGGGACTGGACAGGCTCGATGATCGGCTCGGTGTCCTGGGCCGGCGACGCCACAGGTGTGGCTTCCTGATCGTCTTGCGACGAAACAACTGCCTGGCTGGTCGGGACATCGCCTTGTACCGGAGTGGCCGCCGCCACCGGTGACGCGCCAGGAGTGGCGCCGCCGCCTGCCCGCGATGTGATCAACGGAGCCTTGCGCGCGAGGGCCGGTGTCGCTCCTGGTTCTTCCCCGTCACCAACGGGAGTCGCGGCGCCAGCGTCCGCCGTGGAGGCGCCGGTTGGCTCGATGTCATCCTGCGCCGCCGGTCCTTCCTCGAACGCCACATCGATCTCGAACCCGTCCGGCAGGTCGCCAGGCAACGGCATCATGTCCCAGATGCCGCCGGTGCGGAGCCCGTCCTCGCGCACGATGATCGGGTCTTCGGACGGCCACTGGCCCTCAATAGTCGTCGCGATGGCCAGGAGGTCGGGGATCACGTCGGCCTCGCCTACGCCGAACCCAACCAGCGTCTGCACCGAGGCGCCCTGGCGCACGGCGACGATACCGTACTCGCCCTGGATCGTTCCGAATAACGTGAACGGGAGCAGAGACGCGCTGGACTCATCGCCGATCTGGCCGATCCCGACGGCTTCGAGCTCGCCGAACTGGTAGTCACCACTGCTTTGCTCTTCTGAAAGGCCATCTCTGAGCGACTCCACAAAGGTTTCGGCGGTTGAGCCGAACTCGCTGGCGGCGGTCGTTTCATCAATAGAGATGCTGCCGAATGCGAGAACCCCGGCGAGCGCGTCCATATCGACGTCCGGGTTGTTGTACGCCCGGAACACCTCGTTGGTGCCGCTGGTGACGGTGCCGACCGGCTCGGGGGGTTGTTGGGCGACGGTGATGGACGGGATCATCAGCAGAATGACCAGAAACGACATAAGCGTCTTGCGCACGGGCGCCTCTCCTCACGAACGGGTTTTTAGCGGCATTGCTTACCCTGTAATGACCGATACGACAATCGGATTATAGCCATATTTCCCCATACGTACATGTGACTGATCATTCCTGAGGCAATGCAAGGATGTGGTACAAGGGACAGCAAAACGTCAACCCGCGCGGACGCCACGTTACGAAGCACGTCAACATACGTAACATGCTGTCCCTTTCCTGGAATCACGATGAAACCCACCATCATCTCGCCCCAATCCGCCGCCGACGCGCTCGGCCTCGTCATCGCCGAGGAGGTCCGCCACAACGGCAAGCGCGCCTTCCGCAAGGGACACCGCGTCACGTCGGAGGACCTCG
>JACCVC010000249.1 GCA_013698305.1 Chloroflexia bacterium
GTGTGCTTCATGCCGCTGCCGGTGGAGAAGATTACGACCTCGTCATCTCGTTCGAGGAAGCCGCTGGCGCGGAGCTTTCTGGTCGCGACGTAGGCCGCGCCCGCTTCCGGCGAGACGAAGAACCCCTCGTGGCGGGCGGCGAGGTGCACGCCCTCCATCAGCTCCTCCTCGGTGACGGTCAACGCGGTGCCACCGCTCTGGCGAATGGCGTCGAGGATCAGGTAGTCGCCGATCGCGACCGGCACTCGCAATCCGGCGGCGACGGTGGTGGCGTCCTGCCAGAGGTCGGCGTGGCGCTCGCCGGCATCGAACGCCCGCACGATCGGTGCGCACCCTTCCGCCTGGACGACGATCATCTTTGGCCGTTTCGATCCGATCAGCCCCATCTCCTCCAGCTCGGCGAAGGCCTTCCACATGCCGACGATGCCGGTGCCGCCGCCGGTGGGGTAGACGATCGCGTCCGGCACGCGCCAGCCGAGTTGTTCGGCCAGCTCCAGCCCCATCGTTTTCTTGCCCTCGGCCCGGTACGGCTCCTTTAGCGTGGAGACGTCGAACCAGTCAAAGCTTGGTCCAGCCTCCCTGGCGACCTTGCCAGCGTCGTTGATCAGCCCGTCGACCAGGAAGACGTTGGCGCCGTAGGCCTGGCACTCGGCCTTCATCACGCTCGGGGTGTCGGCGGGCATGAAGACCCAGGCGAGCATTGACGCTCGGGCGGCATAGGCGGCCATCGCAGATCCCGCGTTGCCGGCGGACGGGATCGCCACCGACGCCGCGCCCATCTCCTTCGCTCGCGATACGGCCATGCCGAGACCTCGCGCCTTGAAGCTGCCGGTCGGGTTCTGGCCCTCGTCCTTGACCAGCAGCCGGTCGAAGCCAAACGCCTCCGCGAGGGAGGGAGCTTCCAGCAGCGGCGTGCCGCCCTCGCCCAACGTGAGCGCATGCGCGGGGTCGCTCACCGGCAGGATCTCGAAGTAGCGCCACAGGTTCCACGGACGTTTCGCGAGGGCGGTGGGCGTCATCTCCCGAGCGGCGGCGGTGAGGTCGTAGCGGGCGTAGAGCACCTTGCCGCAGGATGGGCAGACGGTGATCAGCTGGTGGGCGTCATGCGTCTCGCCGCAGAAGGTGCATTCGAGGTGGGTGAGGTGGCTTTGCATTGTCGCTCCATGGTGCAGGCGGGACCGGTTTGCCAATTGAGGCAGGGTATCCCGTCGATGTGATGTCGACAACACCACCATAAACCACCGTCATCCTGAGCGGAGCGAAGGATCCCCGTGCGAAGCGCTCGACAGCGAAGCTGGCGCATCCCTCTGAATGCCCAATATTTTGCGATTCTCGCAACGGCTTCGCCGGGGGATCCTTCCCCTTCGATGCACTCAGGGTCAGGATGACGCTAGTTCTTGCGAAACATTGGGTCCGTCAACTTGCTGCTCCGCTACCGGCACCTTGCGAATCTCGATCTCGTGGCGCGGACCGCCGAGTTGGGCGATCAAACGTTCGGCTTCCTGCTCG
This sequence comes from Chloroflexia bacterium, assembly GCA_013698305.1. Classification (GTDB taxonomy): domain Bacteria; phylum Chloroflexota; class Chloroflexia; order Thermomicrobiales; family UBA6265; genus JACCVC01. The sequence goes on from JACCVC010000249.1 coordinate 1,510, forward strand.
TCGGCATGCGGCAGGGAGTAGTGCCCGCCCGCCAACCCAGACGCCACCGACACTCGAATCGTCGTCAGGTCGGCCCGGCGCTGGAGCGGCCCCGACATGATCGTCCGGTGCTGGATGCGCTCGACCCGGGTGATCATGGTCTGTCTTGACAGTCCCCGCCATCGCAGCAGCAGCATCCGGGCGTTCATGGTCCAGCCGCCGTCGCGCCATCGCGCCCAGCCCAGCCAGGCGAAAACCGGTGTCACCAGCAACATCAGCCCAACCTGTTGCCAGCTCACCTGTTCGATCCATCGGTGCGCCCAGAAGCCCAGCACCGCCATGGCCATACCCACGAACAGCACCCAGTCGAGCGTGGCAGAGATGATGTACCGGCGCAACGCCCTGCCCGGCAACCGGGTGGCCATCGCCGTTTCCGGATCAGTGGCGAAATCAGGAGCGGCCTGGTCAAGCAGCCCCTGGACGTCACGTAGCGGCAAGAACGGGAACAGGACACCGGAGCCAGCCTGCGCGCCCGCCTCTCCGCCACCTCCGCCCGCGCTCTCGAACCGTACATCGGCGTAGTGGAACGGTTGGCGCAACAGTTGCTCGCCGACGACGACGGCCTGGATGCGCTGCACCGGGATCGTGGTGCGGCGCCGGTCCAGCAGGCCGTGCTGGACCAATAGCTGGTCGCCCGACCGTCTCAGCTCGAAGCCGCCGAACGCGAGTGCGGTGCTGACGATCGCCAGAATCCAGGCCAGGAACGCGGCGATGAACAACAGCGTGATCGCGATATTGACGTTGGTCAGCGTTTCCGCGCGCTCGATCGGCAGCCGCTTCCACCACGACTCCGGAAAGAGATCGGTGCCGAACTGCAACAGCGCGCCTGCCACCGCCGCGGCGGGACCGATCCGGCCGGACGTTGCCCCGAGCGCCAGCAGTTCCGGCGTCGAGAGTTTGCGGAGCAACTCGCCCTCCGACGCCAGCGTCGATGCTGACACAGCGGCGGTCCCGTCATGGGAAGCAGTCGCCGTCGAGGATCCGGCACCCTCAGGCTCATCGCCCCGGACACGGGCGCGGGCGGCGGAAAGGTCTTCCCGCAATCGGTAGGCGCTCGCCCGCTCGATGGCGTCGATCTTGATATCGGCGGCCCCACCGGCGGCCGTCTCGACCTTGACCCGCGCGATACCGACCAGTCGCTCCAGCGGCGCTTCCTCGATGTTGATCGCCTGGATGCGCTCGAATGGCACCGCTCGTTCCTGTTTCTGGAACACGCCGGAGCGGACGACCAACTCGCGATCGGTAAAGGCGTAGCGGAAGAACTGCCATTCGAGCAGGTTGAACCCCGCCGACACGATTGCGAACACGACGCCGATGCCCAGATAGACCAGTTGTCGATTGGTGTCACCACCGCCCGCGAACAGCAGGATGACGGCCGGCAGCAGGAGGCTGCGCAACTGCCGGACGGTGCCGGTGAAAATGAACCGGATCGACATCCTGCGCCACACTGTCTCGTCGGTGAGGTTGGGTTGCCTGGCGTCCTCGGCGCTCGGTGGGCGAGCCGATGTGCGGGCATCGCCGGGCGAGGTTGGTTGCGATGTGAGATCGGACATGAAGGTCCCTGCTGGTGATGGCTGTCGTGTTCGCTAGAGATCGTCGTGGACGTTGGCCAGCGTGGCGATGCGGTCTCGCACGTCGGCGGCGACGTCATTGGCCAGCGCCGGGATCAACGATGCCCCGGAGGCCGTGTAGAGCACCACCGACGCCAGCCCGAACCGCCGCTCCAGTGGGCCGCGGTTGGTGTCGACGTGCTGGATGCGCGACATCGGGATCAGTTGCCGGGTGCGCGTTACCCAGCCGTGCTGGAGGTCGGCCTCGTCGGCGCGAATCTCGTAGCGCCAGTATCGATAACGCAGGTTCGGCGACAGCCACAGGTTCAGTAGGGAGAAGAGGAACACCGCGCCGGTGATGCCGACTGCCCACATGATGCCGTAGTCGAACAGGAACAGCCGCAACCCGAACGTGATGGCCGCCGTA
>JACCVC010000296.1 GCA_013698305.1 Chloroflexia bacterium
GCGATGAAGACGTTCACGGAGCTAGGCATTGTCGCCGCCGCCAGCAGCGACGCGCCCGTCGTGCCAACCGACCCGTTGATCGGCATTCAGACCATGGTCACCCGCAAGGATCGGCTCGGGGTCGATGCCTGGCCGGAGGAGCGGATTTCGGTCGACGACGCGATCAGGGCATATACCGTCAATGCCGCCTACGCCTCGTTCGCCGAGGGCAATCGCGGCATGATCCGGCCAGGCTTCCTGGGCGACATCACTATCTTCAGTCAGGACCTGCGAGCCTCGGACCCCGCCCACCTCATCGACGCTCGGGTCGACTACACCATCATCGGCGGCGTTGTCGCATGGGACCGCGCATCCGCGCCGTCGTGAACGACCTCTTTTTGACGCGAAGGAAACGACGTTGCAATCGACGATTTACACCAGTGGATCCATCTTCACCGCCGATCGAGACAATCCTGATGTCGAGGCGGTCCTAGTCGAAGATTCGCGAATCCGGGCCACCGGTTCGCTTGATGAGGTGGTGGCACTGTCGTCAAGCTCCACCAGAACCGTCGACCTCGGCGGGGCATTCCTTGCGCCTGGCTTCAATGACAACCACACGCATCCACCAAAGTTCGGTGAATCGCTATTCCAGGTCGACGCGTCGCCTCGTACCGTTCCCACGCTTCACGGTTTGCTGAATGCGTTTCGCGCGAGCGCATCAAGCAACGGAGCCGTTGAGTGGATCATCGGTCGAGGGTATGACGATACCCGCCTCGATGTCCATCGGCATCCGACCCGCGACGAGCTGGACCAGGTCAGCGCCGACCAACCGATCCTGCTGGTGCGAACCTGCGGGCACCTCGGCGTGGCGAACAGCGCGGCGCTCACCGCCGCTGGAATCAGCGACATGACACCCGATCCCCAAGGTGGCCAGATCGATCGGGACCAGCATGGTCGGGCTACCGGACTTCTGCGGGAGGCCGCACTGAAACTTGTCCAGCGGGTCGAGCCGCGCCCATCTCGTGCCGACATCGCACACTACCTGACGAGTGCCGGCGAGGTGTTCCTCAGTCACGGAATCACCAGTGTGGCCGACTCCTCGATCACCAGACCTGAACAACTCGGCACCTATCAGGATCTGGCACGATCCGGTGAATCGCCGTTTCGTATCTACACGATGATGCTGATAGACGACATGCTGGAGACGCTCACCAACCTTGGCATCCAGACCGGATTCGGCGATGAATGGGTGAGGATCGGTCCGGCCAAGGTCTTCCAGGACGGCAGCGGTGGCGGCCGCACCGCCGCCATGTTCGACCCCTACCAGAACCAGCCGGACAATTACGGCATTACGTACTATTCGCAGGACGAACTCGACGAGCGCTTCCGACGAGCGCACAACGCAGGATACCAGTTGGCCGCCCATGCAATCGGCGACCGCGCCATCACCATGATCCTGGATGCCTACGAACACGCCCTCGGCGACGATATTGGCGCCGATCATCGCGCCAGGATCGAGCATTGTGGCATGTGTACGCCGGAGATCCTTGAGCGTCTCAAACGAATGGGAGTGTTTGCCGCTCCGCAGCCGACGTTCATCCACTACCTGGGTGATTCGTACCTGGAGAACTTCTCCGACGCGCAGCTGGAGCACGCCTACCCACTACGCTCGTTTCAGGATTACGGAATCCCATACAGCCTCAGTTCGGATGTCCCAGTCACTCCGTGCGCATCCATGATCAACCTCCGCGCCGCGGTCACGCGCCTCACCCAGGACGGGGCAACAATGGGCGAACGACAAGGCGTCTCGGTCGAGGAGGCGCTGATCGCTTACACGGTGGGTGGCGCATACGGTTCGAGAGAGGAAGCGCTGAAAGGAAAGCTGGTTCCGGGCATGCTGGCCGATATGGTCGTTTTATCCGCCGACCCGCGAACCGTCGACCCTGATGACATCGGGAAGATCACTGTCCAGCAGACGGTTCTGGGTGGTGACGTGCGCTACGAAGCGTGACTCTGGCCACCAATGGCATTCTGTTTGCGACTTTTGCAGGTAGTTCTATCGCTAATGAAAGGGATTTCCATGAAACTCACCTGGTTCGGACACTCCGCCTTCCTGCTCGACGACGGCGAGCACTCGGTACTGATCGACCCGTTTCTGTCCGGCAACCCGGTACATCAAACCGATCCGGAGTCGCTCAGCCCGGACACAATCCTCCTCACTCATGCGCACAACGATCACGTCGGCGACACGATCGACATCGCCAAGCGAGCGCAATCTCAGGTAATTGCCACCTTTGAGCTTGGCACCTGGCTGTCCATGCAGGGAGTCGAAGGGGCCACGCCAGCCAATCATGGCGGCACGGTGAAGTTCGCAGGTGGCACGGTGAAGTTGACGCCCGCGTGGCATACCTCGTCGTACCAGCTTGAGGATGGAACGCTCGTCGCGCCGGGCATTCCAGCGGGCATGGTGATCCGGTTCGGTGGCAAGACGATTTACGCCGCTGGCGACACCGCGCTGTTTCTCGACATGCAGCTCATCGCCGAAGAACAGCTCGATGTCGCGCTGCTGCCGATCGGTGACCACTTCACCATGGGACCCGATGATGCGCTGCGGGCGGTCTCCATGCTCAGACCGGGGATCGTCATTCCCTGTCACTACAACACCTTCCAGCCGATCGAACAGCCGGTGGATACCTTCCGATCAAGGGTCGAGTCGG
>JACCVC010000256.1 GCA_013698305.1 Chloroflexia bacterium
GCAACAACATGCTCTACCTCAGCGGTTCGGTCCCCGGCGACAAGTCGCTCAAGGGTCGGGTCGGCGAGACCTACACCACCGAAGAGGGGTACGCCGTCGCCCGCGACTGCGCCATCCAGCAGCTCGCCATCGCGAAGTCGGTGCTGGGCGATTTGGGCCGGATCAAGCAGGTGGTGAAGCTGCTCGGCATGGTCAACGCCGCGCCCGGCTTCGGTGAGACGCCGCAGGTGATCCATGGCGCCTCCGAGTTCTACTACGAGGTCTTCGGCGACAAGGGCAGGCACGCCCGCTCGGCGGTGGGGCTCCAGGCGCTGCCGAGTGAGGTCCCGGTCGAGATTGAAACGATCTTTGAGATCGAGGGGTAGCATCCCGGTATAACGATCCAAGGAGTCAGGACTTTGGACCTGAAAGGGGAAGCATGGTACTTCGACTGGCGACAGGCTCGGAGCACCATGCGTGTTGTTCGGAGGATCCCTACAAGAGCGATAAGAATCGCCACGCACAGGATAGGATATTGACGATCTGTCTGTGCGCCACCTGCGTCAAGACTTGCACCCACCCTTGAGATGATTCGGCTGCTGACACAGGTGATTACGGCTACATTCGTGGTTGACTTTCCTCATCCGTTCCCGTAGGGTTGAGTCTTATTCAAGCCCTGAAGCGAGTCGTCCTTGTAAGCGGAGGGAATTTCCCCTCCTGGGAAAGGCGTGGTTAGCGATGGATCGAAGATCGTTTGCAACTCGAACGATGGCCCTGCCATTGGCGGCGGCCATGGGTGGACAGTTGAGGGCAATGGCGCAGGGTGGAGGTGCAACTCCGGTCGAGCCCGACCCAAGTATTGAGGGAACGATCGAAGTCGGCATGGTCGGGAACTCGCAGATGGTCGCCTTGCAGGAGCTCGTCGCCGAGGGCGTGTTCAACGAGGTTTATCCAAATATCACGGTGAATCTCACGGTGTTGCCCGAGAATGAGATTCGCACCACGATCGCTCGTGATGTTGCGACACAGTCTGGTCAGTTCGATGCCTTCACTGTCGGCCCCTTCGAGGTGCCGCTCTGGGCCGCCAATGGCTGGCTCATGGACGTTGGTGACGACGTTACTGGCGATGCGGCGTACGACCTCGACGACATATTCGAAAGCGTGCGGGCTGGACTCACCTACGAGGATGGACTCTACGCGCTGCCGTTTTACGGCGAGAGCGCGATGATGTTCTACCGCACGGATGTGTTTGAGGCAGCTGGGCTGGAAATGCCGGAGCGGCCGACCTGGGACGACATCGCCGGATTCGCCGCCGAGCTTCACGATCCTGACAACGGACTCTACGGCCTTGCCCTGCGTGGCCTGCCCGGCTGGGGCCAGATGGGCGCTCCGCTGACTACGGTCATCAACGCCTTCGGTGGACGGTGGTACGACGAGGAATGGAACGCCGCCCTCAACGAGGAGGATTCGGCCACCGCGATTCGCTTCTATATCGAGACCTTGCAGGACTACGGACCTCCTGGTCCAGAGCAAAATGGCTTTACCGAGTGCCAGACGCTCTTCAATCAGGGGCAGATCGCCCAGTGGTACGATGCGACATCGGCCGCCGAGTTACTCTCGTCGCCGGATGAGAATCCCGAATTCTCCGAGCAGGTTGGCTATGCCTACGGTCCGTCCCAGGTGCTTCCGGGCGGCAACTGGCTGTGGAGCTGGAACTTTGCGATGTCCGCCAGCACGGAAGCCGCGGATGCGACGCTGGCGTTCATGAAGTGGGCGACATCGCGGACGTACCAGCAGACGATTGTCGAGTTCGACGGTGGGTGGGGACGCGCCCCCACGGGCGCGCGGGCCTCGACATATGAGGATCCAGCCTACCTCGAGTTCGCCGGTAACTTTGCCGAGATCGTCCAAACCTCGATCGATGAGGCGACGCCGAACGAGCCAACCGAGGATCCGGTTCCCTACACGGGTGGTCAGTTCGTCCGCATCCCCGAGTTCACGCAGCTTGGGGACGATGTTACCCAACAGCTCGCCTCTGCGCTCGTCGGTGACCAGTCAGTGGACGAGGCGATCGAGGCTGTGAATGAGTTGGCCAATCAGACCGCTGTCGATGGCGGCTACCAGAGCTAGTCGCTGGTCTTCGCATCATCAGTGACAGCGAGAGGCGTTGATTTCAACGCCTCTCGCTGTATCGTCATTGCCGGGCATACTCCCTCGTGCAATGCCAGAACGAGAGATTCTGATCACTCGAGAGGAGGTGTCCATGGCCGCCGCAGACCAGCCATTGGACCGGGAGCGAGGGAAATCCGGGGGACCGGCGCTGCCGGCATGGATACGTAATCAACCTCCAGGACGGGTTCTCCTGCTTCCCGCGTTGCTCTATGTGATCGTCATCACCCAGGCGCCCTTTCTTGTGACGATCTGGTATAGCTTTCAGCGCTGGAACCTGCTCCGTCCCGATCGACGCGAGTTCATCGGGCTGGAGAACTACTCCAATCTCTTCACCCGGAATCAGGCCTTCCGCGAATCACTGGTAAACACGGTCGTGTTCATCGTTGCCGCGGTGCTGTTCTCGCTGTTGCTCGGCCTCTTTTATGCCGAGCTGGTCAACCACCGCTATCCGGGGCGAGGCATCGTCCGGACGCTGTTGATCACGCCATTTCTGGTGATGCCGGTCGCGGCCGCCCTCACCTGGAAAAACATGATGCTCAATCCCAACTTCGGCGTGGTGAACTGGCTGACACGCACCACGCTGCCCGGCGACATCTCGCCGAATTGGCTTGGCCAATTTCCTGAACTCTCGGTCGTCGGTGTGCTGGTCTGGCGCTGGGCTCCATTCATGATGTTGATCCTGCTGGCGGGGATGCAGTCGATCAGTGAAGAGGTCCGCGAGGCGGTACGGGTCGATGGCGCCACAGCATGGCAGGAGTTTCGCGACATCACCATGCCGCACCTCTATCGCTACCTGCAACTGGGCGGTCTGTTGGGCACGGTATTCATTGTGCAGGAGATCGATCCTATCTACATGATGACACAGGGAGGACCGGGCAACGCAACCACAACGCTGCCATATCTTGTCTTCCGCGAATCGATCGAAGGGCTCCAGATCGGAGCCGGAGCGGCAATTGGCGTGGTTGTCGTCGTCCTTTCGATCATCGTGATTACGTTGCTGTTGCGTACTCTTGACCGCATTATGCGAGGGCTTTGAGCCATGGCGACCATATCGACGACCTCTGCCGAGCGCCTGCGCCGATTCCGGTCGCGCCGCAGCCGTTCCCGTGAGGACGCACCGCTATGGGTGGCCGTTCTCGCCTGGATCGTAGCGCTGATAGTGTTCTTTCCGGTCTTCTACATGGTCATCACGAGCTTCAAATTCGAGCCAGCAGCTGTTGCATTGCCACCTCAGCTGATATTCAACCCTACGTTCGAAAACTATGCCACGATCTTCAACATCGACTTCTTGCCGTTCTTCGCCAACTCGATCATCGCATCGGTCGCTTCGACCGTGGTAGTCATGCTCCTGGGTGTGCCGGCTGCGTACGCG
>JACCVC010000311.1 GCA_013698305.1 Chloroflexia bacterium
GGAGATCTACGCCTTCTATCACCTCCTGCACACCATCCTGTTCAGACGGTGGGATGATTACCTGCGGTTTGACGAGGGCGTGTCGTAGGGACTGGCCGATCCTGACGCGATCCACCTTACCCTGAGGCGATGGTCGCCAGGCGCCAGCGGTGTGCTACCCTCGGCGCAGCAGATTTCTTCCCATGCCCATAACGACGCAGGAGCGCAGGAATACCCCATGCCATACACCCCAAACGTCGACCGCTACAACGCCATGACCTACCGGCGAACCGGTCGCAGCGGTCTCATGCTGCCCGAGATATCGCTCGGGCTCTGGCAGAACTTCGGGGACGACCGCTCCATCGAATCGCAACGAGCGACGCTGCGGCGGGCGTTCGACCTCGGCGTGACCCACGTCGATCTCGCCAACAACTATGGACCGCCCTACGGGGCCGCCGAGGCCAACTTCGGCACGATCCTCGCCCAGGACTTCCGCCCGTATCGCGACGAGCTGATTATCTCCACCAAGGCCGGGTGGGACATGTGGCCGGGACCGTACGGCGATCACGGCTCCCGCAAATATCTGCTCGCCTCGCTCGACCAAAGCCTGGCGCGAATGGGGCTGGACTACGTCGACATCTTCTATCACCACCGCCCCGATACCGAGACGCCGATCGAGGAGACCGCCGGGGCGCTGGCGTCGGCGGTGACCACCGGCAAGGCGCTGTACGTCGGCGTGTCCAGCTACACGCCCGAGCAGACGACCGCGATGGCCGAGGCACTGGCCGTCCATAATATCCACCTGCTGATTCACCAGCCGAGCTACAACATGTTCAATCGGCAGATCGAGCGCGGGCTGTTCCCGGTGCTGGACGAGCACGGCATCGGCGCGATCGTCTTCGTGCCGCTGGCGCAGGGGCTGCTCACCGACCGCTATCTCGGCGGCGACATCCCCGCGGCATCCCGCGCCGCCGGTGGGGGAACGCTGGCCTCCGCGCAGATCACGGAGGGATACCTCGAACGGGCACGGGCACTGAATGAGATCGCGTCCGGACGCGGCCAGACGCTGGCGCAGATGGCCCTGACCTGGATCCTGCGTCAGCCCCAGATCACGTCGGCATTGATCGGGGCGTCGAGCGTCGCCCAGCTGGAGCAGAACGTCGCCGCCCTCAGCTTCCCTCCGCTGACGGAGAGCGAGCTTGCGGAGATCGAGCCGCTGGCGAGGGAGCTGTCGTAATGTCGAGTGCTTCGATAGGTGACACATTCAAAGTCAGCGCTCGACCTGTTTAAGTTGTTAATAATTGGATCGCAGGTCGTTGTACACACTCTGTCCTACTATGTCTTGGTGCTGCCCTTTCCTTGCTTCTAATCACGATTTTTTGCCGCGCATTTCAAAATCCGTGACCGAAAACCACAGAAGCATGCATATCCGTGGCCACAAAATCGATCATGCGCTGGGTCAACGACACAGCTATTGCTTGCATCGTTGCCTATGAATCTACGTCACAATCGTTGTTCTCGATCATGTCAATCAGTATCCCGCTCTGTTGACCTCTTTGCTTGATACTGAGCGAACTTTGCCGAGGTCGATCTTTGTGCTCAGTGATGACCAGAAAAAGTTCTTCGCCATCCGTAGTCGACGATTGCCCCCATGCAACATTTGAAGTACCCAGTGCTCCGTGTTGGAGCTCTACCGGAGTCATACTCATCTCGCAGGTTATTTCGAGCCGAATCGACCGAGCGACGCGCTTAGTACCTGAAGTGTCAATGAGATAACTGCCACCTGGTACTTCAAAGGTTGCTATGGCCTTATTTTGGTCTTGGTGTGCATAAAAGAGCTCCATCAATTTCCTACCGGCTTCGGGCGCTCGGAGTTCTTCCAACGCGATCTCACCAACCATCCCAACCAATTCATCGTTTAGATCGTAAAGACGCTCATTGGCACTTATCTCGGGGTCTTCGATCAACCCATACTCTTCTGAAAGTACTGCATAGCCCTTGGTGATTCTGAAGTTGAACTTTCCAGCGAACAGTTCCTTGATCTGGTCGACCATAACATTCCAGTCGGTTTGGTTGGCTTCCGAGAGACTCAGAGTCTCAATTCCGTGTCGGCGTGCCTCCTCGGTTGATGACTTCGTGAACCCTGATCGGGAAACAAGAACGAGTTTGTCGACTCGATGCTGATGCTTTCCGCGCATTTGCTGCACCCATTCGATAGTTGCCGGACGGCCGCGATCCCGGCATTCGACGCCAATCTGGAGCTGCATCTGGCCGACTGGCTCCAAGATCAGCACGTCGACTTCCTGCACTGAGCCTCCCAGTCGATCCGAGACCATGGCAGACTCTGTTACTGTCGCCCGATCATGTAACTGGTGGTAAAGCAAATAAATGAGGGTTTGGAAACTGTTGGAGCGTTTCGGCATCTGGACTCTCGTTACTTGTTGTCAACTAAGGACGATGAGTAGGATTCGTACATTGGGTCGACCAAGATCATCAGCAATCACTGGAACTCATTCTTCTTCAACTCTTTCGACTGGGATGCGTTCGCCTTCACCGATGACCTCATCCAGTCGCTCCCTGGCAAGTTTCTCGATCCGTCGGGCTTGCGTAAGGAGCGTTCGCCTCAGGCCCGGAGAAACATCACGTTCACTTATGACGCGAGCAAGGTTCGCTACAGTGCTCGCCCTGCGGGCAATACGGACATCAGGGTGTTTCCGAAGTTCATAAATGTCAGGCGGGATAATCCTTCCTCGATGTGACGCGGGAAGCTCGATCACTGCCGCATCGGCGACGTCGGCTTCGTTCAACACAGCACCTAACGCTGAATCGCGGAGGACGTTCTGAAATACCGTGTACTCCGCCGCCGCCAGCGTCTGTCTGATCCGCGCATCATAGCTTGTCTGATTTTCTCCAGGCGATGGTTGCTCAAGCTCATAGAACGGGTATATCTCGACCTCGGCCACTTCGAATGGATCTAACACGTTCATCGCGACAGCATCAGTTCGCTGGTTGGTAAGGTGCCGTCGGATCCGGACCCTCACTCTTTCACGCGTCTGGCCAACATAGATCGGCTCACCGTCATAGTCGTAGAAGACATACACTCCACACTTGGCGTTCCCCGGCACGCGGCCGGTAGAGTCAGATGAATCAAGGAACGCTACAAGTTCCTCCCGGATGGCCTTCACTTCATGCGGAACCGAGGCTCTTGATCGTCGAGTCTTCCTACGATCAGACAAGAGAAAGTTCCTCTAATGGCGCTTCTTTCCGCACAGTTATCTCAAGGTTCAGGAGCGGAACGAGATACTCCCTGGCGACCCAGGCCACAGCAGGGACGCACACGGCGTCACCAAATCCAAAGAGAGCTTGATTCTCAAGCACTCCTGTCAGGTTGTAGTCGCCAGCGCCTTGCAGCTGGGCATACTCGACCGCGGTCATCCAGCGCACTCGTGAAACGCCATCTCGCGCTTCGACAACGGCCTGTTTGCTTGAACCGCCACGAGCGGTGCGGAGACATCCGCTAATGGAGTCACTGCGGATTTCCCAGGCCGGCTTTCCATTGCGAGTCCGGCGATACGCGGTGGCCCAGGTCGGCCACGGAGACAGTTCCATTGAGCGCAACCGAAGGGTCTGCACCTCGGAAAGCTCGGCTACAAAGCGCTCATACCGCCGTTGATCCCACCATCGGATGTCGGCAGGGTTCAGGCGCTCAACCACGTTGTTCAGGCTTGGAGAGATCGTCTGCTCGATACTCATGTCGAGTGCGTTCATTTGAAGATCGGGATAGCGCGAGACGAACTGTTGGACCCAGGAAGGTCGAATTGTCGACGGCGCCCATGTCCCGGGAGAAGAGAGCGGTTCTCGTGAGCCCACGACAAATAATCGGGGTCGACTCTGCGGCACAAAGTATCGGGCATCCACCACAAGCAAATCACATGTATATCCAAGTTGGTTGAGACATCGAACGATGATGTACAAATCTTGCCCGCCGCGAGACGTTGCGAGACTTGGGACATTTTCAAGCAAGATCGCGGACGGTCTGCGCTCCGCCATCTCCTCGATAATCCGCGTGAACTCCCAGAACGTGCTCGACTGCTTGCCGTGCAGCCCCACCCTATTCCCAGCGAGGGACAGATCGGTGCACGGAAAAGATGCGGTGGCAAGGTCGATGTCCGGAATCTCGTCGCCACATACGTCGCAAACGTCGCGAAGGCAAAAGTCGGTTGCATCGAAGTTCTTCTCGTACATACTGAGCTTTTTGGCGTCATTGTCATTCGCCCAGACGACGGTCATCCCGTTGTCCTCGAGCGCTTTCCTGACAAGACCGATGCCAGCGAAGAACTCCGCGACGCGCATTGACCATCCCTTTCACGCGCAGGTAAAGATACTACTGTACGTACTATACCCGAGAGTGTATACGAACAGATGTACTACAATGGTACCGGATTGATTTGGACAACGCACAGAATGCGAAAGCATCAGCGTACTCAAGCAGCAGTGTCCTGAGCGGTTCTCATATTCTGAAGGCGTTCAATCAAACTAGTCGTTGATCTTTCAATTTCGCATTCCCAGATGTCGACGACGTTCCAGCCTGCCTGCTCCAATGCCACCCTGTTTCTCCGGTCACGGCTTATGTTGCGCTCGATCTTTGCCGACCAGTACGACCTGTTGTTTTGCGGCATCGAGTTTGGTTTGCAGTTATGGCCGTGCCAGAAGCAGCCTTGGACCAGAACCACCGTTTTGTACCGAGCGAGAACAATATCGGGTTTGCCAGGAAGGGCTTTGGCATGCAATCGATACCGGAAGCCCGCCGCATGGAGCATCCGTCGCACGTAGACCTCAGGCTTCGTGTTCTGCGACTTGACTGCCGCCATTGTCCGGCTCCTGACGGAGTCCGGCGCTCCGGCGGTAGGAAGTGGTTTCAACTTTACTCGGGACACGCAACCTCCAACATCAGCGGCACAAGTCGGCCAGACCTGTACCCCGCCACCGACTCTAGCGCCCGGCGGATCAGCGTCCTGACCAGTGGAATCTTGTAGCCGTTCTTCGCCAGCGGCGTCGCGCCCTCGACCGCCGCCTCCGCGACTCGCTCGAACAGCTCCGGTCCGGTAGCGGCCTGAGCGCCTGACTCGCAAAGAGATCAGTCCACCACGTCAACGGCGTCGATGCACCCATTCCCGGACCGCGACTCCGTCGGCAGGAAGATCGTCGCCTCCCCTTCCTCCATGGTGACGTTCGCGGCGATCGTGATGTTGACCAGGTGGCCGACGACGAACGTGTTCGTTCCGGATTCCGGCGGTGTCCCGAGGAGTGTCCGGAGCGCATCCGTCCTCGCATCCTCTTCCGCCTCGGAACTGGCGGTGACGAACGCCGTCAGATCGGAGGTCAACTCCACCTCGCCGAACGCGAGCTCAGCGGTCTCCCAGGCGCGGCACATCTCGCTGCTGTAGACATCGCCAACCGGAATGTCATGGTCTACGATCGATTCACCGATCCGTCGGGCCTCCACTCTGCCCACCTCTGACAGGGTCCGCTGGGTGGCGCAGTCCTGCAGGTCGATCGGCTCCTCATCCACGGTAGAGAAGTCGGTGCTGGCGTGCCGGATATAGATGACGAACCCGCCCTCCCGCAGCGCCTCAAGGAGCGATTTGTCTCCGATGTCGGCGCCGGTTTCGAGTGCCGGCAAAGGCGACATCCACTCCTCTGACCGCACCTTCGCGACGAGGTGGAATGCCGGAGCCTCGGGCGTGGCCACCACCGACGCCGGCTGTGCCGCAATCCCAGCCGGGGAACTGGCAACCACGAGAGACACGACGGCGACGGCAATGGCGAACCTGATGGCGAAAAGTCGGTGGGGTAGCGTCAAGGCATCTGCTCCGGCGCGGACTGGCGGCAACCTGGTCCTG
>JACCVC010000318.1 GCA_013698305.1 Chloroflexia bacterium
CGGTCTGCGTGACGGTCTGGGTTCCGAACACGACATCCGGGATGTCGATGATGCCGTTGCCGTCGTCGTCGCAGAAGTTGAACGTGCCGGAGTTGTTGCCGACATCGAAACAGGCTCCACCGAGCAGGTTCTGGCTCGGATCGGTCACGGTGATGCGCAGCGTGCCAGTCGTCGGCGCCTGGGTCGGCGCCACCGTCGGCGTCGGCACGACCTGGCTCAGCGCAATCTCTGCCCGTTCTCCCTCGACAATCGTTACTTCCACCGGCTCGATGCCTTCGGCGCCCGAGATGACGGTGAGGAGATAAACACCGGGTGGCACGTCTCGCAGGTCGATCCGGTTGCGACTATTGTTGGTATCGCCATCGCCATTGTCGCAAGCGGCTGGTGGATCCGTCAGCCCGATGCCGCCACCGGTATTCAGCTCGACACAGATGATGGTGTCGTCGAACGCGCTGACGTCAACGCGCAACCGACCACTCTCATCGCCACCGTTATCATCGCCGGCGTCGTCGCCGCCGTTGTCGCCCTCCTCACCGTCACCGATCTGGATGATCTGGCCATCCTCGCCCTGGCTGATCGAGACGCCCTGATCGTCGTCATCGTCATCATCCTGACCACCTACCGCGCTCGGCGTGACGATCTCGGTCCGGCCCTCACCCGCTTCGACGACGACCTCGGTCGGCTCGATGGCGTTGGTTCCGTCAGGAGTCCGCGTCTGGGTCAGTTGGTAGGTTCCGCTCGGCACGCCGAAGAAGCCGGTGTTGCCGTTGTCGGGGAACGGATCATCAGAATCACAGGACGTGATCGGCGACTGTCCTTCCTGCTCGATCTGGAAACATGCGCCGCCGACCGTGTCGCCATCGGCGTCCTGCAGCGAGACGATCAGGTCGCCCGGCGGTCCCGGCTCGTCGTCCTCCTGCAGACCGGCGATGTCGATCAGGTCGCCGGTATCGATGCCAACGCTCTCCGCCGTCGGTTCTGTCGTCGGCGTCTCGGTTGGGGTTTCGGTCGGTGTAGACGTCGGAGATGACGTCGGGGTCTCTTCCGGCGTCTCGACCGCAGGAAGCTGGATCGTTTCGGTCACGTCCGGCGGCGAGGTCGTAACGTCGACCTCGACATCGTCGGCCAGCGGCAGGTCATCCGGGTTTTCGGAGTTCCGGACCGTGTAGGTTCCCGCCGGAACACCGTAAAAACCGGTGGTGCCGTTATCCGGATTCTGCTCGAACTGCGCCGTGTCGCAAGATTCGATGATGATCTGGTCATCCTGAACCAGCTCGAAGCAAGCGCCGCCGACCGGTTGGCCATCAGCGTCCACGAGCGTGATCAGCAGGTTGCCTGGACCCTGCGCTTCGTCTTCATCTTCTTCCGCCGGTGTTGCGGTTGGCTCGAGCGCCAGGCCCTCGATTTCCTCAACCAGCGGTTCGTCGTCGTCTGTGCTCGCGCCCTGTGCAGGCTGTTCGATGACAGAGCCAGCAACAATCGTGATCAGTTGATCGGGAACAGGCTCAAAGCCATCCGGCGTGCGGCTTTCCCGCAACAACCAGGTACCTTCCGGCACATCTAACAAGCCGATCCGGCCATCGTCCGCCACGTCGCCGTCTTCGTCACAGGCTCCCTCGGCAACGGGACTGTTGTTGGCGTCGAGAATCTCGAAGCATGCGCCGCCGATCGGATTGCCGTCCTGGTCCTGCCTCAGCACGACAAGATCGCCAACCGGTCCGTCGATCAGGGATCGTCCCGTCGTCGACTGGTCATCTTCCTCGTCGTCATCCTCCTGCGTCACAGCAGCGGTTATCGTCTCCGTCACCTGCTGACCCGCAATCACCTCGATCTGCCGCTCGTCGACCGTGACACCATCGAGTTCCTGGCTGAGCCGCAGGGTGTAGGAGCCGCTCGGCACGCCGAAGAAACCGGTGTTGCCGTTGTTGGCAAAATCGGGGGTTTCGAAATCTGTCGTATCGCACACTTCAGCGGAGGCGCCATCGGCCCGCACCAGCTCGAAACAGGCGCCGCCGATCGGCTGGCCGTTCGGATCCAGCAGCGTGACTACCAGGTCACCCGGCGGTCCCTGGGAGTCGTCCGTTTGATCGTCGCCATCCTCCTCGTCTTCACCGACCTGGATCGTCTGGCCGTCTTCGCCCTGGCTGATGATCGTGCCGTCGTCGGTCTCGATCACCTGCCCGTTTTCATCCTGGGTGATCGACTCGTCCTGACCTTCGGACTCGACGGTCGCTTCCGGCTCGAGCGTGACCAGCAGGTCTCCCGCTGCCAGCGCGAGCTCCTGGTCGCCGATCGGCTCCGCGCCGTCCGGCGCGGTCACTTCGACGACGTCGACGTTGCCGCCCGGGACTCCCTCAGGGAACGTCATGGAGGTATTGGCGTCGAGCGACCCATCGTCGGCGTCACAGCCCTGATTGACGAGATCGTTGCCATCGCGCAGCTGGTAGCAGCCACCCGATAGCGGCGCGCCGCTGGTGTCGAGCCGCTGGATCGTCACCGTGCCCTGCGTCAGCCCCTCGACGTTGACGAGTTGGCCGTCGGCGCTGAAGCTGAGCCGGTTCGGCCCCGGCGCGAGATCGACCTGTTGGGGATCAGTTACCGGATCGGCGCCGACAAAGAGTTGGAAGCTGGCAGGGCCACCCAGCGCGCTCACCAGCACCTCGAACCCACCATCGGTCGGGCGGAGCGCATAGGACGCGCCGTCGACCTGAACGCTCAGCAGCGCATCGACTGGCTGCGCGTCGATGTCGTTGGTATGGGTGTTGAGTTCAAAGTAGAGGCCGAGGTCACTATCGCCAACCTGTACCTCCTGTTCAGGACCGCCAAGACCCCCCTGCCCATAGGTCGAGACGGCGCCATCCTGGGCGACCGCGGCGATCTGCCAAGTGTAGGCGCCCGGTGGCGCCGCAAAGACACCGGTCCAGATGCCGTCATTGTCGACGAGTTGCGTCGTCTGACAGTACGGGTCGAAGGCCGCGCAGCCCTGCGCCGTCTGGAACTCGCCGATGGCTGCCACCTGGACCGGCGCAGCCGGCACCGTGTCGTCAGCTGTCTGAAGCCGCTGCGCCACGGGCGAATCGCCAGGCAGCGCCAACGCCTGCCCAACAGTGGTCAGGGGCAGGAACAGTCCGGCGACCAGCGCAATCGCGCCAAACAGGTGAACCCACCAGGCAGAGCCGGAAATGGCTCGCCGCTGGCGTCGGCGCCCGGAAGAAGTGAGCGAGAATGATGACAGCAATTGCATGACGGACCTCCGCGTCCCGAGTCGTCGCCGAAAAGACAAGTCGACCTCTGACAACACCTTTGACTTCAACGGTTCCGACTCCTGCTTCCCCGGCGCCGGCTGGAGCGTGGTAGACAGTGTATGCCATCGCTCCGGATGCTGGTCACGTCAGGCGGGCAAGGTTGCGCTCACCTGAAATGATCCAGCGGAACGGTCCGACGCGGTGCCTGCGTGTTCAGGGGAACTCGCCGGTATTTGCGTCGGACCGTCCCTGAGACACGCAGGGAAGATGGAAAGGGAGGTCGGCTATGAAACGCGTGTCTCTATCCTGTTCGACGCATGGCAGTGGAAATCGGTTTCGCGGCGAATGCGTAGACCCGGACCGAGGTGTCCGGGTGGGTCGTGGTCGTATCGGCTTGGATTGGCGATCCGCCAAGAAAGAAACAGTCTTCCTGAGCGGAGCGAAGGACCCCCTGGCGCAGCGCAGAGATAGCCGCTGCGCGAAGCGCAGGATAGAGACCGTGCGTACCAATACGGCAGCAAGCTGCCGAGCGCTTCGCGCGGGGGTGCTTCGCGTTCGCTCAGCATGACGGTAAAGGAGGTTTTGGTTCCGACAAGGCCTCAACGATCTCAACCAACACTTCGACCGGCTCCCCCTTCGGCGGTGTCGCCAGAAAGACATCCGTCACGCCGATCTCCCGGAAGACGCTCAACCGCGCCCGCACGTCTTCAACAGACCCGGCGACCACCAGCTCCCGCATCAGGTCGCCGGGAATGTGCTTTCTCGCCTCCGCAAAGTCTCCCGCTCGCCTGATGTCCAGAAAGTTCCCCCCCCGCTCCAGCACCTCATCGGTGCGCATCACCCGGCGCACCTCGGACATGATCGCCTCGATATCGAAACCCGGCGATGCCAGGAGCACTTCCATACCGGGCAGCGCGTGGATCAGCGAGACCGTATCCTTGCGCCGCTCGCATACAGCTTCCGGATCGTCGGTGATCGTCACTGACGCCCGCGCAAAGAACGACAGGGCCTCCGGATCTCGCCCGGCATCCGCCGCCTGCTGACGCACATCACGGATCACCCCTTCCATATAGGAGATCGACGCCAGGTCGTTGAACACCACTCCATCGGCATGTCGGGCGGCAAGCGACAGCGCCTTCGGTCCGACGGCGGCGAGGTAGATGGGAACGTGATCCTGGATGGGACCGATCGCCCGTTCCCACCCGGCAACCCTGAACTGCCCGGCATCGGGACTGGCCTCAGCCCGCCATGGGCGAATCCACCACTGCCGCAGGAGCTCGAATGTCTCCTCCAGCGCCGCCAGCGGCGACCCGACTTCCATGCCGAGGGCATGGCGATACCACTCGGTCTGGCCGCGACCAAAGCCGAGAAACGCTCGGCCATCGCTCAGCGCGTCCAGCGTGGCGATCGAGGCGGCGATCAGCGAGGGATGCCGGAAATACGGATTGAGGACACCGGTCCCTATCC
>JACCVC010000322.1 GCA_013698305.1 Chloroflexia bacterium
TTGTGTGCGGATGTGGCGGTCAAGAAAGGTCCTCCTCTATCGTCTTGTCCATCATCACGAAGCGACGGACCTGCTCGAAGCCGTGTTGCGCATAGAGCTTTGCAGTGCGGTCGCTGGTCCACAAGAACCAGGCGCAGTGGACGCCGTGAGATCGCATCGCCAGCAGCGTGTCGGACAGCAGCACCCCGCCGACGCCCTGTCCCCGATAGCGCTCATTCACACCGAACGGGCCGAACCGCTCGCCGCGCGCCTGCGCAAAGCCGATGATGACGCCGTTGTCCTCGGCGACGAGCATCGTCACGAATCGGAGGTCGCCGGCGAACAGGTCCCGCAGCACCGACCTGGCGTCATCCTTCCAATGCGGGAAATGCTCCGCCAGGAACTTCAGCAGCGGCAGGATGTCACCAGGCTCGGCCGATCGAACCTCGATCCCGCGCTCGGCGTGCCCTGCTCGTAACCCATCAACGTCCGGGTGGGCGCGATAGCCGGTGAGCGACGCCTTCATGCTGACCGGTCGCAACAGCTTCTGTGCGCCGCGTGCGGTGAGAAACTGGATGGCATCGGCATAGGCGGCGCCATCGACGCCCGGCGCGATATAGCTCGGGATATAGGGTCCGTAGTGGATCGTACCTAAACCTGCTCGGCGCCACGTCCCTTCGAGGGACGCCATCAAGGCGGCGCCGATCCCCTGGCGGCGGCACGATTCGCGCACGCCGAATCCGACGACCCAGGCGTCGGCGGAGCTTGAGGAGCCCTTGTCGGTGAATCCCAGCACGAACCCGTCGAGCGAGCCGCTGGCCCGGTCGACCGCGACCAGGCATTCCCCTGGCGTGAAGTTCGGGTCCAGTAGATACCGGCTTCGCCAGGTGGCGATGTCGATCGGGTCTGCCGACATGGCGTCGTTCCAGAGCGACACCAGCTGTGCTTCGTCGCCGGCCGCGTAGGGCCGGATCTGTACCTTGGGCGGCATGACCGTCCTTTCAGCACCGGGACAGGCGGACCCCCATTTACGAGGTCCGCCTGTGTCCCAGGAACGCATTGCACCGGAATCGGCGCTAGTTCTGGGCGATCGCCTCTTCGTATTCCTGGCGAATCTGGTCCCCACCGCGGGACTGCCACTCCTCGATCATTGCGTCCAGCGCGTCGATCGGCTCGCGACCGGTGACGATAGCGGTGTAGGTGTCCGCGATCAGCTGGTTGAGTGTGGCGCCTTCTTCCCCCTGCGTTTCCGAGTAGAGACCTGCGGTCGGGTTGCCGATGGCGACCTCCGCCATGGCCTCGTTGTGCTGCTGGGCGAACTCTGCCTCGCCCGGCATTCCGGGGTAGTAGAAGTAGTTCTCGCTGAGGAACGGGTAAACCAGGGCGCTGCGGTCGGCCGAGCCCTGTTCGGTCGAGGTGAAGCCGCCTTCCGGAAGCTCTTCGGAGTGCACGCCCGGGATGCCGTATCGCAGGAATGTGGATTCCTCGCTGCCGAATGGCGCCGCCAGGTAGTTCATGATCCGCAACAGCTCGTGCAGCCGCTCTTCGTCCTGGCCCGCCTGCGCCGAGATCGAGGTGAAGCCGAAGATGCCCGGCGTCTGGTAGCTGACGCCCTCGCCGCCGTCGTGTCCTGGCAGCACGATCGGGTGCAGATCGGCCTCCGGCACGATCTCCTGGACCGTCGCGCGGGACCCGGATGGCCCGAACACCGCCGCGAAGCCATTGGTGCTGATTCCTGCCCGGCCGCCCAGCAGCAGCTCCTGCGCCTGGGTGACGTTCAGGCTGGCGGAGTCAGGGTGATAGGCGCCGTTAGCGTTGAGCTCCACGATGTATTCGAGGGACTGGCGATATTCATCGGTCTCGATGGAGCTGGTCAGGCTGCCGTCGTCGTTCAATCGCCAGCCGTAGGGCACGCGGAACATCTGGTTGAAGATGAAGTTGAACCAGCCACCACCGAACGGAGCCACGCCCCAGGTGTCCTGGGAGCCATTGCCGTCCGGATCCTCGTTGGACATTGCCACCAGCATATCGCTGATCGTCTGGGCGTTGTCGAGCGTTTCATAGCCGAGCGCATCGCCCCAGTCCCGGCGATAGGTCGTCGGGTCGTTGTTGCGCAACACCGGCTTTGGCACGCCCCAGACGCGACCGTTGACCCTGGTGGCGTCCCACAGATAGGCGGGATACGCGGCCAGGTTAGGATATTCGTTGATCTGGTCGGATTCAACGATGTCTGTCAGGTCGGTGAACGCGCCCTGTTCGAACGCCTGGTAGATGAGCGGGCGGGTGGTGCCCGGCAACAGGAAGAAGAGGTCCGGCAAGTCCCCACCGGCGAAGGTGGTGGCGATCCGCTCATCATAGCCATCGATGGGTACGAGGTCCGCTTCCCAGGTGACACCGAGCCGTGTTTCCAGCTCCTGCCAGTACTGGTTATCATCCTTTGGCGTCGGCGGCGGCGAGTAGGAGAGCGCGGTTATGCTGACGGACCCACCGTTGCCCGGCACCTCGTCTACGGTGCTGAATGGCTCGGGATAGGTGGTATAGGCAATCGGAACGCCCTCAACCTGGGAGACAATTGCCCCTTCTGGCACAACGGGGGTGGCCTGCGCGCCCGCCTGACCGATCAGGGGCAACGAGAAGGCCGTCGCTCCTGCCAGGCCCGCGGATGATTTCAATACCTTTCGACGGGAGATCCTGCTGTTGCTGAAGTTCCTGACCGGCGGTCGTGACTGTCGCATGCTGCATACCCTCCAAACGGTGCCTCGCACCATGGCGTATCGACCACAAGGGTGCGGTCGACCGAGCGGGCAGTACATAAATCTTGAACGGACCGCTCACTTGATTCTAGCTTCTCAGAGGTGTTCGCAGCTGTCAACCAATGGCCATCCGCGGCGGTGGCGTTATCGCCAGTTCGGTCGCGACGTTCTCCTGATTCGGACGTACGGATATTGGTCGGTAATGTGATCGAGCATGTAGCGACCCTTGGACTCGGCGTGCATCAACTCGCGATATGTCTCTTCCGAAAC
>JACCVC010000258.1 GCA_013698305.1 Chloroflexia bacterium
CACACCCAGATCGGCAGCAGCGGCAGGGCGACGAGATAGGGAATCCACGACCAGATCGTGCGCTTGAACCAGAAGCTGTAGGCCACGCCCGTTCCGGTGCCGAGCGCGCACAGCAGGAACGCGTCAACGCCGAATGTCAGGCTCAGCAAAGCCATCACGCTCACGCCTGTGATCGCCATGATCCGGGCGCCATGTTCGGGCACGAGGCCCGCCGGGATCGGCTTGTCCGGCTTGGCGACCCGGTCGAGCTCGACATCGACCAGCTCGTTGACCGCCCCGATCGCGATCTGCCCGCCGAACATCGCGCCGAGTAACCGTGCCATCGGGTCGATACCTGGCCAGCCGCCAGCGGCGACGAGCGCGAAGGCGGCGGTCGCGGTCATGACAACGATGATCGGCACGGCGTGCGGCAACACGAGGTAGCCATGCGCGACCTGCCGGAATGAAGGGCGCTGAGAGTAGGTCATAGCCGGAGTATCCGGGAATCGGCGGGATTCCGTCAACGGTCAGGAGTATCCCGCATTGCCGACAAAACAGCGTGATCCGATTGTCACGATCAGGTTCCTGGGGTCCCCGGCGGGGTCGCGCCGTCAACCTCTTCTCCGTCAGAATTCGACTCCTGCCCACGAAGTCGGATACGGACGCTGGTAATGCGGTGTCCGTCCATCTCGACGACGTCGATGCCATGCCCGTTGACGGTCACGGTGTCGCCGGCCTCGGGAATCTCGCCAAGCTCGTCAAGGACGAGTCCGGCAATGGTGTCGCTGATGCGCTCCTCGCCGTTCAGCTCGATGCCCAGCTCGGACTCAAGGATCGAGACGCTGGCGTGCCCATCGACCAGCACGCTCTCCGCGGTCTCTTGGTGAATCTCATCCGGTCCCTCGATCAACTGTCGGGTGATGTCGGTGACGGTGACAAGACCTTCGGTCGCCCCGAATTCGTCCACCAGCAACGCCATCGGTTGCTGGCTGGTCTGGAGCGTGGCAAGCAGCACCTCGACCGACGCCGACTCGGGCACGGTAGGGATTGGCCTCACAGACCGGAGCCAGTTCGCTGGGCGCCCTGACCCATTGCCGAAGGTAGCGACGAGCAGGTCCTTGAAGTTGATGATGCCGACGATCTCGTCGCGACTTCCCTGGTACACCGGATAGCGGTCGAACTGGTGCTGTCTCGCGGTCGCCAGCACCTCATCGAAGCTGGCGTCGGCGCTGATTGCGACCACGTCCATGCGGGGAACCATCAGATCGTGCGCCTGCAGGTCAGAGAAGTTGATCAAGCGGGTCAGCGCCTTCAGGTCGGTTTTGAGTAGCCCGGCGCGGGCGCTGGACTGGGCGCTGATCACCAGCTCTTCGGCGGGCAGGACACGCGAGTGGCTGTCTACGTTTCCCTTGAAACCGAGCAACCGCACCAGAAACAACCCGATACCGTTCATCAGCGCCACGAACGGATAGAACGTGATTGCCGTGATCTCGACGGCTCTGGCGGTGAACCCGGCGGTCTGCTCGGCATTGCGCAGGGCATACGATTTCGGCATCAGCTCGCCAACGATCATCTGGGTGCCGGTGAGGAGCGCGAAGGCCAGCGCCGCGGAGATCAGGGTCATGACGCCCGACGACAGTCCAAGCTCACCAAAGGCGGCGTTGAACAGGTCGGTGACGACCGGCTGGCCGGTCCAGCCAACGGCGAGGCTTGAGACGGTGATGCCGAGTTGATCGACGGCGATATAATGATCGATCCTGTGCGCCATCTTGCTGACGAGCCGGCCGCGTTTTGATTGGTCCTGATCGAGTTTTCGGAGCTGTCCCGGCTTGATCGCGACAAAGGCGAACTCGTGGAATACGTAGAGCGCGTTGATGCCGATCAGCAACACAGTGGCGAGCAGCCGCAGCGTAAGGTCCAGATTGCCGCTCATCGCGAAACCTCCTTTGAGCCATCGGGCCGGGCGGGTTCCGGATCGTCACTATGCTGGTCCACCTGAACGCGAGCAACCCGGTAGTTGTCCATCTCCAGCACGGCCAGGGTCAGGCCGTCGACCTGTACCGAATCGCCGACATCCGGGATGCTGTTTCTGAGTTCGGTGACGAGGCCACCGAGCGTCGTGGCGTCACTTTCCGGCAATTCGAGGCCTGATGCCTCTCGCAATTCCGATACGCGAACCAACCCACTGAGCGTTTGCGGATATTGACTATCGCCGGGGAGAGAGTGGCGATGGTCGATGTGGAGCGTCTCCGGCAGATCGGTGGCGAGGAAGAGGACGATGTCGAACTGCGTAATCAGGCCGGCAATGCCGCCGTATTCGTCGACGAGGATCGCCATTCGCGTGTCCTCGGCCCGCAGCGTTTCGAGCGTCGTTTCGGCAGTCACTGTTTCCGGGATGATGGTCGCGGGCTGGATGCGTACCTGCCATGCCGAGTCCTCCGCATCGTTGCGCAGGAGCAGCAGCCGCTTGGCGTCGAGGATGCCGACGATGTTGTCGATCGTGTCTTCGTAGACCGGATAGCGTGTCAGCGGCCGGTCAGCGAATACGGCTGCCAATTCCTCGCGAGTCGCAGCCTTGTTGAGCCCGACCATTTTGCTTCGCGGCACCATCAGCTCCTGGCTTTCGATCCCGGACAGCCGCAGGAGTTGCCGGGTGAGGCCCAGTTCGCGCCTGCTGATCAGCCCGGCGGAGGCGCTGGATTCGAAGGTGTGGGCGAGGTCTTCCGCTGTGAGCGGATCGTCGCCGAGCGGGCGAAGATCCTGTCCGATTAACCGGAAGAGTGCGTTGCTGGTGTGATTCAACACCCAGACGACCGGGCCAAAGACGCGGATGAAGATGTTCACCGGGATGGTGATGAAGTACGCGGTACGCTCTGCCTGCTCCAGCGCGATGCTCTTGGGGATGAATTCGCCGATGATGATGTGCAGGGCCGTGACGAAGGTGAAGGCCACCGCGATCGCCACCGTATGTGCGATCACCGGCGCGAAGGATCCGACGAAGGCCACGATCGGCGGCTCGATGATCGATGCGATCACCGGTTCCCCAACCGCGCCGAGCATGATGCTCGCCATGGTGATGCCGAGTTGAGCGGCGGCGATGTAGTAGTCGAGGTTGCCCATCGCGACCTGTACGCGCCTGGCCGCCCGACTGCCTTCACTGGCCAGTTGGTTGATGCGGGACCGCCGGACGGTCACCAGGGCGAACTCCGTCGCGACGAACACTGCGTTCGCTAATAGAGAAAGACAACTAATGGAATGCCAAACAGGAGAGATAAACTGCCGTCTTCGGACATGTACTGACCAGGGAACCTTTCGCGAGGATTGAGTCAGGGACGCTATTGGTGGAGCTGGAATGCGTTGCCAACCCCGCATGAACCAGACGCTGGGGTCATTACGCCCCTTCTTCATTACGTTACGCATTCTGCCACGCCTGCCGGATCTCTGCCGAACCGAAGAACCATGAGCCTGCAGCGCGTTCAGCCTGTAACTGGTCCGTACGCGCGGACTCTGTGCTCCAGCCAGAACTTCAGCTTCAGCAGCGCCAACGCTTCACCCCATCTGACGGCGCAATCCATGAACTGCCAGCGACCGTCCGGGGTATCGGGATATCCGGTTTCGGTCACGGTAACCAGCGTCTCGCCATCGCGCGGTTCAATGGCAAAGGCAACGGTGGTGCGATCGCCTAGGTGATCGTTCCATTGAAAGACGTACCGGCGCGGGCGCTCGGCTTCGAGGACCGGACCGGAGATCTCGCCGTCAGTCCTGTCGGGTCCCCACTTGAGCCA
>JACCVC010000029.1 GCA_013698305.1 Chloroflexia bacterium
CCAGCCCGGACCATGCGCTGTCGGACGGGGCGCAGTCGCTCAATCTGGACGAGTTCGCCGCCCTGATGCCGCAGCTGGCAAGAGTCGCCCAGGCGGTGGACCGCACCTTCACCACGGCGGGGGTCGAAGTCGTTTAGCGTTACGACCACATCGACCACACCAGTGCGAACCGGCAGGCCACTTGGCCTGCCGGTTGCTGTATCGGATAGCTCGTGAAAACCGTAAAGGACTGACAGTAACCCGACAGGTAAAATGATTAGGGACTCTTCTCTAAGGCCGCAAGGCCTTACGGAGGATCGTTACCATTTCCTTGATCGCAGCCTCTCCGTCGTTCTCCTTGACGGCATCCGAAACCGTAGCTCGCAAGTGGTCCTCCAAGACAAGCAACGAGACCTCGCGGGCAGCCGCAGTCAATGCGTTAACCTGTTGCACCACATCCAGGCAATAGCGATCGTCCGCGATCATCTGCTGTATACCGCGCACCTGACCCTCCATTTTCCGCAGCCGTCGCTGGAGCACTTCCTTGTCCTCACCGTAGTGCGTTCGCCTCACCATTGCTCCTTCGTCGTTTACTGATACCCCATGCTGGTATGCAGTAATGGCACAGGGTTTGCGGGCACTATAGCAACAGCGCCATGTGGCGAAACGATCGTACTACAAGAAAGGAGCCTTCCAGTGAGCGCAGCCCCTCTCACCCGCCTACTGTTTCAAGTGTTCCCGAATGTAAGGCGGTAGACGGTGACACAAAGAGAGATGATGATGGAAAGGAGATGATAATGACGAGGTGATCCATGGGTAAAGGCGCGGATGCGCCGCTACAAGTTCGTTCCCCATCCAGCGAGCGAGCGCACTGAAACCGGCGGCAAACGTTCCAAAATCGAAACGTACAAGGAGTTGACCATGACCTATGCCCAGCAGATGATCCAGACCCACCCCAACCCCTCCATGACCGGCGATGCCGTCACCACCTGCATCGACGCCTGTTTCGACTGCGCCCAGGCGTGTACCTCATGTGCAGATGCCTGTCTTGGCGAACAACAACCCGAGATGCTGACCCGCTGCATCCGCCTCGATCTCGACTGTGCCGACATCTGCGATGCCACCGGCAAGATCATGTCCCGGCAGACCGCATCTGATCCGGCAATGGTCCGGGCCGCGCTTCAGGCATGTGCCGAGGCGTGCCGGATCTGTGCCGAGGAATGCGAGCAGCACGCCGAGCACGGCATGGAGCATTGTCGCGTCTGCGCCGAGGCCTGCCGCCGTTGCGAACAGGCATGCAACGATCTTATGGGCGAGCTCGCAGCCTAGCACCGTGCCGCGATTCCAATTGCAGGAAAGAAAAGGGAAGCATGAACGACACCACCCGCACCGTTCTCATCGCCCTCGGCGTTGCGTTGCTGGTCGTCTTGCTGGTCCCGCTATTGTTCATGGCGGGGATGATGGGCGCTATGACCGGTGGCATGGGCAGAATGATGAACGGAGATGGTTTCTGGATCATCGGTGGTTTCGTAACGCTGATCCTGGTGATGGGCATAGCGCTCATAGCGATCACTGCCAGGAGACGCCAGTAACGACGTCTCCTGCCTCGGAACCTGCTACAGTCGCCGAGATCGGCTCCAGACGCTCAATTATCTGGCCCTTCTCCCACAATCGGCTGACTCGCCTTCTCCTGTGAGTACGGAGGACTCCCGTGAACTCTGATCACGATGAACAACATGACGGCCACGATGGCAAGAGCCTCCGCGAGATGGCGCAGATGGGTGCGCAGATGATGCGTCAACAGCGCCAACGCGAGCTCTGGTCCACCTTCGCGGTCATGATCCTCGGGCTCTGGCTGGTCTCGAGCCCGGCCACCTTCGGCTACGAGGACGTCGCGATGCGGATCAACGACATCGCCAGCGGCGTCCTGCTTATCATCACCGGCCTGCTCTCGATTAACCTCCACCGGACCTGGGCGCCATGGGTAACATGCGCGATCGGCATCTGGCTGCTCTTCGCGCCGCTCGTCTTGTGGGCATCGAGTCCAGCCGCCTTCGCCAACGATACGTTCGTCGGCGCATTCGCGATCGCCTGCTCAATCCTGATCCCTGGCATGCCGGGGATGCGGATGCTGCCGGGCCCGACAACGCCGCCCGGCTGGTCCTACAACCCGTCTGACTGGCTCCAGCGGGCGCCGGTGATTGCCCTCGGCATCATCAGCTTCTTCATCTCGCGCTACCTCGCCGCCTACCAGCTCGGCTATATCGATCACGCCTGGGACCCGATCTTCGGCAACAGTACCGTGACCGTGCTCGACTCCAAGGTCTCGCGGGCGTGGCCGGTCTCGGACGCTGGGTTTGGGGCTGTCTCCTACATGATCGAGGCGCTCTCGGGCTTCATGGGCGCCCGCAGCCGGTGGCGGACGATGCCATGGATGGTGCTGATGTTCGGGGTTCTGGTCATCCCGCTCGGCATCGTCAGCATTGCGCTGGTCGTCATGCAGCCGGTGATGGTGGGGTACTGGTGCACACTCTGCCTCGTCACCGCCCTCTTCATGCTCGTCATGATCCCGCTCGCGCTGGACGAGATCGTCGCCATGGGCCAGTTCATGGCCGATGTGCGACGCAAGGGCAAGCCCTTCTGGGTCAACTTCTGGAAGGGCGGCTCGCCGGACATGGAGCAGAGCGAGGAGGATGACCAGGGGCGCACCACCTTCCACTCGCCGCCTGGCGAGATCGCCCGTGCCGGAGTCCTGGGCATGACTGTTCCCTGGAACTTGCTCGCAGCGACGCTGTTCGGCTTCTGGCTGATGGCCGCACCGGCTGTGTTTGGCGCGACGGGCTTCGCCGCCGACAGCGACCACCTCGTGGGCCCGCTCGTGGCCGTCATCGCCGTCGTCGCGATGGCCGAGCCAGTCCGCTTCCTGCGCCATGGCAACGTCCTGACCGGCCTCTGGTTGATCGCAGCCCCCTGGATCCTGAGCGGCGCCACAACCGGCTCAACAGTCAATGACATCATCGTGGGCGCCATCCTGATGGCCCTCAGCATCCCCCGCGGCCCCATCCTCCAGCGGTACGGCGGCTGGGTTCGCTGGACACGGTAGTGCAAGGGGAGGACGTGACGGACCAGCAATCGACCTACCGGCCCATTGAGGACTATGGCCTGATCGGCGATACCCATAGTGCAGCCCTAATCGCCAGCAACGGGTCGATTGACTGGTGTTGCTGGCCGCGCTTCGACAGCCCAGCCGTCTTCTGCCGCCTGCTTGACGCGCAACATGGTGGCTGGTGTCGAGTGGGTCCGGTCGGTCAGTACGATACCTCTAGATCCTACCTCGGTGACAGCAATGTCCTCGCCACCACCTTCCGCACGGGCACGGGCCGATGCCGAGTGACTGACTTGATGCCGATACGCCAGGACGCAGCGGACCACCGCGCCGTGGACGCCAATGCTGACCACCGTATCCTGCGACTGATCGAAGGCGTGTCCGGCGAGGTTGAGTTGGAGATCGGCTTCCGGCCCACCTTCGACTATGCCCGAGCGGCGACAACTGTCAGTCCCTGTGACGGTGGCGCTGTAGCCCGCGCCGGTGACGAATCTCTCGTCCTGGCCTGTCCAATTCCAGTTGAAGCCGACGCATCTGGTGTGGTGGGTGGGCGCGCCACGGTTTCCACCGGTGATCGGTTCTGGATCTCGCTGACGTACCGAGCGACGGCGGAACCCGAGCTCCCATCCTGCCAGGATGCTGATGCCGACCATGAGCTCGCACGTACCCTCGACTACTGGCGAGCGTGGTTGGCTGGTTGCACCTATGATGGACCGTACCACGAGCAGGTCCGGCGTAGCGCACTCGTGCTGAAGCTGTTGACTTTTGGGCCGAGCGGAGCGCTCATCGCCGCGCCGACGACCTCGCTTCCGGAAGTGATCGGCGGGGTCCGCAATTGGGACTACCGCTACACCTGGCTGCGAGACTCGTCCCTCATCCTCTACGCCCTCCATGAAATCGGATACCACCAGGAGTCAATGAACTTCTTCCGCTGGTTGGAGAACCTGTCAACTAGCTGTCGTGGTGATCTGCAGATCATGTACACGATTGACGGTGGCAACCCCCTGCCTGAGCAGTCGCTTGATTACCTTGAAGGCTATCGTCAATCACACCCGGTACGGATCGGCAACGCCGCCGTCGGCCAGCGACAGCTCGACATCTACGGCGAGGTGCTAGCCACAATGGACTTCTGCCAGGCACGGATGGGTCACCCGATCCACCCAGATCTGTGGGAGATGCTGCGAGACTTGGCTGACCAGGCGGCCGCCCGCTGGCAGGAGCCTGACCAGGGAATATGGGAAGTGCGGGGGAGGCCGAAGCACTACCTTTTCTCCAAACTGGGCTGCTGGATGGCCCTCGACCGAGCGATTTGGCTAGCTCGACGCCTGGGTCTGCCGGCCGACATGGGTGGTTGGCATCGAGAGAGGGAAGCAATCCGCAACGCGATTCTCACTGAAGGCTACGACGGTACAGTGGGGGTATTTACCCAGGTCCTCGGCGAGCCGGTGCTCGACGCAGGCGCGCTGGTAATACCGTTGCTCGGGTTCCTCCCGTCAACCGACCCCCGAGTCCACTCGACCGTCGCTCGAATTCAGGAACAGCTCACCGCACACAGCCTCGTCTACCGCTATCAGACGAGTGATGGCCTGCCTGGTGGTGAGGCTGCCCTGGCCCTGTGTAGCTTCTGGTTGGTGGACAACCTCGCGTTGGATGGTCGAGTGGATGAAGCTCGGACGCTGTTTGAGCGAGTCACTGGCTACGCGAACGATCTCGGCCTGCTATCGGAACAGATTGATCCGGTAAGTGGCGAGTTGCTTGGTAACTATCCTCAGGGCTACACACATCTTGCGCTAATCCGCTCGGCCCTCAACATCGCCAAAGCCGAGAATCGCCCGTAGGGAGGTACTTCGAACACCATCCACGGCCAGCGCTGTCATACCGCTCCCCATTGTTGGCTCGCTGGATGTCGCAAGAGCATTCCCCAACAGGCAGTGGCGCCAAGTTTGCGCGGTTTCTCGCGATCGCACCATATCGAACGAGCGTTGCCGGAGGAATTCTGTGCAACCAGAGTACCAACTACAGCCGAAAATCGGTATCGCCCTCATCGCCTTGAGCCTGCCGCGCGGGACCAATTTGGCGGATGACCGTACATCGTTTGATGCGCCATGGCGGATGATTGAAACGGCAATGCGGCACGGAACAGGAGTTCATCACAATGGCCGACGAAGACAACAACCAGATCAAGCAGGTAGTAGTGGTGACAGGAGCCTCCAGCGGCGTCGGGCGTGCGGTCGCGCTCGCCTTCGGACAGCGAGGCTGTCGCGTCGGGCTGATATCACGGAACGAAGAGGCACTCAACGCAGCCGCCGATGAAATCGTGACGGCTGGCGGTGAAGCGCTGGTCTGCCCCATCGATGTCTCCGACGCCGAGGCCGTTGAACGCGCAGCCGAGCGGGTCGAATCTCGATGGGGCCGCATCGACACCTGGGTCAACTGCGCCATGGCGACGGTGTTCGCGCCGGTAATGGAGACGACCCCCGAGGAGTTCCGGCGCGTCACGGACGTAACGTACCTGGGATACGTGCATGGCGCCCAAGCCGCCCTGAGGCGGATGCGATCGCGCGACAAGGGCACCATCGTCCAGGTCGGATCGGCCCTCGCCTATCGTTCCATCCCGCTTCAGAGCGCGTACTGCGCCGCCAAGCACGCCATCGTCGGATTCACAGACTCCCTCCGCACCGAGTTGATCCACGTAGGAAGCAAGGTACGGCTCACCGCCGTGCATCTGCCGGCGGTGAACACTCCGCAGGCCCTCCGGCAGCGGAACAAGATGCCGCTCCAGGCGCAACCCGTGCCGCCAATGTTCACACCGGAGTCCATCGCCCAGCAAATCGTCTGGGCCAGCGAGCACGCTCCACGCGACGTGATGGTGGGCTTCCCGACCCTCAAGGCGGTTTGGGGGCAAAGGCTCTTCCCCGGCCTGCTCGACCGGTATCTGGGCAAGACGAGCTGGCACGCCCAGTTTGTGGACAAGCCCAACCAGCAGAACGGAAACGACATCCTCTTCGAGACATTGCCGGGCGATCCGGGCGCTCATGGTCCATATAAGGATCGCGAGCGAGGCGGGGACCTGGTGATGTGGTTGACCACACATCCGAACGTCGTATTTGCGTCGGCCGCTTCGGTCATCACAGCCGCCGTGATAGGCGCTCTGGCATTGATTCGAAAGGACTAACGGAAACGATGGATAGTAGTCCAGGAGGGACATGGCCCGAACTGCCCGGCTTCATGCGCTCGCCGAACATTGCGACCGACGCCGATCTGTACGAAATCGAGAATCTTGCCGCCGACCCCGACCGCGCCGTCGAGCAGGCCATGCAACACATCGCCTCTTGGGAGGGCAAGGTCGTGATGGATGTCGGCGCTGGCGCGGCTATCACATCGACCGGTTTCACGCCGCTGCCGCTCATGTCATCGCCGTCGAACCCGATCCCGCCCTGCGCCTCCGCATGATGCAAAGGATCGCCGACCGCAAGCTGGAGCGTACGTCGGTGATCGGGGCGAGCGCGGTGGACATCCCGTTGCGGGACCACAGCGTCGACATCGTCCATTCCCGATTCGCCTACTTCTTCGGTCCCGGCTGCGAGCCGGGCATCGCCGAGCTGGAACGCGTCGTCAAGCCGGGCGGGACCGCGTTCATCATCGACAATGACCTCCGCTCCGGAACATTCGCGTCATGGATTCACGCCGCCCACCCCAACTATCCGCACGATCCCGACGGTATCGAATCGTTCTGGACCGATCACGGATTCACGATCATCCGGCTCGGGTCCTGCTGGCGATTCGACAACCGCGACGACCTGGAGCGGGTCGTCCACCTCGAGTTTCCGGCGGTCAAAGCGGCGCGGTTCGTCGCCGATCACCCATCGAACGAGATCGAGTACAACCTGCTGCTGATCCACAGGACGTTCGGATGATAGAGGAATTCTCATGAGAACCAACGTGTAGTGGCCGATCCTTAA
>JACCVC010000070.1 GCA_013698305.1 Chloroflexia bacterium
CAGGTTCGCGAAATTACTCCATTGCGCCTCCGCGGGCCACCACACCCAGTCGAACCCGGTGATCTCCGGCTGCGTCATCAGCGAGTTGCGGACGATCAGGTAGAACGGAAACATGAAGACGACCGTCAGCGCGATCAGCAGGGTGTAGCGGATCGCAAGCAGCACCCACTTCGTCGCGTCGGACCTGGCGCCGACCGGCTGTTCGAGCGAGCCCCATTTGTCGTCCTGGACCGTTCTCGTGCTCAAGCTCATGCGGACACCTTCCCTAGTTGCGGCGGCCAAAGCCGAAGATGCGTCCCTGCGCGACCGTGACGGCGATGATGATTGCGGTCAGGATCAGCGCCCCGGCGGAGCCGCGCCCGTAATCCTGCTGCCCGATCGCGATCTGGTAGAGATAGACGAGCGGCGGCCGCGCCAGGCTGAGATTGCCGGACGACCCGACGCCGCCGAGGATGTTGACGAACTCATCGAACGCCTGAAAGGCGGCGATGAAGTTGAGCAGCAGCACGGCGATGGAGGTGTTGCGCAGCAGCGGGAAGGTGATCGTCCAGAACGTGCGCCATCCCGGCTTGGCGCCATCGACATAGGCCGCCTCATACAGCGACCGGTCGATCTCCTGCAATCCCGCCAGGAAGATGATCATGTAGAAGCCGACCTGGAGCCACAGGCGGCAGGTGACGAGCACAAGCCAGTAGTAGGGCGGGTCGGTCTCGCCGATCCAGGCGATGATGCTGTCGCTGCCGAACCAGTAGATCAGCATGTTGGCGAACCCGTACGGCAGCCCGCTGAAAATGCCCATCTTCCAGACGATCGACGCGACCACATAGGAGATCGCGGTGGGGATGAAAAAGGCGGACCGGAAAAAGGACCGGCCGAACCCGACGCTGTTGACCAGTAACGCGATCCCCAAAGCCAGAAAAAAGGTGATCGGCACGATGAATGCGGCAAAGATGATGATGGTGAAGAGCGAGTCCCGGAATTCCGGATCACTCAGGACGGCGGTATAGTTGTCGAATCCGACCCAGTTGCCGATATCGAGCGTGTTGCGCGCTTCGGAGAAGCTGATCAGCGTGCCCCAGATAATCGGCAGGAAGGTGAAGATCGCCAGGCCGATGATCATCGGGGCGATGAAGAGCAGAAAGGCGATCGACGCCTCCCATTTCGTCTGCCGCCACCAGGGCACCGTGGCGACGTAGATGTTGGACCGGTCTTCTGCTTCTGCCTGCACGGGAACATCCCTCCGCCGGGTCAACCCTCATGCCATCCGGATCGCCATCGCCGTATTGGTCACAACCATTCGTGTTTCGGCGCGAACAGCACCCTGATGTTGAGGCCGATCCTTCCATGGCGGACTGTGTGTCTGGCCTGGAAAGATCGGCGCAACGGGTGTGTGCCCCCATATGATGAGCGTGTTTACCCGGCCAGAAGCCGGTCGAGCTCTTCCTGGACGGTCGCCTCGGCGGCAGCGAGCTCTTCGGCGGCGTCGGCGCCTTCCCGGACGATATTCGTGACGGCATCACCAAGCGCGGTGCCCATGACTCCTGTCCAGAGCGGTGGGGTGACGACGCCATAGTCATTCAGGAATCCGACGACCTCGGATGCGGGTGGATCCTGGAGCGCTTCTGCTGATTCCTGGATTTCTGTGCGCGGCGGCACGTGGAACCCGTAGCTGAGGTTCCAGTCCTCCTGAATCTCGGTGTTGTCGATCCAGAGCCACTGGACCAGTGCCTTGGCGGCGTCCAGATTCTGGCTCTGGCCGAAGACGCATTCGCCCCAACCGCCCCAGAACGTCGACGGCGTGCCCTCGGCGTCAGACGCTGGCCACGGCAGCACGCCGAAGTTCTCGGCGCCGACTTCCGCGAGGATCTGCGGCATCGCCCACAGGCCCGTCCACTGCATGGCGGTGAGATTCTGGATGAAGGCAGACGGATCCCAGTAATCGGTTGGGGCGCCGATGAGCAGGGAATCGGTCTCGTTCAGCTCACGCAGCTTGGTGAAGGCGGCGGCGGCGCGCTCGGTGTTGAAGGCGGGTGCGGTGAGCTCCTCGTTGAGGAAATTGCCGCCCGCCGACCACAGGAGCGGTCCGATCAGAGCGCTGATGCCGCCATCATTGCCGACGAAGAGTCCCTTCTGGCGGCCCGTGTCAAGCGCCTGGGACGCGGCGATGAGGTCGTCGAGCGACTGCGGCGGCTCGATGCCCGCTTCTTCGAGCAGGCTCCGGTGGTAGTAGATTGTGCCGGTGTCATCGACCATCTTGACCCAGTAGATGCTGCCTTCGATGGTCCCGGCCTGGAGGCCGACCTCGTTGAAGCCGGCGCGAACCTCGTCGGTGTAGAGATCGTCGAGCGGCGCGATCTGGTTCTGGCGGACCTGATCCAGGTTCGGAACGCCTTGCTCGAAGACGTCTGGAGCCTCGTCTGTGAGCAGGGCGGCGTTGAGCGCCTGCACATAGTCGCCCAACTGCCAGACGACCTCGATCTCGACGTTGGGGTTCTCCTCGGTGTACTGCTCGGCGTAACGCTGGACGGCTTCTTCGGTGCCTTCCTCGCCGTATTGGTGATACCAGTGGACGAGGCGGATATTGTCCTGCGCCAGGGTCTTCGGCGCGTGGCCGTATCCGGCGAATACGACTGCTCCTCCAGCGAAGAGCATGGATTTGATCACCGAGCGCCGGTCGGCGCCGGTGCGGAGGATACGGGCGTTGGCGGAGTCACGAGACAGTGCTGTC
>JACCVC010000084.1 GCA_013698305.1 Chloroflexia bacterium
CCAGTCCACAGGACGGCGACGACACGCCCAGCTCTCCGCGGCGAGTCGCGGAGGTTGAGCGCGTCGGTGTCGACAACGACCTCGTCACCCACCGAGAATCGACCGTCGGGAACAGGAATCGAGATGTCTCTCGGCTCTGCCAGGTACTGCTGGGACACCCAGCCCGAGTCTGAATCGGTCTGAATCTGAAGCCAGATGACTCCGGTTGATAGACGCGGTCCGCCTGTGACGACACCACGGGTTCCCTGGGT
Organism: Chloroflexia bacterium; assembly: GCA_013698305.1. GTDB lineage: Bacteria > Chloroflexota > Chloroflexia > Thermomicrobiales > UBA6265 > JACCVC01. The sequence continues at coordinate 252 of JACCVC010000084.1, forward strand.
CAGTGTCGTGACCACACCAGCCCCGGTTGAGGCATCCGTTCGGAGCCGGAGCGCAGCGGTATCGACCTGTACCTGATCCCCGATGGCGAACGCAGCCGAGATGGCGGCTCGACCAGACGGCGCAAGATACTGCGACGCAGCCCACCCTGTGCCAAGCGCGGAATCAATCCTGACCCAGGTGATGCCTCCCGACACAATCGGATCGCCCACGACATTCGCCGTGTCGCCATTGGCCATGGTTGCGACAATAGCGCCGTAGAGACCTGGCTCACTCCGGATGTTGAGCAGGTTGCTGGCGATCTCGACCTGGTCGCCATCGCCGAAGTCGCGAGCGGGTGGCGCGACTGACGAACGTGTGAACACGCTCGTGGACAGCCACCCGGCGGTTTGCTGTCCAGCGGCTCGATACCAGGTATACCCGTCGTTCGTCGTTGGTCCCTCGACGATGGTGAGAATCGTCCCCATCGCCAGCGTTGCCTGGATGGAACCATCGGTTCCGGGCCTGCTTCGAAAGTTCGCGTTGTCGGTGGAGACCTGGATGACGTCACCCGGTCCATATGGGACGTCGGGAGCGATGTCGTAGGCGCCAGAGATGACAGCCGCCACTCCTCCGCGAATGTAGTTCAGATCCGCCCAAAGCGAATCCCCCGGGCAGCTACTGTCGTTGACGTCGCGATGACCGCAGATCGTCGGCAGGTTAGGTGTCTCGTGGAAGTCATTGCGCCCGAGCGGGTCGAGATTTCGTCCAATCCAGGCGGTGATCCAGACCAGCGAGCCGAGCGCTTCTGGGGTAGATGTCTCCAGGGAGAACGATCCCATCGAACAGATGCCTGAACTGCCGTAGGCGTACTGGAACGCGTGCCCACCGACAACATCGTCGCCGCCGGCGCGTCCCTCGAAGACATTGCCCAGGTAGTCGACCAGATAGTTGTAGCCAATGTCGCCCCATCCCCGGACAACCGCGTGATAGTAGTGAATCGAGCGGATCTCAATTATAGGATCCCTGAAGCTTGGAGTTTCGGAGTGGTGGATGATGATGTGCTCGACCTGGCGGTACTCTGGAGTCCATTGCCACTGGCCGTCGTCGGCGCCACCATAGGCGAGAGACGCGCCCCACTGGGCTCGTGTAATGACCGGCGGTCGGCTCAATGTGCCACCGTAGGAGGGAGTTTCGACGTCCTGCAGCGTCGGTCCGCCGGTCGCGTCGATGTAGCTGAAGGCGAGGCCAGGAAGGTCGATCTCGTTGCCGTTGGCGTCCAGGCATCGGTAGCGAACGAACTCCGCCCAGTCGGTCATCATCAACTGCCCGAATGCGCGTCCTTCCCGGTCGGCTGGACCCGCATCGACATTGCCCGGTCCAACGATCCTCGGTGACGAAAAGGTTTTGCCGTCGGCGCTGAGTGAAATCTCGACTGCGGCGTTGACGCCGGCGCTACCGGACCAGTGCGGCGCGATGGCCCGGAACGGAAAGTTGGCCCGGAATTGGAGTTGCCCTGTCTCGCCGCCGACACTCTCCGGCGCGAACCATTCGCCGGCACGGGTCGCTTCGACCTGGGCGATGGTGGTCATTGGGGTTTGCGATTTGCCGTCGAAGGCCAGAGCTGCGGCGAACCCGGCACCGGCTTTGGCAAGCATGCGGCGGGTGAATCGAGGTGATGGCTGTTGGGAAGACTGTCGAGGCGGTCGGGAATCGCACATGGAAGATGTGTCCTCCAGGATTGTTGAGGACACATCTGAAGTGTCACATGCGTGCCTCGATGCATCCGTACATCATGTACGTACATCCTAGCAAGTTTGTGACTCTACGTCAAAGCCAGTCTCTTCTGGCGAAGCGTCTCGTACAGCGCGACCGTACCCGCCGTCGCCGCGTTGAGTGAGTCGACGTGACCGTTCATCGGAATCCGGAGCAGAAGCTGACACTTCGCTCGCACCGACTGTGACAGCCCCTTGCCTTCGGAGCCGACGATAAGCGCAAGAGGGGAGGGGAGATCCGCCTCGAAGAGATCGACCGCCTTCGCTCCGCCATCAAGACCGGCGGTCCAGTAGCCCGCGGCTTCGAGTCGCTCCAGCGTGCGATTGAGGTTTGCCACCAGGGCAACCGCGACATGCTCGACCGCACCGGCGCTGGCGTTGACCACCGAAGGCGTGACTGACACCGAACGGTCCTGCGGCAGAATCACGCCACCGATGTCGACGGCGTCGGCGGCTCGGATGAGGGTGCCGAAGTTCTGCGGATCCTGGACATGATCGAGAATTAACAGAGTCTTTCCGGTCTCGATCAGGTCAGAAAGATCGAGGTATGGGTAATCCGCCGGGTCGAGAACGACGCCCTGATGATTGGCGCCTGTAGTCATATCGTCCAGCAGCATCCTCGGGGCAACATCGACGGGAACGTCCGACTCCATCGCGAGGCTCTTAATCTGTTCGAGACGGTCATCCGGCTTCAACCCTTCGGCAATCCAGAGGCGTTTGGCCGGGCCGCGACGACCTCGCAATGATTCGAGCACACCATTGCGACCGAAAAGGACATCCGGGTTGGCGTTCGCCAGTGGATCGTGTCTCGCCGCGGGCCGTCGCTCGTTTGAACGCGGCTTGTTGCCTCTCCCGCGTTGGGAGTCACCGGTGCCTTTGCGACCTCGTGGCTCAACCGCACGTTGTTGTGTTCGGTCGGCGCGTTTACGAGCGCTTCCACTCCGTGCCTGATTTGGTGTCTTCAAGGGTGTACCCTGCTTCCTGTAGCTGGACCCTGACGAGATCGGCCAGTTCGAACTGTCGCTCTGCCCGCAGCCTCGCTCGCAGGTCTATCAGAATCCTGATGAGGGAATCAGTATCCTCGGAGCTCGAGAGCTGTTGCGCCTCGGAACGCAGTTCAAGCCCAAGCAGGAGACCGAGGTCCCACAGTCCGTCCCGCGCTTGCGCCGTTTCCGCATTGTTCCCGGCTGGATCGGTTCGATTGATCGTTCTCGCCAGCTCGAACAACGCCGCCATCGCGCCTGGCGTGTCGAAGTCATCCAGAATCGAGTGGTGAAACTTCTCTGCTGCGAGGTTCAGATCGGCCATCAGTAACATGTCGCCGGATACTTTGGGGCTGGTGGGTACCTCTCTCGCTGCGCTACGCAAACGCTGGAGTCCGGTATTCGCCGCCTGGAGACCCTCTTCGGTGTAGTTGAGCGGGGCGCGATAATGCGACTGCAACACGACGAGGCGGAACGCGTCGACGAGACCTCGCTCGATTACCGACGACAGCTTGACGATGTTGCCGAGCGACTTCGACATCTTTTCGCCTTCGATTCGCAACATGCCGTTGTGAATCCAGAACCTGGAGAACGGTCCGTGTCCGAGGAACGCTTCCGACTGGGCGATCTCATTCTCGTGGTGGGGGAAGATCAGGTCGGTGCCTCCGCCGTGGATGTCGACTGTGCCGCCGAGGTAGTGGGTGCACATGGCGGAGCACTCGATGTGCCAGCCTGGGCGTCCGTCACCCCATGGGCTCGGCCAGGATGGCTCACCAGACTTGGCTGCCTTCCAAAGGGCGAAGTCAAGTGGATCGTCCTTGCGCTCATCGACCTCAATTCGCGACCCGGAACGGAGATCGTCGGGATCTCGGCGCGAAAGCTTGCCATAGTCAGAGAATGACCGCACCCGGAAGTAGACGTCGCCATCGACGGCATAGGCGTGGTCTCCCTCGATCAGCCCACGGATCATGTGGATGATCTCGTCAACCTCTTCCGTGGCCTTAGGGTAGACCGTCGCAGGCAGCGTGTGCAACGCCTGAACTTCTTCCATCCAGGCCGCGATCAACCTCTCAGTCAGGTCGTCGGGGGAGATGCCCTCCTGGTTGGCGCGGTTGATGATCTTGTCGTCGATGTCGGTGAAGTTCTGCGCGTGCCTGACGGAGTATCCCAGGTGCTCGAGATACCGCCGGATCACGTCAAAGGTGATGGCCGACATGCCATGACCGATGTGCGCATGGTCATAGACGGTAACGCCGCAGACGTACATCCGCACGACGTTCGGCTCGATGGTCTCGAATGGCTCCTTGCGACGCGACATGGTGTTGTAAACGTGGAGACCGGTTTGGGTCTGCGCAGTAGCAGGATTGGGGGCATGCTGAAGTTCGGTCATGGGTGTCTGTCCTTCGGTCTTGAGTCGTCGTGAGGGGGCCGCCCGCCTTTAGGCAGATGGCGGGCGGCAGGGAATGGACTCGGGGCGGGCCGAAGCGAGCGGCCTACCCCCGAAGACAGACGCAGGTATGCCACTGCTCAACCAGCGATGATTGGCAGATCGGCGGGAACACTGCGATTGGAGACGTTCCTCGAAATGGCACGAGTGATCCCTCCAATGGATCTCCGTTAGCTAGTCGGCCGCGGTCGTGGCGGCTGTCTTTTCGCTCTTCTTCGAATCGGTGGTCGCCTTGGCTGGCTCCGGCTTCGAATCCTTGCCCGCATCCTTCTTCGACGCTTCTGGCGATGTGCCATTGGAGTCGGATTTTTCCGACGATGAGTCTAGCGTGGTGGATGAATTGCCAGGGCGGCTGTCATTGATGTACCATCCAGACCCCTTGAAGACGACTCCAACCGGGTGGATCACGCGCTGGACGTGACCGACGCAGTCGGGACAAACCTTGAGCGGATCATCTGAAAAGCGCTGAACGATCTCAAATTGATTGGAACACGTATCACAGCGGTACACGTAGGTTGGCATGTGCCAGATTCTCCTCGAACAGGGGTCATATGGAATGTTCTCTGACGATGTAACGTCTACCGCTATTCTACCGTGTTTGCGCCATTTTCGCGTAGCCAGTATTTCTCCGGTTATCGACGATTACGCATCGCCATATGGCGTGAGGTCCTGCCAGTTCGGTCCTGCGCGAAGGTCGACGATGACCGGCACGTCGAGCGAGTAGGCGTGCTCCATGGTGTCCTTGACGACCGAGGCGACATCTTCGAGTTGCCGTTCATCGACCTCGAGAACCAATTCGTCATGGACCTGGAGAACCTGGTGGCCGTGCAACTCGCGCCCCGCCAACACGTCGTCGAGCTGGATCATGGCGATCTTGATGATGTCCGCCTGTGTCCCCTGGATCGGCATGTTCATCGCCACGCGCTGCGCTCCCTGGCGCTGCTGCCCGTTTTGGCTGTTCAGCTCTGGAATGTAGCGCCGACGACCGGAGAGCGTCTGGACGTAGCCGTGCTTCGCGCCGAACGCGAGGAGCTCATCGAAGAAGGTCCGTACCCGTGGGAGCCGTTCCCAGTACGATTCAATGAATTTGGTCGCCGCTTCCCGGTCCATGCCGGTATCGCGTGAGAGACCATAGGCCTGCATTCCGTAGAGGATGCCGAAGTTGACTGTTTTCGCGACCCGGCGTTGATCTGAGGTGACCTCTTCGATGTCGATCTGATTGACGAGCGCCGCGGTGGCGCGATGGATGTCCTCGCCCGAGCGGAATGCCTCGATCAGAAACGGCTCGGCGGACATGTGCGCCAGAATTCGCAGTTCCATCTGCGAGTAGTCGGCCGCCAGCAGAACGGCATTCTCGACGATACGATGCTCCGGTCGACGGTCAGCGACAAATGACTTCCGGACCCGCCGTCCGATCTCGGTGCGGATGGGGATGTTCTGGAGATTTGGGTTGTTCGACGAGAGCCGGCCCGTCGCCGCCACCGTCTGGTTGAACGAGGTGTGGACACGTCCCGTCTCCTCATTGACCGAGTCGGGAAGCGCGTCGACGTAGGTGGAACGCAGCTTCGACAGCGTTCGGTATTCCAGCACCAGCTCCACGACAGGGTGCTTGTCTCGCAGCGTTTCGAGCACATTCGAGTCAACCGAATAGCCGGTCTTGGTTCGACGTCCAGACGGCAGATTCAACTCCTCGAACAGCAGGGTGGCGAGCTGCTTGTTGGATCCGATCCGGAATGGACGGCCGGCAAGAGCATCGACCTCGAGCTCGACCTCGCCAATGCGGCGCTTGAGCTCCTTCGAGAATTCCCCGAGCTCCTCAATGTCGATGGCTATACCGCGGGCCTCCATGCCGATCAGGACGGGGACCAGCGGCAACTCTATCGACTGGAACAGGGAATCGAGCTCTCGCTCTTTCAGTCCCTTCTTCAGAGGCTCAACGAGACCGAGCGTGCATTCGACATCGGCGCAGGCATACGGCGCAGCTCTCTCGATCTCGACGTTGTCCATGGTGTCCTGATTGCGACCCGCGCCGATCAACTCCGAAATCTCGGTCATCTGGATTCCGAGCCGGGTGAAGGCCAGGTCCTTGAGGCGGACCGAACTGTCGCCGATCAGGAAGGCGGCGATCATGGTGTCGAAGGTCAGACGATTGAGCGTGAATCCGTGGTGGCGGAGGACGTGCAGGTCGTATTTTCCATGATGGGCGACGATGCCAAGTTCTTCGCGGTTGAGAGCGGGGTCAAGGGCCTCGCGCACATCAGCCAGGTTGAGTTGGTCGCCGACATTGTGGCCGACCGGGATATACCAGGCGTTGTCGGTCGCGTCGGCAATCGAGATTCCCACAAGGTTCGCGGTGAAGGGGTCGGTGGAGTCGGTCTCGACATCGATTGCGATTGCATCGGCGCGATTGATCGCCTTCACCATCTCGCCGAGCTGGTCGGTCGTGACAACCGTGATCCGTGTGCTTTCGACGGATCTTGCCTCTGTTGTAGACGCTGGTGCGGAGCTTGAGGTGTTCGACGCTGGCAATCGCGAAAGCAGAGACCGGAACTCCAGCTCGCGAAACAGCTGGGTCATCTCTTCGAGGTCGTACATGCCTGTGCGAGCGGTTTCCAGGTCGAGGTCGAAATCGAGATCGCGGACGATAGTCGCGAGCTCCTTGCTGGTGCGAGCCTGCTCGATGTTCTCGCCAAGCGCATTTCGCGCTCTGGTGGGAGTGACGCCGTCCTGGTTGGCGATGATCGCTTCGAGGTCGCCGAAGGTGTCGATCAGCTTTTTGGCGGTCTTGTCGCCGATGCCGGGGACACCCGGAATGTTGTCGGACGTGTCTCCCACGAGCGCCTTGTAGTCGGGGATCAAGTCCGGGGCAAAACCATACCGGTCGCGGACTCCGGCGACGTCGTACTCCCTGAACTCGCCAAAGCGGCGGGCGCCTGGCAGCACGGCCATGGCATGGTCCTCAACGAGTTGCAACAAGTCGGAGTCGCCGGTGACGATGATGGTGTCGTGGCCGGCATCAATGCAGGAACGCGAGAGGCTACCAATGACGTCGTCGGCCTCATAGCCTTCCCTTTCCAACGTCGGAATGCCGAGCGTGTGGACAAACTGAATGACGCGACCGACCTGCTGTTTCAAGTCCTGTGGGGTTTCGTCTCGGTTTGCCTTGTAATCGGTGTAGACATCGTGCCGGAAGGTCCGGCCAGCGTCCATGGCGACGATTGCATAATCGGGCTTGCGGACGTTGAGCGTGTCGAGCAGCATGGAGGCGAAGCCATAGACGGCGTTGGTCTGCTCGCCGGCGGTGGTCACCATGGAGGGCGGGACCGCGTGGTAAGCGCGAAAGATCAATCCGTAGCCGTCGACCAACATGACCGTTTTTCGAGCCTTCGCTGCGGACATACCTGATAGCTCCCTGATGGCGTGGATGAGAGACCGACTGTGTCAACGATCAGTATAGTCGCGGACAATCCTGAAGCCGGGCCGTTCATGCAGCCGTCAGCAACTCCGCGTACTCTTGAGGCAGCACGTAGCCATGCCTGTGGTCGCGCAGGCTCACGTCGAATTGACCAGCCCGCCTTTGCACTTCAACTTTCGGGAGCGTACACCGTTGTCGCAGCAAGCCTCGGGGCGAGACGTCCTGAACTCCATCGTAGAAAATGTCGAACGGGTGATTGTCGGCAAGCGGCGCGAGATCGAACTGGTGCTGGTGGCCATGCTGGCGCAGGGCCATGTCCTTATCGAGGATGTGCCGGGAGTCGGTAAAACCGTGCTGGCGCGGGCAATTGCGGTCAGCATCGGCGGGACGTTCAAACGGATCCAGTTCACCCCGGATCTGCTGCCCTCCGATGTCACCGGCGTAGATGTCTACGACCAGGGGGAGGGCCGATTCACTTTTCATCCCGGACCGATTCACGCGAACCTTGTGTTGGCGGACGAGATCAACCGCGCCACGCCACGGACGCAGTCAGCGCTTCTCGAAGCGATGGAGGAGCGGCAGGTCACGGTCGACCGCGAGACGTACACGTTGCCACAACCGTTCGCCGTGCTGGCAACGGAGAACCCAGTGGAGTTCGAAGGCACCTTTCCGCTTCCCGAAGCGCAATTGGATCGGTTCCTGCTCCGTCTTTCGCTCGGCTACCCCGGTCATGACAACGAGGTTGCCCTGCTGGAGCGCCAGCATCGAGAACAACCACTGGCAACCTTGCGCCCGGTCATCTCGCCGAATGACATGATCACCTGTATTGACGACGCGAAGGGCGTATTCGTCGCGCCTGATCTGCGGGAATACATCGTATCGGTGGTGGAACACACGAGAAACCACGAGGACGCGTTCCTGGGCGCGAGCCCGCGAGGTTCCCTGGCGCTGTACAACGCCAGCCGCGCCTTTGCGTACCTAAAGGGACGAGATTTCGTCACGCCGGACGACATCAAGCTCCTCGCTCAGTCCGTTCTTGCCCACAGGATCATCGCCCATCCGTCCGCGCGAATGTCTGGGCGTGATGGCCGGAACGTCGTTTCGGACGCCATGCGAGCCATCACCATTCCGGGAGGCGCTCGAGATCAGTCAGCCACCCGATCCCGGCTGGCCCCGATCAGGGGATAGAGATGAGCAACGCCGTCAAGGTCGTCATCATCATCGCCATCCTGCTGGTGGCCGCGACGATCGCCGGATGGGACGAAATCGAGTGGCCGTTCTTCAGTGGCGTCGCGTTGCTCATCATCGCCTGGGTGTGGAGCCGGTCGTCTCTGGTCGCCGTCGGGTTCGAGCGCTCGCTCGACGCAGACAGGGTTTTTGCCGGTGATTCGGTGCGGGAGCGATTCCGGGTGAGCAACCGTTCCTGGCTGCCTCGGACGTGGGTACAGGTCAACGATGGATCGACCGTGCCGGGGTACAATGCGTCGCGCTCTGTGCGGGTAAAGTCACGCTCCGCCGCGACCTGGACCAACGATTTGCGAGCGGAGCGTCGGGGGCGATACAGGATCGGCCCTGTCACCTTGCTCTCCGGCGACCCGTTCGGCTTGTTCGACACGAGCCGGCATATTGACCACACCCATGAGCTGACGGTTTATCCCCGGCTGGTCGAGCTTCCGAAGCGAACCTCCATAGGCGGGGACCTGAGCGGGGCGGCGAGGCACCTGCCTGGTCGGTCCGTCTCGTCGCCGATCATTCGTAGCGTCCGCCAGTACGCGCCGGGTGACCCGTGGAACCGGATTGCCTGGAGCGCCTCTGCCCGGCATGGAACGCTCCTGGTCAAGGAGTTCGATCCTGACCCGATCTCCGACGAGTGGATCTTCCTCGAACTGGATACGACCGCCCATGATAATTCGAACGCGTCTACGGAGTACGCGATCTCCCTTGCCGCGTCGTTCGCGCTCGAATGGCTCGACACAAGTCGCGACGTCGGATTGCTGGTGAACCGGCACATTCCGGCGATCGTGGAAGCAGACGCAGGTGATCGACAGCGGTTGCGAATCCTGGAGACGCTGGCGGTCGTAGAGCCTTTCGGGGATCCCGACCCTTCCGCGCTGATTGCGAGGTTCGCGAGCAAGTTGTCCAGAGCGACCGGGCTCGTCGTGATCTCAACCGGAGATGGCGCGGGCTTCGCGCCGCCGCTCATTGATCTCCGACATCACGGCGTGCCGCTGGTGGTGATTGCCGTGGTTTCAAAGGAGGCGGGTGGTGATACCGATGCCGATTACTGGAGCCAGGTCGAAGCGGAGGGTATTTCCGTGACACGATTGACAGCGCAAGGTGAGCCGATCGCGTCCCTGTTCGAGGCGGCGACTCCCATTCATAGCTGAGCCAGGTGCGACAAGCTACTGCCAGGATGCCACATTGTCCAGATTTCTCCGGTCGACCGTCACCATAGAACACACCCTCCTGTTGTGCCTCCTGGCGCTGTCAGGGATCGCGACAGAATCGCTCGCGAGTGGCAGTTCCCATGCGTCGCTCTGGGTGCTGGCGATAGGAGGTGGGGCGCTTGGCATCGTGTTGGGCATCCTCAGGACCGCCGACTCGCTCGCCCATCTGGTGGCTATCGGCATCGGCGGCGCGGGAACGATTGCCTTCACCGCCTTTCGGCAGGCTCCAGCGGAGGAGTCGCTCACCTTCCTGGAGCGCGTGCGCCAAATCGGCGGCAACCTTCGAGACTGGTACCTCGGGGCAACGCCTCAGGACGAGCTGGAACACCTGCTGGTGATGATTCTCCTGCAGATGATCGTGTGGCTGGTTGCCTACCTTTCGGCCTGGTCACTGGCGAGGCAGCGCTGGCTCACCGTGTCACTCGTCCTCCCCGCGATCCTGCTGGTCGGTTCGATGCTGTTTGGCTCGGGGATGCGAGACGGGCTGCTGGAGCTCTACCTGATCTTGGCGATCGTGATGATGGCTCGGGTGACGTACGTGCGCCGGCACTACGGTCATGGTCCGTCAAGCGAGCAAGAGGACGGGGCAGGCTGGGGATTGAGATCCCTGATCCCGGCGTTCATGATCGCGTTGCTCGTGGTCGGCGTCGGCTCCGCCACCCCGGTGGGCTTTTCCAGCAACTCCGTTCGACCGATGGCCGAGTATGCAAGCACGCAGTACCTTGAGGCTCAGGACCGCACCCTCGATTGGATCAGTGGCCAGCTTGACCTCACTGGAAACGGACCAGCGTCTCTCGACTCGTTTCCTCGATACACCGCCTTTGATGATGCGTTTTCGGTGGGAGGAGACCTCAGCCTTTCGGATCGTCCCGAAGTGCTCGTGCGCACCCAGGCCGAGGCGCCCTACCTCTCGGCGCAGAGCTATGACAGCTACACGGGCCGAGGCTGGGAGTCGACGGTCGAGGACACGTTCGAGGCGGAAGGGCCGGACGGGGTCCGATATTCTCCCGAGTTGACGTTCCGGCCCGAGCAGGAACTGCCGTATTCGTTCGATGAACGAGTGTCCTTGCCGATGGAGGTGACGTCACTCACGCCCGCTGGCGACACGATGCTCAATGCAGGCATGTATTTGACGGCGGATGAGCGGGCGTCGGTCCGGATGTCGTGGATGCAATTCGACGATCAAGCATTTCCGCTACGAGGGATGGACCTGAGCACCTTGCCTCCAGATTTGACCGGGGCTGCGTCACTCTTGCTCCAGGCGTCGGATTTCTCCGTGGAAGGCGATTCTGGCCTTCTGTACCCAGCGGACCAGGCGGATCGAGAGCAACTCGAGTCAGTGCAACAGCAACTGGAGGACCGCTTCATCAAGGTGCGCTGGACTGTAGCCGAAGATGGCCGGATCGACACGATATTGGTGGCAGGGCAGGTCCCTGTATATGAAGATAATGTCCGCGTTTCCCGTGCAGAGGACGCTGGGCAAGGCCAACGCTATGCCGTGACATCACTCGTGAGCGAGGCGACGCCCGATCAGCTTCGGCAGGCGACCGACGAATATCCAGATTGGGTGACGTCCCGCTACCTCGACCTTCCGGATATGGTGACTGATCGCACACTGGAACTTGCCCTCGACGTCGGAGGGCAAGGCGATAATCCCTACGACAAGGCCAAGGCGATCGAAGCGTTCCTGCGGGAACACATCGTCTACGACCTGGACGTTGGCCTCCCACCTGACGGCGCGGACATCGTCGATCATGTGCTGTTCGAGGAGCGCCGTGGCTACTGCGAGTATTATGCGTCCGCGATGACGGTGATGCTGCGGGCGCTGGGGATCCCGGCCAAGACCGTGGTGGGGTATTTTCCGGCCGAGTTCGATGCGGAGGCAGGCGGTTACCTCTATCGCCAGGAGAACGCGCATGCGTGGACCGAAGCCTGGTTTCCGGACTATGGCTGGATCCGGTTTGAGCCAACTTCCGCGCAACCTGAATCGTCCTTTGGAGAGATTGAGATCACTGGCACTCCGACGCCGGAGCCAACTTCCACGCCGATCCTGCCTGCGAGCACTACCGAGCCGATCCCTACCGCTACTCCTGAGCCTGTGCAGTCCGCGCCAGAGCTGGATCTACCAGAGGCAGTGACTGAAGGCTCTGGCGACGAAGGTGGGCTTCCATGGTTGTCAGCGGCGATTGCCGCGGCGCTTGGGCTTGCCGGGATTGGCGCGGGATCATGGTTGCTGATGGCACGCTCATCGGTGATCGGTCCCCAATCGCTGTTCGCGTCTCTGGTCCGGTGGGGGAAGGCGGGCGGCGTGCGTCCTGACCCTGCGTCGACGCCGAGGGAGTACGCACGCCGCCTGGGACGCAGGTATCCGGATGTGCGCCCGGAAGCGTTTGAGGTGGTCGACGCATACGAGGAGTATCGCTATGGAAACGTCGCGCCGTCATCGTCCAGGCTGGAGCATGCCGCGATGTCGATGCGCCAACTGAGGAGGCGAGTGCTGCGTTCGGTGATCCGGCGCAGGTAGCATAGATGGGAACTGAAGATGCCGGACGAAAGTGCGCCAAGACAGGGGCGGGTTCTTGTCGCGGGTGCGATCAATACCGACCTCGTGGGGAGCGTCGAACGGGCACCCGCCGGCGGGGAGACGGTGACGGGACGCTCATTTGAAATCTTCGGGGGAGGCAAGGGAGCGAATCAGGCGGTTGCCGCTCGTCGCTCTGGGGCCGAAGTCTCGCTGGTGGGCGCCGTCGGTGATGATGATTTCGGCACGCAACGAGAGGCAGAACTGCGAGCGGAAGGCATCGACATCAGCTCGGTCGTTCGGCGTGTTGACGTTTCGTCGGGGGTGGCGTTGATTCTGGTTGAGGAGGGTGGGGAAAACCGGATCGTCTACATCCCCGGAGCGACATCGACGATCACTGAAGATGACGTTGTTGAGGCACTGGCGAGGACGCCTCCTGATGTGTACCTGCAACCGAACGAGCTTCCCCTGGAATCGGCACGCGCGGGTCTGATCAGGGCCGGTGAACGCGGTGCGCTGCGTATCCTCAATGCGGCGCCAGACCCGAAGGACGTAGACCCGCTACTGGAGTATGTCGACATCCTGATCGTCAATGCCGGCGAAGCGCGGGAACTGGCAGCTCCGGAAGATGCCACCGGAGCGTTGCCCAACCTGGCCAAACGGCTTGTGGAGAGACACGGGATCGATGTGGTGATCACCGCTGGCGTAGATGGAGCTATCGCGTCGTACCGGGGTGAGGTGATGCGGGTACCGGCGCCCGAGGTGGTTGCGGTCGACACGACCGGAGCGGGAGATGCCTTCTGTGGGGCGTTGGCGGCGCGGCTGGCATCACTGGTCGAGTTTGAAGAAGCAATGCGGTGGGCGGTGACGGCGGCGTCACTGGCGGTGACGGTGGCTGGGGCGCAGCCTTCGATTCCTCTTGCCGATGCGATCCGGGAGAAGTTGAGATCGCAGGCTTTTCACTGTACGTGAGCGAGAAGACGAAATAACCGCGTCCCATTGCGAGACACGGTTGTTCTGGGCGGAAGGGGAGGGATTCGAACCCTCGAGACGTTTTACCGCCTACACGATTTCCAATCGTGCGCACTAGGCCAGACTATGCGACCCTTCCAGATTCCGGATTGTGTGCTTCGCTCGAGATCGGCGGAGAGGGCGGGATTCGAACCCGCGGTGGCTATTAACCACACTGCTTTTCGAGAGCAGCACCTTAAACCGCTCGGACACCTCTCCGGGCGAGATTGTACCAAAACCGGCAGACCGTGTCAGGCGCGAGGACGCCGACATCTGGCCTGTGATGCGGGATTCTGGATACCAAAAAGCCACTTCCGATAAACGGAAGCGGCCTGGTACGCCTGGTAGGATTCGAACCTACGGCCTTTGAGTCCGCAACCCAACGCTCTATCCCCTGAGCTACAGGCGCATAACGAACCGAGTATATCAG
>JACCVC010000089.1 GCA_013698305.1 Chloroflexia bacterium
AGCCTGATGTCCAGCATTTTCTCGGCGGATCGCAGGGGTGGTCTCCGGATGGCACGTCCATCGCCTATGCCGCCAACGACCGGGAGCCGACCGAGCAGGACGTGATCGTTCGCGACGTCGCCACTGGGGAAAGCCGCCGGGTATTCGCGGGAGATGGGCTCTACTACCCGATGGACTGGTCGCCGGATGGGCGCTACCTGCTTGTCTTGCAGGTGCATTCCAACACGAACATGGACATCCATTTGCTCGATGTGGCAGCCGAGTCATCGCGACTGCTGACTGAGCATGAAGAAGACAGTAAGTACTTCCCGATTGGATGGTTGGAGGATGGGTCCGGCTACTATCTCCTGACCGATGAGGGACGTGAGTTCAGCGGCCTTGCCTTCCATGATCTCATGAGCGGCAAGCGAGACCTGGTACATGCGCCGGAATGGGACATCGAGGTTGCGGCTATCTCCGCCGATGGGCGCTGGCTTGTCTGGTCCGAAAACGAGGATGGCTATTCGCGGGTCTACACTCAGAACCTTCCAGCCCGCACAGAACCGGAGGGCATCGAGCTGCCGGAAGGTGTGCTGAGCACGATGACGCTCTCCCACTCCGGCGACAAGCTGGGGGTGCTATGGGCTCAGCCATGCTATCCGACCGAGGTCTTCATCGCCGACCTGACGACTGGCGCGGTCAACCAGATCACCCATTCAGCGCTTGGCGGGGTCGTCGACGCTGATCTCACGCAACCCGAGTTGATCCGCTACCCTACGTTCGACGACCGGGATATCCCCGCCTTTCTCTACCGACCCGATGGCGTGACCGGCAAGATGCCCGTCGTCCTCTCCATCCATGGCGGTCCGGAGTATCAGGAACGACCCACATATGCGTATAGCGGTCTTTATCAATACCTCACCAGCCGGGGGATCGCCGTGCTGGCGCCCAACATCCGCGGCTCGACCGGATTCGGCAAGGGCTACCAGAAGCTGATTCATCGCGACTGGGGCGGCGACGAGCTAAAGGACCTTGATGCGGCCGTGAAATATCTGCACGGTTGCGACTGGGTGGATCAGGACCGGATCGGCGTCTATGGCGGCTCGTTCGGCGGCTTCGCGACACTCTCGTGCATCAGCCGGTTGCCGGACTACTGGGCCGCCGCGGTCGACCTGGTTGGGCCATCCAACCTCGTCACGTTCGCGAAGGCAATCCCGCCGACCTGGCGCAGGATGGTAGCCAGCCTGATTGGCGATCCGGAGACCGAGGCGGATTTTCTAATGGAGCGCTCGCCGATCACCTACGTCGATCAGATCAGGACGCCGCTGTTCGTCATCCAGGGCGCCAACGACCCGCGCGTGGTCAAGGCAGAGAGCGACCAAATTGTCGAGCGGCTACGGGAGCGTGGCGTCGAGGTCCGCTACGACGTCTACGACGACGAAGGTCACGGGTTCACCAAGCGCGAGAACGAGCTCAAGGCGTTCGGGGACATTGCCCGCTTCCTGGAGGAGCGATTGGTGCCATCTGCTACGTAGGCGAAGACCGAATTACCAGATAAGCTGAACGCCCAAGCCCCTCGTTATACGTGATACGTATATAGTACGATACCTGCACGAGAGGGAGTGACGGTGCGAAAGTATCGAGACAAGCAAACCCAGCGATTCGCCGACGGGGAGCGAGTCAAGGCCTTTTCTGCCATTGAGCGTCAAGCCAATCGCCGTCTGACATTCCTTGAGAACGCAGGCTCACTCCAGGCGATAGCGGCCTATCCAAGCAACAGGTTCGAGATTCTCCGAGGAGATCGCTCGGGCCAGTACAGTATTCGCATCAACGATCAATGGCGGATTTGCTTCGAGTGGCCGAATGATGAGACAGGTCCCGTCAACATCGAGATCGTCGACTATCACTGACGCGTTGCAACTGAAAGGAAGGAACCATGAGCCGACCACCAACCCACCCCGGCGAGTACATCGAGGAAACGCTGGAGGAGCTCAACATGAGCGCCCGCGAGCTCAGCCTCGTTCTGGGCGTTCCCACCAATCGCATCACCGAGATCGTGCGGGGGCGTCGTGGCATCACCGCCGATACCGCCCTGCGGATCGGTCGGTGGCTCGGCACCGGTCCTGATGTCTGGATGAACCTGCAAAAAACCTGGGAGCTTCGGACCGCCGAGCAGGACCACGGAGCGGACATTGAGCGTTCTGTACGTCCCCGTGAAGTTGCGGAGGCAGACTCGCCGGTATACGGAACATAGAGAATCCGTTGAAGGTCGTCGCTCGCCGCGTTCGGGGCGAAGTGGCTCATGGTCATCGACATTGACTGAGCATAAAGGTCGTGTCTTTGGATCGAATCAATGAAGCAGATGACATTCGAGACTGGCTTCTTCGACTTGCTGAAGAAGCTCTCGCCGCCGAAGGGAGCCTGGACTCGGCGCACGACATTGATCACGTTGAACGGACAATGGTTTTGGCTCAGACCATCCAGGCTCAAGAGGGCGGTGATCTGCCAACGATCCTGGCAGCGGTGGCGTTTCATGACATCGGTCAAGAACGCGAGCGACGGAAAGGTGGAGACTATGCCGTCATCGGTGCGGAGATGGCCGCGGATATCTTGGCTGACACGCGCTTCCCCCAGAACGCCATTCCCGCCGTGCAGCTCGCGATCCGCGAACATCGAATGACTGGAGGCGTGAGGCCACAAACACTTGAAGGCCGGATCACCTACGACGCTGACAAGATCGACAGCCTCGGAGCGATTGGCGTGGCCCGCCTCTACTGCATGACTGGTTTACTAGGCCAGAAGGTGTACGCCCCAACGCCTGAGAACCTCTTTCCACCGGTGGACCCCGCAACACTCCGGCAGATGAG
>JACCVC010000098.1 GCA_013698305.1 Chloroflexia bacterium
ATGCGCGACCTCCCGGTCGGCTTCCCCAAACTGCTGGTCTCGACCGTTGCCTCAGGCGATACCCGACCATATGTCGGTGCGTCCGACATCTCCATGATGTCCTCGATCGTGGATATCTCCGGCATAAATCAGCTTTCGGAGCGTGTTCTGACCAATGCCGCCGGATCGATAGCCGGTATGGCAAAAGCCTGCGAGTCATTTGTTTCGGTTACCGAACGCAAGCCGGTGATTGGCGCCACGATGTTCGGTGTCACGACGCCATGTGTGACGATCGCCCGCAAACGGCTGGAAGCGCTCGGCTATGAGGTGCTCGTCTTCCATGCGACCGGAGTCGGTGGTGACACAATGGAGGCATTGGTTCGGAGCGGTGTCATTACCGGCGTGTTGGATACAACAACCACCGAGTTGGCGGATAGCCTGGTTGGTGGCGCGCTGCCATCTGGTCCGGAACGGCTGGAGACCGCTGGATCGCTGGGCCTACCGCAAGTGGTGTCGCTGGGAGCGCTCGATATGGTGAATTTCGGGCCATTGGGCTCGGTGCCGGAGCGGTTCCGAAAGCGCCGGCTGCACCGGCACAATGCCTCGATCACATTGATGCGGACAACGGCGGAGGAGAATGCTGAGCTTGGCCGAATCATCGCGCGCAAGCTCAATCAGGCAACGGGGCCTGTCACGCTTTTCGTGCCGAAGAATGGGGTGTCCATGATCGACGTCGAGGGTCAGCCATTCTTCGACGCTGAGGCAGACTCCGCGCTCTTCGGGGCAGTGCTCGATGGGATCAACGCGAATGTAGGTGTTCAAGAGCACGAGACGCATATCAACGATCCGGCCTTCGCGACGGCGATGGCTGACGAGCTGGACCGTCTCTACCGGGGTTGGTCCGCCAACCGGGGCGAATCCCCTCATCTCCGTGAAAGGAACCAGTCGAATGGCAGTGAAACGCAGTGAGGTGCTCCAGCGGCTTCGAACGCAGATAGCAGCCGGAAAGCCGATTCTGGGGGCGGGTGCGGGGACCGGTCTCTCCGCCAAGTGCCTGGAAGCGGGCGGGGCCGACCTGATGGTGATCTACAACTCAGGTCGATTCCGGATGGCGGGACGCGGTTCGATGGCGGGCATGATGCCGTACGGCGACGCCAATGCCATTGTTGTCGACATGGCTGGAGAGGTTTTGCCCGTCGTCAAGGACACACCAGTGCTCGCTGGTGTCTGTGGCACCGATCCGTTCCGGCTGATGCCAGTCTTCCTGAAGCAGATCAGGGAGATGGGTTTCTCCGGCGTCCAGAACTTCCCGACCGTGTGTCTCTACGACGGCATCATTCGGGCAAACCTGGAAGAAACAGGGATGGGCTTTGGGCTTGAAGTCGACATGATCCGGGCCGCGAATGATCTCGACCTCTTCACGTCGCCGTATGCGTCGTCTCCGGAGGAGGCGGAGCAGATGGCGGATGCCGGTGCAGACATCGTCGTTGCCCACATGGGCCTCACCACATCGGGCCTGATAGGCGCCGAGACCGCGATGACGCTCGATGAGGCGGTCGTAAACGTCCGTGGCATCCACGATGCCGCGAAGGCGACCCGAAGCGACGTCATCGTGCTCTGCCACGGCGGCCCTATCGCCCAACCGGACGACGCACAATACATTCTCGACCGCGTGGAAGGAGTGGCCGGATTCTACGGGGCGTCGAGTATCGAACGTCTCGCGACAGAGCGCGCCCTGATCGACGCGACAGCAACCTTCAAGAACCTGTCGTTCCCCGGCGCCTGACACCGAACCGTAACGTCTACGCATTTTCAGCCGCATGCACGAAGGGATAAGGCGCTCATGACGGACAACAGCCAGAAGAGTGGTTTCATCGATCGGATGGCACTGCCAACGGATCAGTTTGACTGGGGCATCATCAAATGGCTGGTGACGCCGGATCAGGACGGTGGCGCGAACCTCACCCTCGGCGAGGTGGTCGTGCTGCCTGGGCAGGGCCATGACCGCCACAACCATCCCGACGCTGAGGAAGTGCTCTATGTGCTTTCAGGTGTCGGTCTCCAGATGGTCGATGATGGCGAGCCATACGAGGTGCGGGCCGGGGATGCCATCTATGTGCCGAAGGCCGTCTTCCATTCGACGAGAAACATCGGCTGGGAACCCATGCGGGTGATCGCGCTGTACAACCCGGGTGGGTCCGAGGTTGGCCTGCGAGAACTTCCGGACTATCGGCAGGTTCCACCTGGTGAATTGCCCAAAATCGGGTAGGGCTGGGGTAGGGCTGATAGCGGCGTTGCGGACTCACGGCGACCGCCCTCACAACGAAACTCGCGCCGGCGGGCCGCCGACCGGCGCGTACGTCAGATCGGCAGCTTCTCCCGGAACAGCACCCGACCGCGCTCACGACGCCCGGTCAACTCGAAGTACGCCCGCAGCACCTCATCCGCGACCGGAAGCGACACCGCCAGACCATCGCCGCCCGCCTCGAGCACGACGGACACCGCGATCTCCGGCTCATCCCACGGCGCGTAGCAGGTAAACCAGGCGTGGGTGTCGCGGGCATAGGTATTGAGTTCTTCGTTCTCATAGCCGTCGTCGGGGACGCCGTACTCCGCCGTGCCAGTCTTTCCGCCGATGATGATCGGATCCTCTTCGTCCGGCGGGTTGGTCAACGGCCACTTCGACTGGTCCGGGACCTCCTGCGAGGTATGGCAGACCCTCCGCATGGACTCGCGCACGACATCGACATGCACTGGGTCAATCTCGAAATCACCGATCTTCTCCGCGCCGATCGCGGTCACGTTCTCGTCTGCGTCAACCCGTTGCGACACCAGATGGGGGCGGAAATATCGCCCGCCCATACCCATCGCGCCGGTATTCAAGGCAAGCTGCAACGGCGTGCACGTGAGATCGCCCTGTCCGATGGAGACATTGATCGTGTCGCCAACGACCCAGCTTTGACCATCGGCGAATGTCTCGCGCTTCCACGCGGGGTCGGGCATCAGGCCCGCGACCTCCGGTAGCTCGATACCTGTCCGCCGGCCAAACCAGAACTTCGTCTGCATGTCCTCGGCCAGCGCGTCGATCCCCAGGCCGTCGAACACATGCTTCTCGTCGCTGACGATCCGGCCCTGGTTGAGGTTGTAGTCCCAGTAGTAGACGGGTCCGAGGCCCCCCTCGGGCTCGATGTACTCAACGGCGGTGTTATAGAAGAACACGTCGCATGATTCCGTGATCGCGCCATACACGTCGGTAACTTCGTGCGGCGTGCCCCCCTGCCATGCGACCCAGCAGGCGTAGTTGGTGCCCTCGGCGATGTTGAATGTATACGGCACCCGGATCGCGCCCCGGCAGTTGTAGGTCTGGTCCGTCGTCAGCGTCCCTCGGCTCAGCGCCGACGCCGCCAGGAACAGCTTGAAGGTCGAGCCCGGCGGATACAGTTCGCTCACCGCCCGGTTGACGAACGCCTTGCCCTTATCCGGATTCTGGTACTCTGCCCACTTGCGCCCGGAGAGTCCCGAAACGAACAACTGGTTGTCGTAGTACGGATACGACACCATCCCCAGCACATCGCCGTTGCGCGGATCGTAGGCGACGACCGCGCCGGAATTCGGGATCTTCCACTCGCTGAGTCCCAGCGCCGCTCGTTCCGCGTTCTCCTCGCGCTTCTTCTCCACCGCCCGCTCGATACCCTTTTCCAGCGCCATGCCGATGGCGCGCTGGAACTCGAGGTCGATCGTCAGCGTGACGTTGTCGCCCGGCTCGGGCTCGCGTTCGGTGTTGGGAATGATGCGGGTGCGAACGCCATTGACATCGACCTCCTCGAATAGGCTGCCCTTGACGCCACGCAGATAGTCTTCCAGCGAGTCTTCGAGGCCGGCCTGCCCGATGACGTCGTTCTGGTCGTAGATCCGGTTCCGGGCTGGACTCATGTTGCGGGGGTCGTAGAGCGCCGCGGCGTCGATCGGCTGCACGTAGCCGATGATGTGCGACATCACCTCGCCACCGGTGTAGACGCGGGCCATGGCGGTGTCATCGACTTCCACGCCCGGCAGGTACATCGCGTTTGCCCTGAGCTGCAGCGCAACGTCGCGCGGCACATCCTGCTTCACCGTCACCGGCCTGGCGGGCGCCCATACGCTCTCGATCAGGTACTCCAGCTCGTTCATCACCATCACGCCCGGCAACTCTGGGCTGGCCGCCCGGAACCGCGCCGAGCCGTCAATCGACAACTGGGTAACCCTGATGTAGCTGGCTCTGCTATTGATCTGATCCATCCAGGATGACATCGCCGAGAAGCGTTGCTCGTCGGTGTACCCCATCATGGTCGCCACGCGAGAGAGTACCGTCTCCTGCGAGCCTCGCGGCACCGCCGACGGCCGGATCGCCAGCACGTCTTCCAGACTGAGGGCGGAGATCAGCGTGGCGATCACGCGCCTGCGCTCATCCGTTCCCTCCTCGGGAAGCTCCGATTTGGTCACGCGCACTTCCCAGGCGCGGCGATTCTCGGCCAGCCGACGCCCTTCCCTGTCCAGGATCAAGCCCCTGGGAGCCGGAACGGAGACCTGCCGGATGGTATTTTCCTGAGCCTGCGCCCGATACGCATCGCCCTGCCGGAGCTGCATCACGCCGAGCCTGGTGGCCAGCGCCCCGAAGGCGGCGACAACGCCAGCCTTCGCAATCATCATGCGTCGCGACAGGAAGATCTGGTCGGCCCGCATGAATTCGGACCGCCTCCTCCGGCGCTTGTGCTTGTGTGGCGGATCGTAGGGTATGCGTTTGCGACGAGCCATGTGGAAAACCTCGATTGCGCGTGCGACGCGGAGAGGATAAGAGGTATTCGTCTATGCCAACCGGCGAACGGCAAAATAGACGAAGGGTATAAGTACCGCGTGCATCAGCGCCTGCAACAACGTGGTGATGTCGGGTGTGATGCCTCGCAGCAGGCTCAGCATCACACCATGGGCGATCGTGACGACAATGACGACGGCGATCGAGATCAGCACGTTTGCCTGAAAGATTCGCTCCCGCGCGGGTCCCGCCAGCACCACCGCTGGCAACATCGCCAGGCCATTGGTCCCGAGCGAGTCCATCGTCACGATGTCCGCCACGATCCCGATCAGGAACAACCACGCCAGACCCTCGCGGGTCCCCTTGATCCCTGCCAACAGGAAGAGCATGAGCAAGACGAAGTCAGGCGACACGATCAGCGGGTTCAGTTTTGGGATAATCGTGGCCTGGGCAAACAGCAGGCTGACCAGCATGGTTCCGAAAATCAATCGCGCCATAGGCTGGTAAATCATGCTCCCTGGTGCGATCGTTCCATCCCAACGACAAACTGCACAGGTATTCAACGGCGGGTACACGCCCCGGTCGGACTGCCTCTACAACCGGTTTGATGCCAATGGCACGGGGCGTCATCTCGTCCCCGAGTGTACCATGACACCTGTTTGAACCTGGAGTCCACCGGAGCCAGCACACCGGCAGAGCATCCGTTCCGTCCGAGGATACATCGCGTGACGCAACCCCCGACAAACGACCCGGATGGACGCCTGTTCGATGACGTCTACGCGCAGTTTCGCGGCAAGGATCCCACCAGGGTCCCCTGGGCTAACGCCAGGCCTCATCCCTTGTTCGCATCGTGGCTGTACAGTGAGACAGCACGCGACCTGAACATTGGCGGGCAGCGAGCCCTGGTGATCGGCTCGGGGTTGGGTGACGATGCAAACGCCCTTGCCGCGTTGGGTTGGGAGGTCACGGCGTTCGATTATTCGCCGCATGCAATAGAATGGGCTCGCCAGCGATTTCCCGACGCCAGGGTCGATTGGCAGGTCGCCGATCTCTTCGCGTTGCCCGGATCCTGGCGAAGGGCGTTCGACCTCGTTGTGGAGGTGCATACCATCCAGGCGCTCCCGGTGACCCGGCGGCAGGAAACAATCGGGGCGATCACGGATACGGTGGCGGTATACGGATCACTGGTCGTGGTCGCGGTGACCCGCGACGTGCGGGACCCACTTCGCGGGCGTCCCTGGCCCCTGACCACACTGGAGGTTACCTCGATCGAGCGGCACGGCGTTGTCGAGACGGATCGCGTCATCGAATCACCAAGGGGCCCGGGTCAACCGGGCCGCGTCCGCGCCGTGTTTCACCGCAATGCGTAGGGACCGGCCCTGTGCCGGTCCGCTGCTGGAGAAATCTACATGACCCCAACCCGCATCGTTGCTGTCGACTGGCTCGTCGACCTTCAGGATGACGCCACTGTCGTTGTCGTCGACGTGCGTCCCCGCGACCAGTACGACGCAGGCCACATTCCCAATGCTCGCAACATCGACATCTATCCGCTCAAGATCCTTGACTCCGACCCAACCACAATTGACCAGTGGATGGCCACGATCCAGGAAGCATTCCAAACACTCGGTATTCGGCAAGGTGACAACGTCGTGTTCTACGAGGATATCAGCGGCGCCTCGGCGGCCCGAGGCGTGTGGCTGATGGAAGCGCTGTCGATCGGGCACGGCTCGATGCTCGATGGAGGGCTGGCCGCCTGGCACGCCGCCGGGAAACCAATCAGCGACGAGCCGGTCGCGGTGACGCCATCCAGACTTGTCGTGACGCTCAACCATGACGTCCTGGCGACGGCGCCCGGTATTCTCGAATGTCTCCAGGATAATAAAGGCACTCGCATCATCGACACCCGCAACCAGTTGGAGTGGATGCGGGGAACCATCCCCACCTCGGCGCATCTCGATTGGGCCGCGCATTTGGACGCCGACGGAAAATTACGTCCTCTGGATGAGTTGCGGGCGATGTACCAGGATCTCGATCTCTCGCCCAGGGACAAGATCGTCACGTTCTGCGCCAGCGGCTACCGCGCCGCCCACACCTGGCTGGTGCTGTCGGAGCTTGGTTACCGCCACGTGAGCAACTACGCGCCCTCGTGGGGAGAATGGGGCCAACGATCCGACGTGCCCGTCGAGCTGCCTCGCTAATCACGGTTAACACAAAGTGGCCGCTCCGTGGCACAATCGCTGCCAATGGCCGGGGATGCGGCGCCGACCAGGTTTGCGCGTCTTCCATAGTCACCCTGACACAAACAGGACACTGGCATGACCCAAAACGTATCGACCCGCCGCGTGGTGGTCACCGGAATCGGCGCGATCAGCTCACTGGCTCCGACGGCTGAGGAAAGCTGGCAGCGGATCGCCGCTGGCGAAACGGGTATCCGACGAATCGATGGCCTCGACCCCGCGATGCACCCCTGTGTGCTGCGCGGCGATGTCGACGACAGCGCGATCACCTACCGCTTTCTCGAACGAAAGATCCTTCGTAACACGTCGCGCTTTAGCCGCATGGCAGCCGAGGCCGCCGGCAACGCGCTGGAGGCGGCGGGCCTTCTTGGTGACGATCTCCAACCAATCATCGACCTCTCGACGGGTGGCGCGGCGCTGGGAACGTGTGTCGGCGGCATCTACGACGATCTCCTGCCCGCCTATCAAACGGCGATTGAGCACGACTCCTGGTCGCGAGTCCCCCCTCATCTGCACGTGATGTTCCCGCACAACCTTGCCGCCTTCTCCATCCAGCAACGATTCGGACTCGGTGGCCCGAGTTCGACGGTGGTCACGGCCTGCGCTACCGGCTCGCAAGCGGTTGGCGATGGCTTCCATCAGGTCAAGCATGGTCATGCCCCGCTGATGCTGGCCGGCGCGGTGGAATCGACCAACCATCCGCTCTTCCTCGCCGGCTTCGCCGCCATGCGAGCGCTCGTCACCGACTCCAACGACGATCCCGACAAGGCCAGCCGCCCGTTCGACGCCACCCGCGCCGGTTTCGTTCTGGGTGAGGGTGCGGCGATGTTCGTGCTGGAGGAGCTTGGGCACGCCCAACAGCGTGGAGCCACGATCCTGGCCGAGATCTCCGGCTACGCAACAACCAACGATGCCTACCACCCGATTGCGCCGCAACCCAAGGGCGCGGGAGCCGCCCGGGCGATCCACGCGGCCCTCGCCGACGCCGGGTTGTCGCCGGATGACGTCGATCATGTCAACGCTCACGCCGCCTCGACCCAGTCCGGTGACAAGTCCGAGGCGAACGCGATTCACGAGGTGTTCGGGGAACGGGCGCCCTTGATCCCGGTCACGTCGATCAAGGGCGCGATCGGTCACTGCATGGCGGCCGCGGGAGCGCTGGAGGTGATGTCTGCCATCCGCACCCTGACCGACAATCACATCCCACCCACCCGCAACTATCGCAATCCGGATCCGGAGATCAACCTTGACGTCGTCGGCGGAGCGGGTCGCGCCGCCAACATCAACGTCATCTCGAAACACTCGTTCGGTCTCGGCGGTCAGAACGCCTGCCTGATCATCCAGCGCTTTCAGGACGATTGATGACAGGCGAAAGCACCAATCCCACCATGGCTCCACCAGCAGGCCAAAGTGAAGCAGTTCCGCCGCGCCAGACGGCGATCATGCTTGCTGTCCCCTTTTTGCTTGAGCTTGTCGCCTTCGGCGGGATCGGTCTCGCGGGGTGGCAAATCGGCGACGGCGGACTCCCCGGCGGCGTACTCGCGTCTACGTTTGTACTGGCCTCCGCTGCGCTTTGGGGGTTGTTCTCCGTCCACGACGATCCCACGAGAAATCCGACACCGGTGATTGCAGTCCGGGGGTGGATGCGTCTGATGATCGAGTTCGCCATCTTCGGCCTCGCCGCCTGGTCAGTGTGGGTGTTCGCCTCTCGCGCCGCCTCGGAAACGTTCCTGACCGCGCTCGGCATCGTCACGCTTGTCGGCTGGGACCGGCACTGGTGGATGCTCTGGCATCGATAGTGATATGGATTCCGGATAATCACTATGCGTTTCACCCACACCATCGCGTAGGGGAGTGCGTGGAGCCTGCCCTGAACGGAGTCGAACGGGTCCTCCCGGCTCGGGCCGAAACCCGTAGCCTCGGGTTTTGTGCCCGAGGTCTGTCGGCCCATACGCATCTTTGGTTGGCTGTTCAACCGGTTTCCGCATGAAAGGCTTCAGATGACATTCGATCTCTCCGGGCACAACGCGCTCGTCACCGGCGCAAGCCGGCGCATCGGCATCGGCGCCGCCATTTGCCGATCACTGGCGAATTCAGGAGCCAACGTCGCCTTCACTAGCTTCGTCGACTACGACGCCGGCATGTACGGCGCCGACAAGGCAGACCCCGACCTGCTGCTCGCCGAGCTCCAGGAGCGTGGTGCTGACGCCGCTCACCTGCCTTGGGACCTCGAATCCGCCGACCAGTTGCCGCTGCTGCTCAACAGGGCGGAATCAGAGATCGGTCCGCTCTCGATTCTCGTCAACAACGCCGCCTGGTCGACGCGCGACGGCTGGCAAGACCTCACCGCCGCCGACCTGGATCGCCACTACAGCGTCAACGCGCGCGCCACGGCGATGCTGTCGGTCGAGTTCTGCCGACGATTCCAGGGCGATCGAGGCGGGCGCGTTATCAACTTCAGTTCTGGCCAGGAACTGGGTGCGATGTCCGACGAGCTTGCCTACGCCATGAGCAAGGCGGCCATCGTCACCTTCACCCGCAGCCTCGCCCCCTCGGTGATGGACCGGGGACTCACCGTCAACGCCGTCAATCCCGGCGTCACCGATACCGGCTGGATCACGCCCGACCTGCAGCAAGCGTTGATGCCGATGATGCCCGCCGGTCGATTCGGCACGCCAGAGGACGCCGCACGGGTTGTCACTTGGCTGGCGTCAGACGAGGCGCAGTGGATCACTGGCCAGGTAATCAACTCTGAAGGCGGCTTCATCCGATAATGACGCGTACGGGCGGATTCGAAATCTGCCTGGAACTGCGGCGGTTTGGAAGATGCCTGAGTTGCGTTCCAACTACTCGAACACGTAGCGGCAGCCCCTGTGCCTGCCAAAGGTGAGAAAACGGCAGATCGGGCCGATACGGGCATGTCCTGAGCAACGCCGAAGGAACTTGCCACTACGCGTTACCCTCATCGACACAGGCGTGTGAGGGCATTTGGGTAACGGTCAGACGAAAGCGAGAAGACATGAACATTCAGGAACTCCACGAAATCCCCTTCGCGCTCGTCTTTCCCGGTCAGGGAAGCCAGACCGTGGGCATGGGCAAGGACCTCTGCGACATCTCTTCCGAAGCGCGAGCGGTGTTCGACGAAGCCGACCGCCTGCTCGGCATCGCTCTCAGCGACCTGTGCTTCAATGGCCCCGCCGAGGAACTCGAAGACACCTGGAACGCCCAGCCCGCCCTGCTGACCATGAGCATCGCCGCGCTGGCATATCTTCATGCCCAGGCCGACGAGCAACACGTCACCCTGGCGCCGGTCGTCGCCGCCGGACACTCCCTTGGTGAGTTCACGGCGCTGGTGGCGTCGCGGGCGATCGCCTTCGCCGATGCGCTCCAGCTGGTGCGGGAGCGCGGTCGTCTTATGAAGGAGGCGGGCGATGAGCGTCCGGGCGGCATGGCCGCCGTGCTCGGCATGGACGATGACGTCCTCGCCGGCGTTGTCGAGGAAGCTGGGCGCGACGGCGTGATCCTCATCGCCAACGCCAACTGTCCCGGACAAACGGTCATTTCCGGCGAGATTCCCGCGCTTGAAGCGGCGATGGACCTGGCGAAGCAACGTGGTGCCAGGCGCGTGGCCCGGCTGCCGGTCAGTATCGCCTCGCACTCACCGCTGATGGCGGGCGCGTCGCGGCAACTGGTTGCCCACCTCGACACAGTTGAGTTTCACGACCCTCGCATCCCGATCGTGGGCAATTTCTCGGCCAGCGCCATCTCGACGGTCGGAGGGATTCGTGAGGAACTCGTGCATCATATGGAACGCCCGGTCAACTGGACCGATTCCGTCCATGAGATGATCGACATGGGCGCCACGACCTTCGTCGAGCTCGGACCCGGCAATGTGCTGTCCGGCCTGATCCGCCGCATCGACCGGGAGGTCGCCACCGTCAGCCTCAAGGATCTCATGCCTGAAAGACCAACCACGTAGGGAGCGCTGGTCTGGCGCGCTGCCTAGGGCCCGACCTGTCGGGCGGTCATGAACTGGGCGACGAGCGCGCAGATCGCGGCGATGATGATCGCCAGCCAGACATTGACGCTCAACAGCAAGGACACCAACAGCACGGCGATAAACGTCGCGATGCCGATGACAATGGTGGACGATGATCGATTTCCCAAGATGTATGCCCTCTTCCCTGGCCGAGCGATCACTCGCGCCGAATCGCTTCGCATTTCGCAAACTGGACATTCTTCACCATGCATAACACAGATGACAATGACGCGAAAACGACGCTCACTCACTTCGATGAGGCGGGCAACGCCCGCATGGTCGATGTCGGCCACAAGCCCGAAACCGACAGGATCGCCATCGCCACCGGTCGAGTCACCATGGCGCCAGAGACCGCGACGCTGATCCGCGAGGGTCGAGCGAAGAAGGGTGACGTGCTGGGAGTTGCCCGGATCGCGGCGATCATGGCGGCCAAGCGGACATCGGACACGATTCCCATGTGCCACCCGATCCCGATCACCCGCGCCGACATCGGTTTTGAGCTCGACGATACCGGCGTCTCGATCGAGGCGCGAGTCGACACGCGTGGCCAGACAGGCGTCGAGATGGAGGCGCTCCATGCCGTCAGCGTGGCGGCGCTCACGATCTATGACATGATCAAGGCGGTCGACCGCGGCATGGTGATCGAGCACATTCGCCTGGACTACAAGGAAGGTGGCCAGTCCGGTGTCTGGCAGAGAAAAGGGAACACGTAGCGGCGGACCCCGTCTCCGCCCTGATGAGTGGTTCGATCTGGCAGACCTTGCCACCGGCCGAATCATCGGTCAGGTCACATGGGATGGGCATGTGCGTCACGCGGACCCGGATACTATCAGGCGTATCAACGCCGCGTTCGACCAGGAGATCATGCTTCGAGACGAGGCGATAGCGGACGAACTCGGTGTCTGCTTTGCCGATGTCGAGACAGTCGCATCCGATGACGGTCGTCACAATGACCTGGTCTTCCGAAACCTGGGACTGCTCACCGGCTTCGTGCCACAGCAGTCGAATGAACCGGAGACGCGGCAATCATCGTAAAGAATTGGCCGCCGCAGTGCGGCTGAGCAGCGTACAATAGAAGAAATCATTGACGACAGGCGCACGGTTCCGGATCATGCCGGCGCCATCACGGAACCGGAACCGCGGATGTTCGAGAAACCGTGACCGTCCAGATGGCTTCGGGCAATCAGCAACACACCATGAGGGGGAGCAGTCGGGTATGGCTTCGATGTCGACAGGCAAGGGGCGTTCAGGATTCGAGCTGACCATGTCTGGCGGCAGTGAGCGCATCGCATGGTACTTCCTGCGCGTGTCCGGCGCCGCTCTGGTGTTTTTTGCGCTCGGCCACATGTTCATCACGCACTACCTGAATGCGCCCTCTGAGACCACGTTCAATTTCGTCGCCGACCGCTGGGCCAATCCGCTGTGGCGCACGTTCGACAGCCTGCTGCTGATCTCGGCGCTGTGGCACGGCCTGGTCGGGCTGCGCTTCACCCTCGCCGACTACGTCCCGCGGACCGGACGCGCCGCCGCCTACGGCGTGCTCTGGATCGTCGGCCTGATCTTCACCGTGCTCGGGCTGGTGACGATCTTCACCTTCGATGAGGCAGCCGCCCGGGACAACACCGGCCCGCTGGCTGGCGAGATCTGGATCGGGGACCTGCTCGGCTACTCACTGTACGCGTTCGCGCTCGTCACCTACATCGGCGTCATTGCGCTGGCCATATGGGTGCTCAACAATATGCGCAACGGCGTGGCAACGATCTACCACGGCGACGCCGGCCAGTACGCCTGGGTGCTACACCGCTCCACCGGCGTCGGTATTCTCTTCTTCCTGCTCGTGCATATCCTGGACATCATGCTGGTCGGTCTGGGGCGGGACGTCTACGACCATACCGTCGAGTTCTACGCCGAGCCGTTCATCATCCCGATGGAGCTCATGCTGGTCGGCGCGGTGATCTATCACACGCTCAACGGCGTCCGCATCATCGCAATCAACTTCACCAAGCGCGGACCCAGCCGCGAGAAGCGCTATTTCTGGTGGGTGCTGGCGCTCTCCGTGCTGCTCACGATCCCCAGCATCTTCGTGATCTTCGCCGCCGAGTTTTAGAACGCGTTGCAAGTTGCTTGATTCAAGGTGAAGGACACCAACACGTAGGGACCGACACAATGTCGGTCCGGTCGCCCGGAGGGCGACAATACGCGACGGTCACGCGCCTTCCCTCGGATACTTCAACACCCACGTACGGGCCGCACCTTGTGCCGACCCTCAGTCGCATTCAGGTACATGGAGGACGACAAGAGTCTCCCATGTACGTGGCTCCTTCAATGGATTGCGCCTGGCGTTCAGCCGGATACGGTTGGTGATGTTTTCGGCACGTCACCACCGCGCCGGGTCAGGAGAGAACGTGGGATCAACCCGATTCCGCATGTATGCAGCATCGTCACGCTCAGCGATCCCACAGGCGCGGCAGCGCTCATGCAGCCGCGCGAGGTTGTCCCGATCGATCTCGATGCCCAGACCCGGCGCGTCCGGCGCCCGCACCGCGCCATCCTCGAACGCGATTCGACCTCCCTGAATGATCTCGTCCTCGGCTCGCTGCCATGGATAGTGGGTGTCACAGGCATAGGTCAGCGCCGGTGTCGCCGCCGCGACATGGACCATTGCCATCAGCGAGATGCCGAGGTGACTGTTCGAGTGCATGCTCAGCCCGAACGAGAACGCCTCGCAGAGCCGCCCAAGCTCGTGCGTGGCCTGCAACCCGCCCCAGATATGATGATCGCTGAGGATGATCTGGCAGGCATCCTTCTCGTAAGCCTCGGCGATCCGCTCGAAGCGGGTGACGATCATGTTGGTTGCCAGGGGCGTCATGACGCCCCTGGTGATCAGGTCGCCGCGCACCGCGGACATGCTGTCCATGCCGGGCGCGGGATCCTCCAGGTACTCCAGGATTCCGTCGAGCTCGACGCCCACCTTGACCGACGTTTCCACCGTCCAGGCGCCGTTGGGATCGATCCGCAACGGCACGCCGTCCCCGAAAGCGCCATGCAGCGCCCGCATCGTGTCCATCTCCTGTTCGGGCGGGAACGCGCCGCCCTTGAGCTTGACGCTCCTGAAGCCGTACTCGTCGATCAAGGCTCGTGCTTGCCGGACGATGCCATCCGGATCGAGCGCCGGGCCATAGATGTCGTCGCGAATGTCGTCGTCGCTCCCGCCCCCGCCCTCATGCTTGTAGAAGAGATAGGCGGAGAAATCGACGGTGTCGCGGGCCTTCCCTCCCAGCAACGCATGCACCGGCAGACCGAGCGCCTGGCCGGCGATGTCGAGCAGGGCGACCTCAATGCCGCTGTAGACCAGCTCCCGCCGTCGTTGATCGGCCACCCCTGGCATGATCTGGTGGGTATCGTCGCTGCCCTCGCCACCGATGATAAGCTGCCTGATCGCCTGCCGGTTGAACGCGTCCATGCCGATCAGGTCGGGAATCGCGAGCCGGAACGCCTTCTGCATCTGCTCGCCACCGGCCACTTCACCGAAGCCAGGGATACCCTCGTCCGTCTCCACCTCGACGATGGTCCGCAGCGCGTATGGCTGATGAAGACCGGCGAAGTTCAGTAGCGGCGGGTCTGCGAACGCGATCGGCGTCGCGGTGATGGCGGTGATCCTCATAATCGGGACTCCATGCTCAACTCGTAGCGGCCGATCCTGAACTCCGGTATCGGCCTGGTCTGGCATGTTCGCCACCATGGCACACACGGGGTCTGCCGCTACGTACCGCCGGTTTGCATGCTACATCCCCATCGCGTGGTATCCGCCATCCACAAAGATCACGTCGCCGGTGATGCCCGCCGAGGCGTCGGTAGCCAGGTAGACCGCAGTACCCGCAACGTGTTGCGGCCCGAACACCTTGCCCAACGGAGCCTTCTCCGCCGCCGCGTTCGCCATGTCGCTGAAGCCTGGGATACCCCGTGCCGACGCCGTCTTGACCGGACCCGCCGAAATCGCGTTGACGCGAATCCCCTTCTCGCCCAGATCGAGGGCGAGGTAGCGCACGCTGGCCTCCAGCGCCGCCTTGGCCACGCCCATCACGTTGTACTTCGGGAACGCGCGGGTCGAGCCGAGATAGGTCAGCGTCATGATCGAGCCGAACTCGTTCATGATCGGCGACAGCTCCCGCGCCACCGCGATCAGCGAGTAGACGCTGATCTCATGGGCCAGTCGGAACCCGTCGCGGGTGGTCTGCAAAAACGGGTTCTTGAGCTCGTCGGCGGGCGCGAAGGCGATGCTGTGGACCAGCGTATCGATGGATCCGTATTCCGCCTTGAGTTCGCCGGCGAGCGCCGCGATCGCCTCGTCGCTGCTGACATCGCAGACGAACGTCTTCATGCCCGGCACCGTCCCGGCGAGTTGTTCGGCGTTCTTCTTCGCCCGGTCATCGACATAGGTGATCGCTACATTCGCGCCAGCGTTCGCCATCGCCTCAGCGATTTGCCACGCGATGCTCCACCGGTTTTGCACGCCCATCACGACGCAGGTCTTGCCGCTGAGGAGGGTGGTGGCATGGGTTGTCGAAGTCTCGGACACGTCGGTTCCTTTCGCAATGCTCGCCGGATCTGAACCCTGATCGGTTACAACCCGTTGCGAGCTTGGTATCGTGTTGCGTATCGTGCGCCCGGCAGTCGCTTTGGACGAGCCGGATCAATGGGGCAAATCATATCAGTTGGCTCCACGAGGGAGGACAGGATCATGAGCGAGCCGAGTTCCACGCGGTTGATTCCGGTGTTCGACGGACACAACGACACGCTGCTGAGCCTGCTGAGTACCGGACGGGATTTCTTCAGCGAAAGCGAGATCGGGCATATCGATCTGCCTCGTGCCCGCAAGGGTGGCCTGGTCGGCGGATTCTTCGCCGTGTTCGTGCCCGACCCAACCGGGCGAGCGAGAACTCATCACAAGCCGGAGCTTGACGGCATCCTCGGCGACAACCTCGACGGCGTCGAGTTAATGAACGACAACGGCCCGACCCTCGCCTACTCCCAGCTCTTCACCCACGCCGAGGTGGCGGCGCTGCATCGCATTCTCAATGGGATCGGGACGCCGTACGCGTCAGAACCGGAGCAAGCGAACGGCAAGCCAAACGACCA
>JACCVC010000263.1 GCA_013698305.1 Chloroflexia bacterium
TCGCGTTTCGTGTCCAGATAGCGCCTGTTCTCACGAACCCGCGGTGCGACGAGCGGCACCCGCTCCACCACCTCGAGTCCGTGTGCTTCCAGGCCCGCGACCTTGTCCGGATTGTTCGTGAGCAATCGGATACTGTGAAGACCCTGATCCTGCAATATCCTCGCGCCCGGACCATAGCTCCTCAGGTCCGCCGGAAATCCAAGGTGTTCATTCGCCTCGACGGTGTCCATTCCCTGGTCCTGCAGGTGGTAGGCACGAAGCTTGTTGGTTAATCCGATGCCTCGACCTTCCTGCCGCATGTACAGGATCACGCCTCGTCCAGCCGCCGCTATCTGTTCCATGGCCATCCGAAGCTGGTCACCACAGTCGCATCGTGTGGAGCCAAAGACATCGCCAGTCATGCACTCCGAGTGAAACCGGACCATCACCGGATCATCTGTGGAGATATCACCCATGGTGAGCACAAGATCAGGATGGGGATACATCGGGTTGTCGTACGCAGTGACGATGAATTCGCCAAATCTCGTGGGCAGGCGACTGGTCGGCCCCCGTTGAGCGCGGTGCTCCAGCGTTTTCCGGTAGTCGATGAGATCGGCGATCGTCACGATGCCGATGCCATGGGTTACGGCGAAGCGTGCCAGCTCCGGCATTCGGGCCATGGAGCCGTCGTCGGCCATGATTTCACAGATCGCCGCCGCAGGTTCCAGGCCAGCCAGCCGCATCAGGTCGACCGATCCTTCAGTCTGGCCAGCCCGCGCAAGCACGCCGTTTGGGTTGGCACGCAACGGAAAAATGTGTCCCGGCCGGGCAAGGTCCGCGGGAGCCGTGTCGCGATCCGCCAACACCTGAATGGTACGGGCGCGGTCATGTGCCGAAATTCCGGTTGAAACGCCGGTGCTGGCCTCGACCGACACCGTAAAGGCTGTGCCAAAGCCAGAGGAGTTCTCGTGCGTGGGTACCATCAGCGGCAGGCCCAGGGCATCCAGCCGCTCTACCGTCATCGCGACGCAGACGAGCCCTCGGCCATGGCGGACCATGAAGTTCACGGACTCCGGAGTGACGAACTGCGCCGCGATCGCAAGATCGCCCTCGTTTTCGCGGTCCTCGTCATCAACAATGATGACGAACCTGCCCGCCTGAAGATCGGCAACTGCCTGATCCACCGATATGTGACGCATGGATTTATCCTGTCTACGCATGATTTGATTGCAACTTCAGGCAAAACCGTTTCGGCGAAGCACGTCCATCGAGATATCACCGGTTGGCGACGACCCCAACATCCGCTCGACATACTTCGCCAGGACATCGACCTCGATATTGACCTGGTCTCCCGGGCATTTTTGAGGCAATGTGATCGATTGCTGGGTATGATCGACGAGCGATACCTCGGCGCCATCCGGCCACAACCGCATCACCGTCAGACTGGCGCCGTCGACCGCAATGAATCCGCGCTCCACGACGTACCGCAACAGATCGGGCGGCAACGCCAGCCTGATCAGCATCGCCGGACCTTCGCCAACCAGTCTGACGATTCGTGCCACACCGTCGATGTGGCCTTGCACATAGTGGCCGCCCAACCGGTCACCCGCGGCGATTGATCGCTCCAGGTTGATGCCATCGCCCACTCGCAACCCGCCGAGGTTGCTGAGGCGGCGTGTGACTGGTTGCAGATCGGCAACGAACCCGTCATCAAAGAGTCGGGTCACCGTAAGACAAACCCCGTTCACGGCGATGCTGTCGCCGATGCGGGTTCCGTCCAGCACGGTTCGGCAACGGATACGCAGCGGAGCCGTGCCAGCCTGGGAGAGCCGTTCGATAACGCCAATTTCCTCGACAATGCCAGTGAACATCTCAGGCGGCCTCGGCTTTCGACCGGGCTGGCTCGACAGTCCCTTCGAGCAGCACATCATCACCAAGCGTCGTGAGTCGCACGCCGGATAGCCGCCAGGCGGACGAAAGGGTTTCACAACCCTTCCCCGCGACCGGCCCTGGAGCATCGGCGCCACCAATGATGATGGGAGCGATGAACGCCGCTACCCGATCGACCAATCCTTCATCGAAAAGGGACCCAAGCAATCGCCCACCACCTTCGACCAGCACGTCGTTGAGGCCCCGATCTCCCAGCAAATCGCACATCATCCCGAGGTCGACTCGTGGTCCCGACCCCGCGACGAGGTAGTCGGTTCCCCGGTCCGTGAGTCCTGCAAGCCAGTCGGGCGCTGCCCGTTCCGTGGTGACAACGAGCGTATGGCCCGGAAGGTCGGGATCGAACACGCGCGCCTGAAGCGATGAGACGCCGCGCCCATCGACGATGATCCTGAGCGGATGGTGGGCACCGCCATATCCCGACAGGTCGTCAGGGAGACGGGTGGTCAACAGCGGATTATCCGCCTGAACCGTCCCCGCGCCGACGAGAATGGCATCCGCCTGGTCTCGCATCTCATGAACGCGTTGACGGGTCGCCTCACCGGTGATCCAGCGGCTGTCGCCGGTGCGGGTGGCGATACGACCATCGAGGGTCATGGCGTATTTGACGCGAATCAGTGGGCGGCCGGTGCGCATTCGGGTCAGGAACCCGGCATGGAGTTCCATAGCTTCCGGCGCCACGACGCCTGTGTCCACGGTGATTCCGGCAGCGCGTAGACGGGCAATGCCCTTGCCCGCCACCAGCGGAAAAGGATCCGGAATTGCGGTGACGCAACGATCAATGCCCGCAGCGATGATGGTATCGACGCATGGCGGCGTCCGACCGTGGTGACAGCACGGTTCGAGCGTTACGTAGAGGGTCGCGCCGGCAGCCCGGAAACCTGCTTCGGCCAGTGCCACCACTTCAGCATGCGCTTCCCCAAGCGGTTGTGTCGCGCCCCGTCCGATGATCTCCGATCCTCTGGCGACAACGGCCCCAACTGACGGGTTCGGAGTGCTGCGACCAAGCGCGGTTCGTCCAAGCCGGACCGCCTCCTTCATGAACTGCATGTCCCGCGATTCCTGATCCACGTCGTTGCTCCGAATCTCGCTGAAATGAGCTCGGGCAACAAAAAAACCCGAGGCTCATTTGCCTCGGGCGATGGAACAGATTGCGCCTGGATCAATACTATGCGCGCGCCATACCTAATACGGGTATGGCGCCGCTGTTATATTGCCTGGCATGCCTTCTTCCATCCGGACTGTTACCGTCGGCCCTGGAGTCTCACCAGATCTGCACCGTATGTGGCGCTCGCGGGCTATACCGCCGATCGGGAATTGGGGAATCGCTCCCCGCACCCTGCCCTAAAGGCTGCTGAAGTGGATACTAACGCAGCGGCAGGAGCAGGGTCAATGCGCTCCATTGGGCGCAGGTTGCCAATACTCGGCGCGACTGTAGGCAATGTCACGCAGCTTGGCCCGAAACCGCTTCATGGCAGGCGTGAAACACCAGTCGCCCTGGATCACACGCTTCGCAAGAGCATTACGTCGCCGGGACCGCCGCCTGCCCGCCCGAATCATCCCGCTGACCGCGCACCCGCAGCCAGTGCAGCCCGATACCGGCGATCATCAGCGCCAGCCCGATCGCATCCTGGATCGGGCCGGTGTAGAACAGGAACCCGGACGCGACGATCAGCACCGCCCGCTCCACCAGGTTGGCCCGTTGCAACACCCAGCCTCCTACGCCCGCGACCAGGGCCACGATCGCCAGGCAGGCGGTTGTGGTCGCCAGCACGATCAACCAGAAGTCGCCGATGGCCAAAAGCAGCGTTCCGTTGGTCGTGTTGAGCGTGAACATGAACGGCACCACAAACGCGGGCAACGTGTACTTCCACGTCACCATCATGGTCTTGAATGGATTCCCGCCGGTGATGGCCGCCGCCGCGAATGGCGACAGCGCCGTCGGTGGCGACACCTCCGACAGCACCGCGTAGTAGAAGATGAACATGTGCGCCGCCACGTCGGGCACGCCCAGCGAGATCATGGCCGGGGCGGTAATGGCCGCCGCGATGATATAGGAAGCGGTCACCGGCACCGCCAGTCCCAGCACCCACACCGCGAGGCCGGTGTAGACGACCGTCAGGAACAGGCTCTCGTTGGCAAGGCTGACGATCAGGTTGGACATCTTGAGCCCGAGGCCGCTGAGCAGCATGATGCCGACAATGATCCCCGCCGTCGCCGTCGTCGCGGCCACCGAGAGCGTGCCGACCGAACCAGCCCGCAGCGCCTCCGCCGTCCGCTTTGGCGTCAGGGCCGTGTCCCGCCGCAGGAAGCTGAGCAGGAACCCCAGGATGATCGCCCAGAACACCGCGTTCATCGGCGTGAAGCCCCAGACCATCAGGACGATGATCAGGAACAGCGACAGGAAGTGATACCAGTACCGCAGCGTGAGGGTCTTGAGCGGCAAGGTCTCGATCGCGACCGACCTGGTGCCCATCTTGTGGGAATCCAGCTCGATCATCAGGAAGATGCAAAGGTAGTAGAGGATCGTGGGGATCGTCGCCATCTTGATGACTTCGAGATAGGAGATCTGCAGGAACTCGGCGATCAGGAAGGCCGCCGCGCCCAGCGTTGGCGGCGACAGGATCGCGCCGATACCTCCCGCCGACAACACTGCCCCGCCCGACTCGCGGTCGTAGCCTGACTTTCTCAGCATCGGCCAGGCGACCGACCCGAGCGTCACCGTCGTCGCGACTCCGCTGCCGGATACCGTGCCCAGCAGAAACCCGGCGATCGTGGTCGTGCGGCCCGCGCTTGACGCCTTGCGCCCGGTCGCCGCGAACGAGAAGTCGAGGAAGAATTTGCCCGCCCCCGAGAACTCAAGCACCGCGCCATAGATCGTGAAGAGGATGATATACGTCGCCGCCACATCGAGTGGCACGCCAAAGATGCCTTCCAGCGAGATGTAGAGTGTACCGACCATGCGGTCGACATCATAGCCGGGGTGTCCCCAATCCCCCGGCAGCTCATACCCCCATTTGCCATAGGCCAGCAGGGCGACGGCGACCACGGGCAACATCCAGCCGATGGTGCGCCGGGTAGCTTCCACAATCAGCAGGATGCAGATCGCCCCCATCCAGACATCAGTCTCGTTCGGGCGGGCGGCGCGGTAGATGAAATTGTCGAAGTCGTAGAGCGGGTAGAGGGCGACCACGACCGACGCGGACGCCAGGGTGAGGTCCGGAATCACCTGGGTGAATCTCAGGACGCCCGGCGCCTCCGCCAGGATGCCTGGCAGCACCAGGAACACGAAGGGAAGGCCGAGAGAGAGAGCCGCCGTATAAAAGACATTGTTGCCCGTGAGCGGGTAGAGCATGATCGTGATCGCCGCGGCGGTCAGGACGATATCCGGAATCGGGAACCTCCGGGACCCTTTCGAGAGCGCCGGGTAGAGGAAATAGGTCAGCACCAGGGCAAAGGCGAGAAACGTGGTGCGATAGAGCTGGGTCGCGATCGGCACCTGGGTGGCGTACAGCGCATAGAGGGAGAGGGCAATCGCGATGCCCGCCACGAGAATCGCCCACACGCCGGTGAGCTTCCGCGTCGGGCTCTCCGCCTCGTAATCCTCGACGTTGACACCCTGGAGTTCCGTCGCGCTGTCGGTGTCCAGCACGTCATCGGCCGGCACGTTGTCGCGCTGTGGCTTCCTGTCCGTCATCCCGTTTCAGCCCCCGAGTTGCAGATCACTCGAACCTGTGTCGTCCCGCCCAACAACCAAGCCGTCGTCCTGATCCTGAGCGGCACGAAGGGGAAGGACCCCCGCGCGCAGCGTAGCGATAGCGCTCGACAGCGAAGCTGGCGCATCTCACCCAAGCATCTCATCATCAAACCAATTCCACGCAAGGTCATTCCACCGGGGATTGCATTCCTCGATCACCGCACTCTTCTTCGCTCGGGTCTTGCCTTTCAGCGACTTCTCCCATCCAATCGCTTCGCCCTTATCCTGAAAGTCAGCGAAGTACACGAGTTTCGTCACGGTGTACCGCTTGGTGAACCCGTCAAACACATGGTTCTTGTGCTCCCAGACCCGCCCTTCCAAATCGCTGGTGACGCCAACATAGATGGTTCGGCTTTTGCTGGCCATGATGTAGACATAGCCTGCTTTCATCTGTGTGTCGCCCTTCTGGTGAACATTTTGCAATCGGGCCAAAGCGGCAGCAGAGCTGGCGAGCGCTTCGCGCGGAGGTTCTTCGCGTTCGCTCAGACTGACGGCTATTTTGGACGGTACGCCTTATTCATCATGGATGGCGACACCCGCTACCCACAAACCACTCGATCAATGCCATCCGCGTCACCGACATCGTGGCCCCGACCGACCCGTCCAGCCGATCCGACAGGCTGACCTCATCCGCGCCAAATCGCAATCGGTGCTGGCCGATCTGGTCGACGCGCACCGGCAACGCCCCGGTCTGGAGCGGCGGCGAGAACACCTCGAAGCCACGCTCCGTCGCCTCGACTTTGCCATCGAATGCGTAGTATTCGGCGGCGGCGGCGTTGTCGGTCTCGATCCGGACCCGGTCCAGCATAGAGCCATCCACCCGCCACGTCTCCCGCACCTCGCCGCCATACATGGAGTGGGTGAACACCAGCGTCGCCGTGGAGCCGGGTTGCATTCTCCGACACGCGAGCACGGAGCCATTGTCCGTCGCCATCGTCAACACATTCACCGGCTGCAACAACACGCCAACGAGGACGATGGCCGCAAGTGACGCCACCAGCGGCCACCGTCCTCGCCAGAACAACATCTTCGTCAGCTACTGACCCGCAACGGGATCAGCTCGCCGGGGTCGCTTCGGGTGACGCGACCGGCGAGGCGCCAACGCCCTGTTCCTCGAAGTAGCGGAGCGCGCCCGGATGGTACTCCAATGCCGCTGACGACATCGCGTTCTCGAGCGTCAACTCATTCGCCGCCGGATGCACCGCCACCAGGTCGTCCTGATTCTCGAACATCACGCGGACGACATCGTAGGCGAGCTGCTCGTCCATGTTGGCGTTGACCACCAGCACGTTCGCCACCACAACAACCTCGACGTCCTCATCCTGGCCTGGGTAGGTCTCCGCCGGAATCGTCGCCGTGCTGTAGAACTCACCGTAGGCTTCCGTCAGTCCGTCAACCAAGTCACCGTGCGGCAGCAGCGCCATGTTGCTATTGGGGCTGGCGGCGAGGTCGGTGATCGCGGCGGTCGGCAGACCACCCGACCAGAAGAACGCGTCGATCTGGCCGTCCCTGAAGGCATCGGCGGATTCCGCCGCGCCAAGCTGCTCCTGGTCGATGTCGTCCACCGTGACCCCGGCGACTTCCATCAGGCGCAGCGCGATCACTTCGGTGCCGCTGCCCGGCGATCCGGTCGACACGCGCGTGCCGGCGAGGTCCTCGATTGATTCGATTCCGGCATCCGCATCCACCACGATCTGGGTGAAGTTGTTGTACAGCGTGGCAAGCGCCATCGCGTCGATCGGCTCCTCGAATGGATCATTGCCCTGCGCGGCGTCGTAGGCCGTGTCGGCCAGCACGAACGCCATCGCCGCGTCACCGTCGCCGATCAGGTACATGTTGTCGACCGATGCCGACGTCACCTCGGCCGTGAAGCTGTAGTCCGG
>JACCVC010000133.1 GCA_013698305.1 Chloroflexia bacterium
ACGGTTTTGTCGCCATGGACGAGGATGCGATCCTCGACATGCCACATCACCGCCCGGGCGAGCACGGCGCGTTCGATCTGCCGACCGATGCGACGAAGATCTTTGGTGGTGTGCCGGTGGTCGACCCGGTGGACATCCTGTTCGATGATCGGGCCGGCATCGAGCTCATTCGTCACGTAATGGGCGGTTGCGCCGATGAGCTTGACGCCTCGCGCCGCGGCCTGGGCGTAGGGGTTTGCGCCGACGAAGGCAGGCAGAAAGCTGTGATGGATGTTGATGATCCTGTGTTGCCATTGCTCGACGAACGCGGGCGACAGCACCTGCATGTATCGCGCCAGCACGATAAGATCGACATTTCCTTCCAGAAGCGAGAGTTGGTGACCCTCGGCAACACGCCGACCTGACGGAGCTACCTCGACGTAGTGGAACGGAACCCGCCAAGGACTCACGGCCTGTTCGGTTTCCCGATGATTGCTGATAACTATGGCGATGTCCGCCTGAAGATCACCTGCGCGGCGCTGCCAAAGCAACTCGAGCAGGCCGTGATCCTCACGGGAGGAAAAAATGGCGATGCGTGGTCGAACGGAAGCCTGGCTGATGTGCCAGTCCATGCCATACCGGTCGCCGATCGGCGCGAAGTCGTGCCGCAGTCGTGCAGCGTGATTAGCAAGATCGGACAATTCGAACTCGACCCGCAGGAAAAAACGGCCGCCGAACGGGTCGGTGCTGTGCTGATCGGAATGCACGATGTTGGCGCCGCGCTCGAACAGGAAGGTCGAGATCGCGGCGACGATTCCCGGGCGGTCAGGACAGGATACGAGGAGGCGTCCTCGATTGCTCATGCGATGCTCTCTCCTCGTGTCGCGTAGCAGTGGCAGAGCGCGGAACTGCTCCCGGCATCATTTGAAAGGAGCATAGTCCATCCCCTTGGTCTCAACGCGTTTGCGCGTTGTTAGGGAGCGTCTCAACCGCCCACTGGCGCCACATCGTTACCGTTGCGCGGCTTCGATCGCGCCAAACCAGGCTTCGTGGAAGGCTTCGGCGTCGAAGTCGACGAGGACACGGACGGCTCGCCCTTCGGAACGGCCTTCCAGTCACAACAGCTTGTCGTCCATGCGGCATCTGAGTGTCATTTCTTCCAGCACGGCGCCGGACCATCCAACGGCGATAGCGCAGGCGACCGGATCGTACTGGAAGTTGAGGAGATCATCCGGGAGCGCGGCATGGGCGCGTCCGAGCTCGGACATGTTGTGTTCCGCGCCATGGACTTCGCCCTGGGAGGCCAGCAGCTTGCCCAGCGGTCCGGAGGCGCGAAGCCGTGGCAGATCGCCGGCGCGAAGGTGCGTCTTTAAGGTTGTGGGTAGTGGCGCAATTGTCAGGTCGCTGGCGCTGGCGAAGACGGTCTTGGCCGCTCGCGTATCCCACTGGACGTTCCAGTCCATCTCCGGTCCCCACTGAGGCAGACCGTCAGCAGGTGAGTCGAACCAGCCACCCACAACCACGACAGGTGTCCTGGCAAGGCTGCCGGCACGCATTGCTTCGAGCATCGCGAGATTGGCATAGGAGCCGATGCCGACGATGGTCGCGCCCTGGCCGATGCTTTGGCTGAGGAGATCGAGCGCAGCGCCTGCCGGTGACGGCTTGCCCGTCAGAGATCGCGGCCAGTGGCGCTCGTCACCAAGGATCGGGTCGGCGATGCCGAGGTCGGTGAGGGTGGCTTCAGCCCCTGCCGCGATGGGAATGTCCACGCTACCGACCAACTCAAGCAGGTGTCGCGCATAGGCGGCGCGGATACCGCCCCGATCGCAGGTTGTGGTGATGCCGGTGATCTCGACATCGGGCCACCCGAGCAGCATGGCGAGCGCAAAGGCGTCATCCGTATCGCCGCCGAGGTCGGTGTCGACGTGAATTCGTTTCATCCCGTGGCGCCTTTCGCATAGGGTTTGGTCGTGTACATTGTCGCCTCCCGCGCCCTTTGAAGCAAAAGGAGTCGGATTCGACAACTTCCTGGCATAGTTCTCGCATTATTCGTGTGCAAGCGTACACATCTTCACCTTGCCAGCGCTTACAGTGACCGATAGATGAACTCGATTCCGCAGCAGCCACGCTGACGATCAAGAGGCGCCCCAATGGCGCCGAAAGGCCGAACACCACCATGCTTGAAATCGTGCAGACCAAGGTCTTTCGCGGCCCGAGCCTCTGGGCACACGCGCCGGTGATTCGGCTCACCGTCGATGCCGCTGACTTGGCGGGTCGACCGACGAACACGATTCCCGGGTTCGTGGAACGTCTCGTCGCGATAGTTCCGTCACTTTCTGCCCATAGGCGCTCCTCGGAGAGCGACGATTTGATCGGGCGAATGGAACGGGGCTTGGCGATGAGCCATGTCCTCAGCTGCCTCGCCCTCGAGTTCCAGCGCCTGGCGGGAAGCGACCTGGCTGGTGGTCAACCCGATAGGCCCGCTGAAGGTCAGAGTGGCGCAATCTATGCGTACGAGCACGAACGCGTTGGTGTGG
This sequence comes from Chloroflexia bacterium, assembly GCA_013698305.1. Classification (GTDB taxonomy): domain Bacteria; phylum Chloroflexota; class Chloroflexia; order Thermomicrobiales; family UBA6265; genus JACCVC01. Next base: position 2,517 of record JACCVC010000133.1, read on the forward strand.
CCGCCGGGCTGTTGGCGGTGCGTCTGGTCAATCACATCATCTACGGTGTCGAACCTGCGCTGGACTTCCAGCAATTCCTGCAAGACGAGATCGCGCGCCCCGCTGAGAAAGCAGGATTTGGCCCATCGACCCGGGCACTGGTGGAGGAGGCGCGCCGACGTGGCATCTCCGTCTATCGGCCAGACCCCAAACAATCATTGGTCATCCTGGGTCAAGGCAAGAAGCAGCGTCGCATCTGGGCAACCGCTACAGACGGCACGAGCCTGGTAGGTTCCTACGCCGCTCGTGACAAGGGCGTGAGCGCTCACCTGTTGCAGGACGCGTTCATTCCAACACCAGCGTCCATCGTGGTGCTGAATGCAGAGGCAGCAGTCGACGCGGCTGCTCAACTCGGCTATCCGGTGGTGGTGAAACCGGTTGATGGAAATCATGGGCGGGGCGTGGGTCTCAGCCTGAACGATGACGTTGCGGTTCGAAGTGCATTTGCTTCCGCGGCGAGCGAGAGCAGAGGAGACGGCGTCGTTGTACAGCATCACATATCGGGACAGGACTACCGCGTCCTGGTCGTTGGCGGAGATGCGGTGGCGGTCGCCGAGCGTGTGCCGGCTCACGTCGTCTGTGACGGGGCTTCCACGGTTCGCGAGTTGGTCGACCGGGAAAACCGCGATCCTAGGCGCGGCGAGGAGCATTCCAGGACGCTGACGTTGATTGCGGCTGATGATGCCGCGACGGCGTTGCTTGATGAGCAGGGCTTGTCCTGGAACGCTGTGCCAGAGTCAGGGCGTGTGGTGCAGCTGGCATCAACCGCCAACCTCAGTACTGGAGGGATCTCGATCGATCGGACGGATGACATCCATCCAGTCAATGCGGCGCTGGCCCGTGAGGCGGCGCTGGTCGTGGGTCTGGATGTCGCCGGGATCGATATCGTGACCGCTAACATCGCTCGCCCGATGGCGGAGGACGGGGGCGCCATCATCGAGGTGAACGCCGCGCCTGGCTTCAGAATGCATACACATCCCTCCGAGGGCGAGGCTCGCCCGGTCGCTCAGCACGTCATGGAGATGCTGTTTCCGTTGGATCAGTGTGGCCGTATCCCGATCGTGGCAATCACTGGGACCAATGGCAAGACGACAACAACCCGGATGGCGGCGCATTTGCTTCGATCCGCGGGCCAGAGTGTAGGGATGACGACCACCGATGGAGTTTATATCGGCGAGCGGCTCGTGGCTGCCGGTGACATGGCCGGACCAGCAAGTGCGCGCGCGGTGCTCCGCCACCCGGCGGTGGATGCGGCGGTACTGGAAACCGCGCGAGGCGGCATCCTGCGCGAAGGGCTTGGCTTCGATCATTGCGATGTCGCCATCGTCACCAATATCGCTGCCGACCATCTCGGTCTTGGGGGAATCGAAACGCTGGAGGATATGGCACGGGTCAAGGCGGTAGTGCCCGCGTCCGTCCGCGCCAACGGAGCCTCGATTCTGAATGCCGACGATCCGCTCGTCGTCGGCATGGCTCGGTCGGCAGGCGGTGAGGTCGTGTTCTTCGGGGGCGATGAGAAGAGCCCCGTGCTTCGGAACCATCGGCTCGTCGGTGGCAGGATAGCGGTGCTCGCCCTGACGTTGTCGGGAGATATGCTTCGCCTGGTAGACGAAAGTGGGGAACACGACGTGCTCCTCGCTTCAGATATTCCGGCGACGTTTGGCGGGATGCTTCGGGTGAACGCCCTCAACGCCCTGGCGGCAGCGGCGGCGGCATGGGTTCGCGACGTCCCCATAAGCACCATCCGCAACGGGCTGCGAACGTTTCACGCCGATTTCGCCACCACACCGGGCAGGTTCAACCTGTTGGATGTTGAGGGTCGCCACGTGCTTGTTGACTACGCCCATAATGTCGCTGCGCTGGAGGCGGTCGGTGATTTTGTCCGGCGATTCGGCGCGCCGCGTTCCGTAGCCATGCTTGCGATTCCCGGTGACCGTTCTGACGAAGACACTGTGGCATTGGGACACGTTGGTGGCGGAATCTTCGACGCGCTGGTCATCCGGGAGGCGGCCAATACGCGAGGACGCCCACGAGGAGAGTCGGCGGGTTTGCTGCGGGATGCCGCGCTGGCTGCCGGTGTTCCGGATCGTCAGATCCGGATCGTCCTCGACGAGGTCGATGCGGCACATGCGACTGTGGATCTTGCTGATTCCGGTGACCTGGCTGTGATCTTTGTCACTCGCCCGAAGGTGATCTGGGAGGAGCTCACCGGACGCGCGGCAAGGTTATCAACGGGCCAGAGTGCATTCGGTGCTGATTGAGCGCTGATTAGCGGCATTGAATTGTTGTATGTGCCGAAAGGAGAAGTGACTTTCCCAAGCAGCATATGCCTTTTGGAGCGGTGATGTCATAGCAGGCTGCAACTCAGCACTTCGGGAGGTAGGGCTCGACCTTCTGGAACGGGCTAGAGCCGGCGTCCCGCAACGCAGTGCTCGCCGTGGACGCACATCCGCCTTCGTCACATTGGTGCCCGAAACCCTTCGCCGCGGCATGATGCTCGCATTAGCCGCTATCAGGGCCAGCTTATGCTGTCGTGGACGACCAGCAGCATGGCGAGCGCGCAGGCGTCGTCACGATCCCGTCGCGATCGGTATCAAGATGGACGCGTGTCATCGTTTTGCGTCTCCGGGTTCTCAACGGCGTGTGGAGACAGCTACGGGTATGACATGGCAGCAGTATCAGCGTTATGGCCATTGTCCAACGGGGTGCTGGTTGAGCACGATCGATAGTGCCCATGCTGTCGTTCAGCACTGGATTTGAGCGCTAATGGCACGCTTCATGCAGTTCGCTTTAGAGGTGACGGCTTCGTCGCTGAGTCGGTTTTCGAGATTTACATGCAGATTCTGGAGGTCCAGACATGAGCAAGCGATGGCTGAAGTCCATATTATTCACCACCACGCTGTTCGCCTCGGTGGCAACCCTTCTGTTCGGAGCGGCGGCAATCAGCGCGCAGGGCACCGCCACACCGGAGGCGTTGCCGAGGGCTGAAGGCGCCTATCCCGCGCACATTCACTTAGGCACATGCGATGAGTTGGGTGAGGTTGTTTATCCGCTCACTGAGGTCACGGGAGTCTTGATCTCTCCAGGTGCTTCGCCGGTAGCGACGCAGGTAATAGAGGTGGCAGCGTCCCCGCCAGCTGAAACAGGTGAGGTCGCGGCGCAAAGCATCACTGATGTCGACGTTGCCCTGGACGACATCATTGCCGAGGATCACGCCATCAATGTGCATGAGAGCGCCGAGAACATCCAGAACTACATCGCATGTGGCGATGTCACCGGGGACGTCGAAGATGGCGAGCTTACCATCGAGCTTGAGGAGTTGAACGACTCTGGCTTTACCGGAGGAGCGGTGCTCACCGATAACGGGGATGGCACCACAACGGTGACTGTTACGCTTGTCGATACCAACGACGAGGCAATGGGCACACCAGTAGGCACCCCGGTTTCCTAGGCGCAGCTTCGAACCTGAACGCAGACCAATCGGCGGCCCCGGTATTAACCGGCGGCCGCCGGTTTGTATTGCACTACATTCAGCCGTCGCCAGACGGCGAGACCATCCCCGCCATGACATACCGACAATCAGTTCTGTATCATGCGGAAGAGCAAACATGTCGCCTTCCAATGCCACTGGCAATCCACCTGTCTCTTATTCCACGGACTTGGCGTGTTGCCGATCGTGGCGGCCCTGGTAGTCGCCCTGAACGGGTCGCCCATGCTGTTGGTTGCGTTCGGGAATATCAGTGACTTCGGCGCGATGCCGAGCAAGAATCTCGACGACGACGTGATGTGGCGGGCGATCATCAACGAGACGCTGCAGAATATCGCCTACGCCGGCATTATCCGTTGGGAGTTGGCGACCGACGGTGTGCTGCTGGCGGCTGCCGTGTCATGGATAGGGGAACGTGACGGCGGATATCGATTGGCGCGCGCGTTGTCGGCCTACGGGCTTGTGATGGCGCTGTTGCTGTTCGTGGGCGGATTCATCGTGATAGGCGGCGAGTGGTTCCAAATGTGGAGGTCGGCGTCATGGAACGGGCTTGAAG
>JACCVC010000231.1 GCA_013698305.1 Chloroflexia bacterium
GGCGGACTCCATGTCCGCCCGTACGAGACCCAGAGCCTCTCTGGTCACGCGAACCTACGACTGGTCCGGTTGTCGCGGCGGCGGCAGCTCGCTGGCCAGTAACGCCAGGTGCAGCCCCAAGCGCGCCTCGGGATCGTCCGGATCGACTGCGAGCAGCTGCCGGATTTGCCGCAGTCGATAGGTCAACGTATTGCGATGGATGCCGAGATGCTCTGCCGTGAGACGCTGCGTGCCGCCAAACGCGAGGTATCCTCGCAGCGTCGTCCGCAGCAGCCCGCGCCGATCCTCCCGCAACAGTGGCCCGATCAACGCCGACACGAATTCGTCGAGCGTCTGCGTCCCCCAATGGTCGTAAAGCAGGCGAAGCGCTCCCAGACACGCCAGGTCGTCGAAGCGGGTGAGACCGGCGCCGATCAACCCCGCCGATCGCGCCACGGCGACAAAGGTCGCCTGACGCACCGCCCCCCCAAGATCGGTCGCGTCCCGAACTGGCGCTGATACCGCGAGCCAGGCATCGGTCGGCGCAACCGTGGGCGCCGGAGCCGGATGCAACGATTGCAGGAGCCAGGCGGCATGGTCGTCATGCAGCACTCCCGCATCGAGCGGCGTTCCCAGCGAGGTGAGCAACGGCCAGATGCCTCGCTCCGGGATGTCGGCGGGCGCGAGCGCGACCCGGAAGCCGCCATCCGCCTGGATCCCCGCTCGGCGCAGCATAGCGGCGGCAGTGCGCGCGTCGCTGCCGGCGATGGTCAGCGCCCGGTTGATCAGTCGCGTGCGCGTCGCGTGATCCTGCACCGACGACGCCTCGTGATCGAGCGCATGCTGCACCGCGTCGGCAGCCCGTCTCAATGCCAGCCGTCCCAGCGCCAGCCTGTCGGGATCGACACCGCTGATCACCAGCGTGCGCTGTTTGCGCAAGGGGTGCGCCAACTGACCTGTTCCCTCGCAGGAGAAGCCGCTGGTGGCCGAATCCGAGGTCGTCACCACCACTTGTCCCGCCGCCGACAGCACGGTGAAGGTGAAACCGAGATGGTCAGCGAGCGCGCGAAGGAGCGCCTCGGGCGATGCTTGTTCGCTCCGGTGCTCGGTGACGATCCGCTCAATCTCGGTTCCCGCCCGGAGCAGGTCGCCTCGCCGGGTGGTGAGCATGCGGTTGAGGTCGCTCTCGAGTTCGCCAGTGATGGCGGCGGTGCGGAGCACCGGAATCGGGCTCCGTACCGGCTGATCGGTATCGAGCACCACGGCGGCGACCGGCTGGTTGGCCAGTTCCCGCACCAGCAAGCCGAGGTCGAGCCCGGTTTCGATCATCACCCGCTCCGGCAGCAGCACCAACTCTCCCCCGCGCACGGTGGGCAGCATCGGCGCGGTCGCGCGCGCGGTGATGACCCAGTCCACGTCGCGTTCGAGCGGATCGGAGTTGTCGGCATGCGGCGTCATGCCATCCGCATCGACCAGCAGGTGATCGGTCCAGGCAATCAGGTCGCGGAGGGTAATCTCACCAGATGGCATATTGCGCGTCGCTCCGTGATGGGTGGTGGCTACGGTGTCAGAAGAGCATAGTCATTCGGAAATGCGATCGTCATCCCGTAGGGACCGACCTTGTGTCGGTCCGAGGCGAAGGACCCCTGCGCGAAGCACTCGACAGCGAAGCTAGCGCTTTGTTATGTACTCCTTCGCTGAAATGATACGGATTCCGCATGGACAGGCTGCGAACAACACGTACGGGCCGGTCTTGTGCCGGCCCTCAATCGCGTGCCGGAATGAGGAAGACCACAAGGGTCTTCCGTACGCGGCTCTGCGAGGGGAATGCACGGTGTTCAGGCGAATTCGGTATGACGTAGGCCTTCTCCGGTTCGGCGAAGCCGAATCGCTCTTGCTTTACCGAGGCAGGTACTGCATCAAACACGACAACAATGACGTGTCCTTAGACCGGAGCATATCCGCTGACCATGTGCATGTCGAACAACGATGCAAGGATGTAATGAACACCGAAAAAGCCAGACCCAAGGGTATTGTGCAAAAAGTCCATACACGTCAGCTTGAGTTGGTATCGCGAAGCCGGGTATGCTGCCCCGTATGAAGAGGAACATCGCCCACCCGGCGCCCCTGCCTGCCGTCCATCCTTTATCTAAAATATACAGCTGGCTCTCTCCGACGCGCATGCTGCTGGTTGCGGTGAGCCTCGTCGGGCTGGCAGGGTTCCTGTACCCGTTCGTGTTGCCGGCGATCACGCAGTCCGACGCCACCGGCCAGGCGCATGCCGCCGACGCGCCGATCCTGATCGCGGTAGTGACAGGGCTGGCGCTGGCCGTGGCGCTGGTGACGATCACCGAGGAGGAGACCGGGGCATCTCGGTCCCGGATGGTGGCGCTGCTCGGCGTGCTGGTCGCGATCGACGCCACCCTGCGCCTCGCGCCGACGGTGCTCGGGGTGTCGCCGGTGTTCCTGCTGATCATGCTGGTGGGGGCGGTGTTCGGCGCGTCTTTCGGCTTCCAGATGGGCGCGTTGACGTTGCTGATCTCGGCCTTTATCGCCGGCGGCATGGGACCCTGGCTGCCCTATCAGATGCTCGGCGCGGCCTGGATCGGCATGACAGCGGGGTGGCTCCCGCGCGGGGGTAGCGAGCGGCGCAGGTTGATCGCGCTGGCGGCGTTCGGCGCGGTCTGGGGATTGCTGTTTGGCGCATTGATGAACCTGTGGTTCTGGCCGTTCGGCGCGCCGGGAGCAGGGGAGGCGGGCGATCTCTACTGGACGCCTGGCCTGGGGTTGACGGAGACCATCGAGCGCTACGCACGGTTTTATTTGGTGACATCGCTCGGCTTCGACCTGTTCCGCGCCGTCGGCAACGTCGTGCTGGTGCTGGTGCTCGGCGGCCCGATCCTGCGGCTGCTGGAGCGCTACCGCCGCCGCTTTAGCTGGGAACCCTGGCAGGAGATGGAGCAAGAACCGAAAACGACGCCTTCGTAGGGCGCGGACCTGGAGCCTGCCGAAGTGTCCGCCCGCCGTGCCGACGCGATGTCGATCCGTAGGGTGCGGACCTTGTGTCCGCCCGCGTTCAATTGCCCAGCCTGGTGAAGACGTACAGCACGATCGCCGTCGCGACGGCGTGCATGATCAACAGCGACGTAATGAGCCCCGCCGACGCGCCATTGATCGAGAACGGGCTCGACAGCGACGTCATGAAGACGATGGCCGCCAGGATCACGAAGTTCTTGACCGGGTTTTCGCTGAATCTCGTGAATATCCAGAACGCCACGGTCGCCACCGTGATCGTGATCACGCAGGCGACGACGATGCTCGGGATGCCGACCAGCTCCGCGGCTTCGGGAAGGTCGTCGGGAATTGCCCCGACCGCGCTCGCGATCAGGTAGACGATCACGGTCGCCATCGACGCCGCGATCGCGGCGATGACTCCGGCGCGAACGATCCGACCGGTGCTGCAGGATTCCCTGCCAGATTCAGAGCCGGTTTCGCGCAATGAATCTCCTTTCATCTGCCGTTGATGTGAACCTGCTTCGGCCATTCTACCGTGCCTCGGCGTCGAAACAGACAGCCACCCGGACCTCGAAGGTCCGGGTGGCTGCGCGCGCGGACACCACGTTCGATCCGCGTTGCGTTCATTTCTCGGGTCAGTCTCCGGTGCCCGGTACGAAGCCTGGGTAGTCGGACAATGAGGTCCATGTTTCTGACGCATCCGTCAGTGGCGTCATCCAGATGGTGCGCGTCTCGCTGCCGACCTCGCTGATGTACACCGTCGTTCCATCGGGAGACAGCGATGCCCCGACCATCCCGGTTGGATTCCCGGTCTCCCCGGGCATGGTGAGTCTGTTAACCTCCGGCTCCCCATCGACCAGCCGCATCACGTAGATGTGCTGGGCATTGAAGGCCACGACTGATACCGTTCCGTCGCGCGTGGCGTGGATCGCGCCCTTGCCCATCTCGGCGGTGTCAACAGGGATGGTGACCGATTCCATCACTTGGCCCGTGACCACATCGACCAGGTGGTAGGTGTGCGTCTGCGCGTCGGGGTCGCCTGGCTGAGCCAGGACGAGGAACCGCGTCGGGTGAATCATGCTCGGGAAGTCATGGGTCTGCGATCCGGGAATCTCAATCACGTCGCCCGACTCGATATTTACCGAAATGAGGGCATCGTCTCCCGACTGTTCGAGGGAGAGGGCGATGATCGTCGCAGGATCAGTCGTTGGCCGCAGCGACCGTAACCAGCCCGATCCTTCAAAGAGCGTCCCGGCTTCGGCGTCCGGATCGACCGGGAGCCATCTCAGCGCTTCCCCGTCCAGATAGGCGAGACCCGCGCCATCTATGGTCCACTGCATTTCCGCGACGTGGTGCGGCCCGGTAGGCGCCGATTGGGTGATCTCCGAGCCGTCCGACAGGCGCATCACGCTGTACAGGATGTCTCCCTGCGCCTCGCCGATCTCGTCCTGCTCGAACTCCTGAAAGTCAGCGTCTACGCTCGTCAGCGCCAGGTGCTGCCCATCGGGCGACAGCAGGATATCCAGGTACGTCTGATCTTCGCGGGGCATACTAAGCCATCTGGCGTCCCCGAACGATCCGTCCAGCACGAGCAGCGAACCCGGAGGGCCAGCGTTGATGATCGGTCCGTATTGCATGGCGATGCCGTCGGACGCTATCGCGATCTCGCTGAACAGGCTGTCCGTCGGATCGACGATGCCGCCGCCGTACGTGTTGGAGTACTGAATCGCGATCACCAGCCTGTCGTCGTTGCCGTTCGCGGTGGTGGTCACATCATGGACCAACATGCCCGTGGCGCTGGTCGAGGTGTGGCTGGACAGCAGCCGGGTCTCCATTGTCCGAAGATCGATCACCGACCAGTCAATGGGGCTCTCACGATTCGGCGCGACCAGCCAGGGGCTGCCGGGGTGCTGGTTCAGGTCGTTGTAGCCTCGCGGTCGGCTTCCGATCTCGACCACGTCACCGGTCACGACGTTGAGGACCGCGCGTTCCCAATCTTCTGGCTCCGGTTCATCGTTGTACGAGATTGTGACGACTCCCTGCCAGTCCATCGGCGTGACCTGATGGACGCCGGTGGCGAGGGTGGTCGCCTCGGCTTCTTCCGGGCAGGTCAGGACCAGGTCGCCATTGGGCGTGAGCATCACCGCGGTGTCCTCGATTGGCGATGACTCCACGCCCGTGAATATCGGGATGTCACCGCTGAAATCACAGGTCGTCGCTGGTTGCGGCGTCGCGACCGCGACTGCCGGGGTTTCGGTTGCCTCCGGAGTTGCGTCGAGCGCCGATGGCTGCATCGCCACGCCGGGGATGTTGGGATCATCACCAGAGCCGCCGGGCAATCCTGGCTCCCCGGAAAGGCGCCAGACCCCGAACCCGGCGAGGACGATGGCGATGACCAGCCCGATGTTGGCCATCATGTTCCATGCCTGTTGCCGCCGAAAAACGCTGGTGTGTGGTTGTTGGCGCCGTCGCGGGACGCTTCCGGTTTGACCCTTGCTCGGTTTCGGTTCTCGCCAGGGATTTGCCGGAGTGGTCGTTGCCGCCACCGTCACCGAAGGTTGGGCAGGTGTTCGGTCCATGATCTTCTCCCAGAGATGCGGATCGGGAGCGGCGGCGCGGGTATGGCCCGCCTGCGCGGCCTCGATCCGCCGATGGAATGACGCCGCCGTCGCGGTCAGCGAGCCGGCATCGTCACGTCCTCCGTGGTTGTCATTGCGAACGGGTGGTCGTTCATGGCGATTGCCGGGCCGGGTGTCCGCGAATCCATCGCTGCGGGCCATCTCGTTCAACCAGGCGTCGAGGGCGTCGGCGTCGTTGCGCGGCGCGTCGGTCCTCGCGTCCTGATGGAGATGCTGATCATCGTGAGAAGTGGGGTTGCCGTGATGGCGGAGGGGATTGCTCATGAGGACGCTCCTTCGGGCGACGCCAGCAGATGGCGCAGGCGCTTGTAGGCGCGGGATTGGGCCGATTTCACGGCGGGGCGGGACATGCCCAGCGCATCGCCGACCTCGGTCGTCGTCAACCCGGCGAGGCGGAGCTCGATGATGTCACGCTGGTTGTCGGAGAGCTGATCGAGTACGGCGAGCAACCGGGAGAGCTCATCGCTGTGTACGGCGCGCTCCTCCGGCCCCGGCTCCTGATCCGCGAGCGTGGTGACCACCGGGTCGAGTGGGCGAGTGGGACGAAAGCGCCGCCAGCGGTCGGTGACAGTGTTGCGGGCGATGGTGAAGAGCCAGCTCCGGAAGGTCGCGCCATCGCGGTGCGAGTAGCGGTCGAGCCGCTGAAGATCTGGGTGGTGAGGTCGTTGGCAACGTCCGGGTCGCCGACCTTGCGGTAGCAGAACCGGTAGATCAGCGTGGCGTAGCGGTCGTAGAGCGGCGCGAAGGCACGGGGGTCGTCGCGGGCGGCGTCGATCCAGGCGGATTCGATGTCGTTGTCGTCCGCCTCCCGCGCCTGATGGGGGCGAGCGCCAGCATTGTCGGCTGGAACGGTTAATGATTCGCTCAACAGCGCCACCCTGCAATCCTTTCCGGCCGTTCGTCACGATCAAGCCACGATACGCCTTACGAAACGTCCAACGATGTTGCGCCGATAGTCGTCTCTATTCCCGGTAACGCAAACGCGGCGTTGGGGGTAGCGGGGGAGCGCCTGCGCCGGCCCTTCTCGAAGGTGACAGCGAATCGTCTTTCGACCATACTCCTTCCAACTTCTTGTGGGATGCCACACGGTTCACGGAGATAGCACATCAGGACGGTGGCCATGTGCGTACGGATCACCGCGGTGAGAGGCTGACATTGAAAATCCTTCAGATACTCTACTTCTACACGCCGCATTGCAGCGGGTTGACGATATACGCCGAACGGCTGGGACGGGAGCTGGTTGACCGTGGACATGAGGTCACCATCCTCACCTCCCGCTTTCAACCAGACCTGCCGGATGAGGAAGTCACCGACGACGGCATTCGCGTCGTTCGTGTTCCGGTAGCGAAGGGCGTGAGCCGGGCAGTCATTATGCCGGGGTTCCTGCCCGCCGCGATTCGCCTGATGCGCGAGCATGATGTGGTTCATCTGCACCTGCCGATGGCGGAAGCCGGGATCCTGTCGGGAGTGGGCAGGGCGTTGCGCCGCCGCGTGATCGTCACCCATCACTCCGACCTTGTGCTTGACGGGAACCCTGTCGAGCGGTTGGCCGCCGGGACTGCCCGCTGGAGCGGGATCGCCTCGGCTCGGCTGGCCCACCGGTTGGTCACCTACACCCACGACCGGGCAGCCGTGTCGCCCACGGTCACGCGGGCGGGCGCTCGCGTCAGCATCGTTCCGCCTCCGGTCACCATTGAGCCGACCACCCCCGAACGGGCAGAGGAATTCCGCGAGCGACACGATCTGGGCGAAGGGCCGGTTGTTGGATTCGCCGGTCGCTTCGCCGTGGAGAAGGGCATCGATGTCCTCCTGAAAACCCGTCCCGCGCTCCAGGCTCGCTGGCCCCACGTGACCTTCGCGTTGGCGGGGCCGTTCGCCGGGAGCGATGGCAAGCACTGGAACGGACCATGGGATGCGGAACTGGAGCAGGCGGGCCGCGCGGCTCGCAAGCTCGGGATCCTGAGTGGCCAGGATCTCGCCGATTTCTACGCCGCCTGCGATGTGCTGGTGTTGCCGAGCATCAACTGGACGGAGACCTTCGGCCTGGTGCAGGTGGAGGCGATGCTCTGCGGCACACCCGTCGTCGCCAGCGACCTGCCAGGCGTGCGCGAGCCCGCCCTGCTGACCGGAATGGGGCGGATCGCGCCTCCGGGTGACGTCAACGACCTTGCGGACGCGATTGCCGGCGTGCTGGCCAACAGGGCCGACTACGTCAAGCCAGTTGCCGAAATTGAGGCCCGATTCAGCCTGCCGGTTACCGTGGACGCCTATGAGCGCTTGTACCGGGGAGAATCGGTCGATCTGCACCGGCACGGACCATGGACCCCAGCCACCGTAGCCAATCAGGGACGGGATCGATAGTGGCTACTTTCGACCATCCGGCGCTTGCCCCTGAAACTGTGCGCGCTCGCGAGCGGGTCCGGGCGCTGATGCCGGTCGAGGGCGATCTTGCCTTCCGACGCCGTTGCGAAACGATCCTGGAATGGCTCGATCCCGAGCCAGGCAGCCAGGTTCTCGATTGCGGGTGCGGGTATGGCTTCACGCTTCGGATGCTGGCGGAGCTGACGGACGCCAGCCTTGTCGGGCTGGACGGCGATCCGGATCGGGTGGCGCAAACGCAACGTGACCTGCAACGCTTTCAACAGGTCACCACCGTGACCGGCGATGCGCTGAACTTGCCCTTCGATGACGGTGCCTTCGACCACGTCGTGTGCAGTGAGGTGCTGGAACACGTCACCGACGATGCCCGCGCCGCGGGAGAACTCGCCAGGGTACTGAAGTCCGGAGGTCGGCTGGTGGTGACGGTTCCCTGCGCCGACTTCTCCCGTACCTGGGATCCGCCGAACTGGGTGCTGAAGCGCGTGGGTGGGTATCAGCTCAAGGGCGAGCGGCCATGGTCCGGAATCTGGTACGGCCACCGCCGCCTCTATACGTCGGATCAGATCGCCGGACTGCTGGATGGCGCCGGCCTCGAGGTCATGGATCAGCGACCGCTGACCTTCCGCTCGCCGCCATTCGCCCACCTGCTGCTCTACGGCATCGGCAAGCCGCTCCTGCAACGCGGCTGGGCGCCGTC
>JACCVC010000233.1 GCA_013698305.1 Chloroflexia bacterium
GCCCTGCTCTCCGCGCTCTGCCTCACGCTGATTGGAACGGCGTGGTTCCTCCGGCGTGCCGTCGTCGCTCCCCTCACGGCCACCAGTCACGCTGCCCAACGGGTTGCCCATGGCGATCTCGATATCAGGCTTCCCGGTTCACGCGTCCGCGAAGTTGCCGAGCTCAATGGGGCATTCGCCGCCATGAGCAATGCGTTGCGCGCGTCACTGCATCAGCAGACCGCCATGGAGGAGGAACGCAAGCTCTTCATCAGCGCTATCGTTCATGACCTGCGGACCCCGTTGTTCTCTCTGCGCGGATCGCTGGAGGGGCTCAAGCAGGGAGTTGCCGACACTCCGGAAAGACGAGACCGTTACATCGCGGTTGCGCTCGACAAATCCGTCGCGCTCGAACGCCTCATCTCTGACCTGTTTACGTTTACGCGGCTCGAATACCTGGACCAGACGCCGAATCGCGCTCCACTTGACCTTGCCACGTTGCTCGCGGATCAGGTCAATGGGTTGCGCCCCCAGGCGGAAACGAAGCGGGTAGAGGTCACGCTTGCCGGCTTGCCAACGCCGTGCCTGATCAACGGTGACGGACATCTCCTCACGCGCGCGATTGATAATCTGCTCGACAACGCGCTGCGCCACACGCCCGCCGGAGGAACGATCCGGATCGAATGGAAACAGTCATCTGCAGGCGCAGCGTTCTCCGTTACGGACCCCGGGCCAGGTATTGCCAACGAGGATTTGCCGAAGCTGTTCCTGCCACTCTATCGCGGCGAGACGTCCCGCAACAGAAAGACCGGCGGCGCCGGCCTGGGTTTGACGATTGCCAGGCGAATTTTGGTCGCTCACGGCGGTGAGCTCACCGCCAGCAACGGAGCCTCGGGAGGGGCCGCTTTCACCGGATTCATTCCTCACGAACCTGCCAATCACGAATCGCTCAACGCCAGGCAACCTGCCGGCTGAAGCCCCGTCACTACTGGCGATCTCCAGCATCCGGCTTGTCGCCACGGACAGCGGTCAACTCGTAGTGCCGCATCTCCTGGATGTCCTCAATGAACGGACGAACCAGGGGAAGGAATGCGCGGAACTCGGGACTGCGCCGGAACCCGCTCATGTGCCCCTCGGCGACGTCCCACTCGATCCGAAGAAAGTACTGGGTAGGATCTTCCGCGCAACCCGCAAGCTCCCATCCCAGGCAATGGCTCGACGCATGCAACGCTGATTGCGCCACGGCGTACGCGCTCTCAAACGCATTCCTACGATCCTCGGGGATGGCATAGCGGATATACTCAACGATCATGGCGTTTCCCTTTCTCTCGGCAGGCTTCAAGGAGCATCCTCTCATGAGTGGACAGGTCAAACACCTGTGCTCGCACTCACTCCGGCTGCATTCTCACGGCAAGCGTTCAACGCTACATCCGCCAAAAGGGCAGGTGATTGCAAAATGATGATGAACACCGACGCATCCATCATCCGAACACCCGATGCCGTGCTCGAGGTCATGGAAACGTTGTCGGCGCATCCCGATGTGGCGGCCATCGCCCTCGGCGGGTCGCAACCCACCAACCGTGCCGACGCGGAGTCCGACTACGACATCTACGTCTATGTTGATGCCGACATCCCGCTCGACCTGCGCCGTGAGCTGGCCGAGCGGTTCGACCCATCACCGGAGATCGGCAACAGCTGGTTCGGACCGGGCGATGAGTGGTCGGATCGCAAAAGCGGCGCGTCGGTCGACATCATGTACTGGGAACGGCCCTGGTTCGAGCGGCAGATCGCCGATGTGATCGAGCGTTGCCAGCCATCGCTGGGATACACGACCTCGTTCTGGTACACGCTGCGGCACTCGGTACGGCTGTTCGACCGGCATGGCTGGCTGGCAGGACAGCAGGCGCTGGCGGCAACCCCCTATCCGGAGAAGCTCCGTCGCCGAATAATCGGGTGGAACCATCCGCTGCTGCGAACGACCCGCTCGTCGTATCACCGCCAGATCGAGTTGGCGATCCAGCGCGACGACCCGGTCAGCATCCAGCACCGGACGACCGCGCTCCTTGCCAGCGTGTTCGACGTCGTCTTCGCTCTGAACCGGACCCTGCATCCCGGCGAGAAGCGCCAGCTCGCCCACGTCGCCCGCCTCGGCGATGGTGTGCCAGCCGGGTTCGACGGTCAGATTCGCGAGGTGATCCGGGCATCGGCCGATCCGGGGCAATTCGACCTCCTTCCGGCCATCGACACGCTCTGCGACGGGCTCGATCAGGGCATCCGGAAAG
>JACCVC010000238.1 GCA_013698305.1 Chloroflexia bacterium
GGTGTCTACCGTCGCCACGGCAAGCTCGATGGCGAGTGGAAGGACGTCGTCATCGTCGAATGCCTGATCGACGGCATGCCTGCCGACACCCAGCGATCAGCCCGAAGCAATGGGCCAGTTTAAGCGCGGTTGTGGTTCACCTTACCCTACGAATCCGATTCGTCGCGGCGCAGGATACGCACGCCGTCCTCGCTGAAGGTCTCGGTCCAACCGGGACCGGGGAACTCCGGCGATGTTGTTTCCGGGAACGGCCCGGGGGCGCAATCGGGACTTTCCACCAGACCGATACCCTGGGTTTCCGTGTTCCCGATGAAGATCAGGCTGACACCGTACTCGTCGAGCAGTTCGTCGGTGGGCCGGGCATACAGGTCGCGGACCGCCTGCACCCGCTCCGGGAACTGGCTCAAAATGTCGTCGTCGCCCAAATGCCATTGGCGCTCGTGACCGGTCCAGCCGATGATCGCCGGCACGCCGGATGCCGCCGAGGGCCGACCGATCACCGAGTACCACTCGCACCCCCCCGCGGCCAGGATGACGTCATCGGATGATCCGTTGTCCCATAGCCATTGCAATGCGTTGTACGTCGCGGGATCGCTCTCCTTCAGGAACGCCAGGCCGTCGACGCCTTCCCAGTTGGCGTCCGGGTTTCTTGTGGCGAGCCACTGGCTCCCGGCCACGACAGGATAGGCGAGGCCGCCGACCACGATCGCGATGGTGGCGAGGGCGACGAGAACCTGGCCGGCGCGCCACCGGCGCGACCGTCGCCAGAGCAGAATCAGCGCCAGTGATGTCGCTACAGCGGAGAGAATCCACACCTGCAAATAGATCTTGAAGACGGTGTTCATCCGCACGCCGTAGATGTCGAGTAGAAAGAAGAACTCGGGGATCAGCGTCAACAGGAATGCCAGGGTCGCGAGGGCGGTTGCGATGACACCAAGCGTGAGGTTGGTGGAACGCAGCAAGGCGGCGAAGCCCGCGAGCGCCGGTAGCCCCAGCATGATCACGAGCGGCGCGGGCAGCAGCAGGCCAATCAGAACCAGGATCACTCCGGATACCCAGGAGAGGCGCGTGACCAGCGGGTCCGGCGCGACCTCACGGTGCGCGAACATCTCGGTGATGATCAAGACCACCATAACCGGATAGAAGAAACCGAAGATGGAGAGGTACTCGACCGGTGACGTCCGCTCCAGAGAGTAGGCCGCGACGGACGCAAGCACCCCGCCCAATACGGGGATGCCCTCTACCCAATCGGGGAACGCTGATCCGGACGTGTTGACCGATGTCTCGAATTCCAGGATGAACGGAAACCAGGCGACGATGCCCGAGACCAGGACGGTCAGGATTGCGATAATCCGGCTTCCCAGGGTGTGGAACGCCGGGGAGACCAGGATCGCGCCAGCGATGACGACGAACCAGGTCGGGAAGTCCCAGGAGTTGATTGCGTAGAGGGCCACGACCGAGATTCCCGCCACCGCCAGCCGGAGCCAGCGGGTCGGCCCGTGGTCGTCGCGGGGCAGGCTGGCGAACAACCATGCGAAGGCCAGCGCGAGGATGGTGAACGGGATCGCTATCAGGTGGGGGTGCAGGTCCGCCAACAGGAAGCTGAACGCGGGAAACTCGCTGATCGGGTGCGACGCGTTAGGGTCGGGCGAGTCCATGATGACGCGCGAGGCGTTCCAGAAGATGCCGTCGAATGCCCACAGCGACCATTGGCCAGAGGCGTCTTCGATCACCTTCACCGCGGTCCAGGGGTTGCCGATGAGGACGACCATGACTCCGGCAATCACCCCGCCGACACGCGCCGCCGTTGCTCTGGTGAAGCGCGACAGAATGTTGGCGACCGTGCCGATGGTCGCGACGACGGTCATGGCAAAGGTAGACGCCAGCGCCAAATTGAAGGCGACCGCCGGATTGGTGTCGATCATGTTGGCGGGGGCGGCCCAGATCACGTAACCGAGATAGTAGTAGTTGATCGTTTCGCCGCTTAACCAGGCGTCCAACGGGGGCATTGAGTCGGCACGCATGGTGGAAGCGAGCATCATCAGGTCCGAGGGCTTTTCCTGATCGACCGAGAGCGGGCCAGTGACCGACGGGGCAAAGCCGTGCAGCCAGACGTAGGCGCAGAACAACGCGAGATAGGCGGCCTCCGCCGCGGCGAGGTGCAGGAGCGAGGCGCGTTTGAGCATGCCCGCGCGGAGGCCGATCGCCCATGAGACGAGGGCGAAAAGCGCGAGCGCGACCCAGAGCGTGCGGCGGTCGAACGGGACCAAGCCATCGCCGAGGCTGGCCAGGAACCAGACTGGCCAGATGAAGAGCAGGGCCGAGAGCGGTCGAACGATGCTGGCGCCGCGGTCGGTGACTGATGCGAAGAGGAGCATCACCAGGGGGGCAAGGGCGAGCGCGATGAGCGTGGTGGTGAGGTACCACGTCAGGGTGGGTTCGAACCAGTCCACAGGCGATTATCCTCGGTCGGGGGCGGGGTTGGATCAGAGGACGGCACATGCCGCACACCGGACAATGCTACCGCAGGCGGAGGCAGTCAGCGCCCACCCGGACACCTCGGTCCAGGACTACGCGATTGCGCTAGATCAATCCCCGGCGGATGGATTCGGCGACGGCGTGGGCACGGTCGTTGACTTCCAACTTCTGGAAAATGGACTGCAATCGCTTCTTGATGGCGATCTCGCTGCGGTTCATGGCGACACCGATCTCGCGATTGGTCGCTCCCTGGCTGGCGCGGAGCAGGATGGCGAGGTCGTCCGTGCTGAGATCGGCGTCACGCACCGTCTTCTCGCGAGCGAGACCGCCGAACTCCTGGAGCACCCCGTCGAGCAGCTCCGGGCTGAGCTGGCGTCGGCCCCGGGCTGCCAGCCGGATGGAGTCGATCAATTCGGCGGAAGGGGTGTTCTTGAGCAGATAGCCGTCGGCGCCCGCCTCGAGCGCCTGGCGCACATAGGCCTGGTCGCCGTAGGAGGTGAGGACGATGATCGCGCCGGGAAAGTCCTGTTGGCGCAGGCGGCGGGCGGCCTGAATGCCGTTTGCGCCGGGCATGCGCAGATCGAGCAACACGACATCGGGGGAAAGCTTCCGAGCCTGTTCCAGGGCGGAGGCGGTATCGTGCGCCTCTCCGGCGATGTCGATGTCCCCGGCGGCTTCAAGCAGCTTTCGCAGTCCTTCGATCACCATCTGATGGTCATCGACAAGCATTACTGATATCACGGTGTGGAGTTCCCGATCAGATTACGTCGTTGGCGTTCGACCCTGGCGCGTTGAGCGGAGAGTCCTGCGCGGAGTCGTGACGCCCGTTGCTCTGTAGCATCATACTCTCCAGCACTTCGTCGGACATCACATCGCCCGAGTTCGGTCGCTCGATCACAATGGCGGTGCCTCCACCAGGCTTGCTGACGATCGTGAAGGTCGCTCCGATCGACTCTGCTCGCTCCCGCATGCTGAGAAGCCCCAGCGATGTCGGCCGAACGGCCAGGGATGGGTCGAAGCCGGCGCCGTTGTCGCGAATGGTCACCCGCAACAGGTCATCAGAGGTGTCGAGCCGTACCACTGCCTCGTCGGCCCCCGCGTGGCGAAGGACGTTGTGGAGCGATTCCTGGACGATGCGATAGATGCCAAGGCGCACTTCCGGAGTGAGGCTAGGAGGTTCGCCAGCCATTTCCAGACGGCAGGAAAGACCGGTGCGCTGAATGGTCTGCGCATAGGCCTCGATCGCGGCGACGACGCCGAGATCGTCGAGGTCGGGTGGGCGCAGCTCGAAGATCACGTCGTGCAATTCTCCGCCCGCTCGTTCCAGCAACTCACTTATCGAGCCGAGCGACGAATCGCGTTCGTCATCCGGTGTCGAGCCGTTAGTCATCTGCAGGGCACGCGTCTGGTAAAGGGCGCCGGTGATGAGCGGGGACACGGCGTCGTGGATATCACTGGCGATGCGGCGGCGTTCGTCCTCCTGAAGCCGATTGGTCCGGCGCAGGAGATCCCGCATTTGCTCGGCCTGGCGCTCGCGGTCGTGCCGACCCTCCTCAAGCACTGCCACCTGGGCGTTCATCTGGTGGGCCATTTCTGCGAAGTGCAGCCCGAGGGAGCGAATCTCTCCACTTCCCTGTGCAACGACCGGGCCACGAAGCCTGCCCTGGTGTAACGCCTGGGCCTGCGCGGCGAGCGTTCGCAATGGACGGGCGGTCAGCTCACCGAGCACGACCGCCATCGCGGTGATGACGGTTACGGCGAGCGCAAAAACAATCAGCACTTCCGGTGTGGAGAGACCCTGGAAGATCGACGGGTCAGGTTGCGTGACGATGATGACCCAATCGACGCCTTCATATCCTAGTGGCATGGCGACGGCGATGCGATCCGTACCGTTCGGGCCGGTGTAGCTGAACTGATTGAACTCCCCATCGAGGGCAAGCTCGATCTGCGTTTGCTTGTCAGTGATGAAGCCGGACCCGGTGGGATTGATGCCGCTGGTGGCGTACAGCAGCTCGCCTCTGCTGACGATGGCGATTTCTGATTGGCCACGACTGCCTGGGAGAGTCCATTGCGCCAGGCGCTCGACCTGTAACACCGCGCCAACGACGCCTATGGTCTGTCCAGGCGGCTGCGTCGCCTGCTCGCCTTCCGTGACCTGGTCACCTGATGGCGAAGTTTCGCTTGGAGCGTCGCTGTCATCGTCGGTCGCCTCGGTTTCGGTCGTCGAGACGGTCGTGACGGGCACCATCAGGACGATCGCGTTGACGTCGGAGTCGAGGGGAATCCGCTGGGAAATGGTGAATTCGCCCTGGGATATCGTCGCAATGGCCTGGTCCGCGATGCTGTCCAGCAGGAGCGCGGGGTCGGTGCCTGAACTGTTGACGATACTCCGCTCAGCGTCGAGCAGGAAGATACCGGAAAGCTCCTGGCGGACTGAGCGAGCTTCGCCAAGCGCATTTCCAGCGTCCTCGGAGTCAAGGCCGACGATATCAGGGAGTTGAGCCAGACCCTGCATCGCGTCAACGTTATTGTCGATGAATGAACTGACAGATCGGCTGGTCTGGCTGGCCAGGGTGGTCTGATAGGCGATTGTCTGCTCGACGCTCCGATCGCGGCTGCGATCGAGATAGTATCCGACCACTGCCGTGAGCGGGATCAGGCAGGCGAACGCGAAGAGCAGAAAGCGGGTTCGGAGAGACCAGTTTGGCATTCGATCAGACCTTGCGCCATCCTGGTTGGGATTGGCGTAGATGACACCGCGGGGCGAAGATGAGTTTGCTGCCCGTCTGGACAGCCAGATCCTGCACAATGAATGGTGAACATGCGGACGTGGTCATACCAACGATGGGCGGGCGGTTGGGAACGCAGGCACACCGTCATGCCGAGCATAGCAGGAGCGGAAATACGACCGGCGCGACATGTTCAAAGTATCCCACCTTCGGTGTTTCAGCGTGGTATACAAGCGAACCCATACGGGTATCCGTTAGAGGGCAATCATGTGGTCAGGCTCCCTTCTTTGGGGAACGCTGAAAGCAGCAGGACAGGAGTGGAACAATGACGCGGACGATGGTGGTTGGTGGCGGAATCGTGGGCGCTAGCGCGGCATTTCGGATGGCGGATTCGGGCAACGAAGTCGTCCTGGTGGATAAGCACGATCCGGGCCACGCGACGGCGGCTGGCGCGGGAATCATCGCGCCGGGCACGAGCATGAGAACGCTGCCGGCATTTTACCCGTTCGCCGCCGATGCCGTTCGCTACTATCCCGAGCTGGTGGCGCGGTTGGCGGAACTGGGCGCCGGCGACACACGCTACGACGTCGTGGGCAAGTTGTTCGTGGCGACAAATAACGAAGAGTTCGAGCGGCTACCCGCGATCCAGCAAATGATGGAGCAGCGCCGTCAGGAGGGCATGCCGAACCTGGGCGCGACGCGAATGGTCTCCGCGGAGGAGGCGCGGTCGATGTTCCCCGCGCTGGGCGAAGTTGCGGGGGCCATCCACGTGCCGGAGGCCGCTCGGGTTGATGGCGGCTCAGTCCGGGACGCGATGGTGGCGGGGGCAAGAACGCTCGGAGCGACGATCCTCCAGGGAAACGCTCGATTGTTGCGAGCAGCCGATGACGGCGCGGTGATCGAGGTCGAGGGGACCACGCACTCAGTCGATCGGGTGATCGTTGCGGCGGGGTCGTGGACCAACACGTTTCTGGAGCCGATTGGCGTCAGCGTACACGTTGCTCCACAAAAAGGGCAGATCATGCACATCGAAATGGGCGAAACGGATACGTCGCGCTGGCCGATCATCGGGACGTTTGGCGATCAATACATTCTCACCTTTGGGCCGAATCGGGTGGTATGCGGCGCGACCCGCGAGACCGGCTCTGGCTACGACCTGCGCACCACGCCGGGCGGTCTGCAGTCGGTGACGAATGCCGCGCTGCGAGTCGCGCCGGGGCTGGCGAACGGCACGGTTGAGGAAGTTCGCGTCGGGTTGCGGCCATTGTCTGACGATGGGCTGCCGTTCATTGGCGAGGTCGAGGGGCATGGTTCGGTAGTCGTGGCAACGGGACATGGGCCATCGGGATTGCAGCTGGGTCCGTGGTCCGGTGCGATCGCCGCCGAGTTGGCCCTTGGCAGGCAGCCGTCGTCCGACATCTCCGCGTTTCGTCCTGGGAGATAGTCACATGCCTGAGCATGGCGTTGATTCGGGTCCGATGGCTGACGATGACGTGGAACGGCTGCGGGCTGACACTCCTGGGGTGCAGCATGTCCGTCACTTCAACCACGCGGGTGCATCGCTGCCGCCGCAACCGGTGATGGACGCGACGATCGGCCATCTGCAACGCGAGGCGGAGATCGGCGGCTATGAGGCGTTCGACGCGGCGGAAGAGCGGCTCGAGGATGTCTATGCGCAAATCGCTGGGCTGGTGGGAGCTTCGCCCGCCGAAGTGGCGCTGATGGAGAACGGCACCCGCGGCTGGGATATGGTCGTCTACGGCATCCCCTTTCGAAAAGGGGATCGGGTCGTCACGACGATGTCGGAATACGGCTCGAACGTCATCGCGATGTTGCAGATCGCCAAACGTGGTGTGGACCTTATCGTCGTGCCGGATGACGAGCGCGGACAGATCGATCTCGAGCGGCTGGACGCACAGCTGGATTCCCGGGTGCGTGCGGTGCTGGTCTCGCACATGCCGACCAACGGCGGCTTGATCCAGCCCGCAGAGGAGATCGGCAGGATCGTCCGCGATCGCGCGCCGGACGCCTGGTACGTGCTGGACGCGATCCAGACCGTCGGGCAAATCTCGCTCGACATGGCGGCGATCGGCTGCGATGCGCTGGCCGGCAACAGCCGCAAGTACCTGCGCGGTCCGCGTGGCGCCGGATTCGTGGTGGTGCGTCAGGATCGACTGGACGAGCTGGAGCCGCCGATGATCGACAACCAGGCGGCGACCTGGACCGGGCCGCGAAGCTACCAGCTTCGGCCCGACGCGCGGCGATTCGAATCGTGGGAGGCGAATCACGCCGCCCGGCTGGGCATGGGCGTGGCGGTAGCCTATGCGCGTGAGATCGGCATCGAGCGCATCGCCGCCCGGATCGTCCGACAAGCCGAGCGGTTGAGGTCGGAGCTTTCGGGGCTGGCTGGCGTGACGGTGCGAGATCAGGGTCGACAGCAGGGCGGCATCGTCACGCTTACCCATGAGCGTCTGACGCCGTTGGAGATCAAGGAGTTCCTGGGCAATCGCGGCATCAACGTGTCGATCACCACGGTCCAGAGCACCCGGTTCGACATGGAAGCACGCGGTCTCGATGCGATGGTGCGGGCATCGGTACACGCGATCACGACCGACGCCGAGATCGAGGCGCTGGTAGGTGGAATCCACGACCTGATGGTCAGCTGAACTCGATCAGCGTCTTGATGCCCTGATCGGCCTTGGCCGCGATCGAGCCAAGCGCGGCATCGAAGGGGATGCGATCGGTGAACATCCGCTCCAGCAGTCCCGGCCACAACTCCTCGAACCGTCCCAGATGATCGACGGCGTTCGTGAAGTCCTCAATGCCGGCGTTGACACTGCCAACCACGGTCTTGTTGCCCGCCACGAGTCCGGTATTGATCTGAGCAGTCGGCACTTCGGCGGTTCCGTCACCGCCGGTGAGGCTGAGCAGCACCAGCACGCCATTTGTGCCGAGCATGGTCATCGCGTCGAAGGCCAGCGAACTGGCGCCGGTACTCTCCAGGATCAGGTCGATATTGTCCAGCCGCTGGTGAAGTTCGTGCAGCGATTCCACCTCAGTGGAGACGTAGCTGGCGCCGCTGGCCTCGATGATGCTGGCGGCCGGATTCGGTTTGGGGGTGCGGGCGACAGTGGTGACATCGATGTCGCGCGACCGCAAGAGCAGCGAGCCGAGCATGCCAATCGGTCCCGCGCCGAGCACGACCGCGGTTTCCAGGTTCCAATACGCCAT